>NZ_JBHXQN010000036.1:0-69928 GCF_042717785.1 Streptomyces sp. NPDC058619
GAGGGGTCCTGCTCCTGGAGCATCGTCCCCATCGCACCATCCGCGACGACCACACGGGTGGCGAGGGCCTCACGGAGGGCGTCGGCCCGGGTCTGGGTGTCGGCGGGCGGGTTCGGCAACGAGGCCATGGCTGAGCTCCCTGGGATGCGACGGCTGTCGGCTTTGCACCCCCTCTGCGTCCAGGGTGCACGCGGTCAGGGTAACCGTGCCCTCCCGGCCCCGGTGAGGTTGTCCCACGTGGCGGACTGCATTCTGTGGCGGGGGCGGACGGGCGCGCACGGGTGTGCGGCGTCGCGATGTACCGGCCGCCCCTGCGCGAGGTCGACATCGACCGATACTGTTCAGCATTGTCGAACCGCATCACCATAGTCAGTAGCCAGCAGGAACGTCAGCAGGAGGCAGCGCGATGGCACGGAACATCCAGTCGCTCGAACGAGCCGCTGCGATGCTGCGGCTGCTGGCCGGAGGCGAGCGCCGGCTGGGGCTCTCGGACGTGGCCTCGTCCCTCGGCCTCGCCAAGGGGACGGCGCACGGCATCCTGCGCACCCTGCAGGCCGAGGGCTTCGTGGAGCAGGACGAGGCCTCCGGCCGGTACCAGCTGGGCGCGGAGCTGCTGCGCCTGGGCAACAGCTACCTCGACGTGCACGAACTCCGCGCCCGCGCCCTGGTCTGGACCGATGACCTGGCCCGGGCGAGCGGCGAGAGCGTGTATGTGGGCGTGCTGCACAAGAGCGGGGTGCTGATCATGCACCACGTGTTCCGGCCCGACGACAGCCGCCAGGTGCTGGAGGTCGGGGCGATGCAGCCGCTGCACTCGACCGCGCTGGGCAAGGTGCTGTCGGCGCACGACCCGGTCGCGCACACGCAGGCCGTGGAGATGGAGCGCGAGGCGTTCACCCCCCGGACCGTCACGGACGGCGCCGGCTTCGAGGAGATCCTGGACCTGACCCGGGCCCGCGGCTGGGCCGCGGACGTCGAGGAGACCTGGGACGGCATCGCCTCCATCGCGGCTCCCATCCACAACCGGCGCCGCATGCCGGTGGGCGCGGTGGCGGTCGCGGGGGCCGTGGAGCGGGTCTGCGGGGAGGCCGGGGAGCCCCGTGCGGCCCTCATCGCGTCCGTCCGGGACTGTGCGCGCGCTGTTTCACGCGATCTCGGCGCAGGCCGGTTCTAGGGCCCCCACAGCCCCTCCAGCGTCGTTCTCGGCCAGACCCCGGCTCCCCCATGCCCTCTTTTCGCCATATCCCGACCATTCGATGGCCGGATTTGGCTGATCCCACCGAGCGGTAACGATCCGACACTTTGGCCTGGCCGACCCTTGACGCAATCTTCATCTGGGCGGAAAACTGCCGTTCACCGGTCGGCATTGTCGAACACCTAACGGCAATACGCGTTAGGGTGAGACAGGCCAAGGGCCGGTGCAGCACTCACCGAGTGCGCGGAACCACCGGTGGGACCCGGTGTCCGCCCACCCCTGGACGTATGACAAAGGAGTCGCGGGTGTCCAGCTCCGACATCTTCATCGGCGAGACCATCGGTACCGCCCTGCTCACTCTGCTCGGTGGCGGCGTCTGCGCCGCCGTCACCCTCAAGAGCTCCAAGGCCCGCAACGCGGGCTGGCTGGCCATCACGTTCGGCTGGGGTTTCGCCGTTCTGATCGCGGCATACGTCTCCGCACCGCTCTCCGGCGCGCACCTCAACCCGGCGGTCACCGTCGGCATCGCCGTCAAGGACGGCGCCTGGGGCGACGTTCCGGTCTACCTCGCCGGCCAGCTCCTCGGCGCGATGATCGGCGCGGTCCTGATGTGGATCACCTACTACGGCCAGTTCCGCGCCCACCTGGCGGACCCGGAGCACATCCGCGACGCGAAGCTCGGCCCCGAGGACCCGCACCCGCACGACCAGGCCGGTCCGGTGCTCGGCGTCTTCTCCACGGGCCCCGAGATCCGCAACACCGTCCAGAACCTCGCCACCGAGATCATCGGCACCGTCGTCCTGATCCTGGCCATCCTGACCCAGGGCCTCCAGGACGACGGCAAGGGCCTCGGCGTCATCGGCGTCCTGATCACCTCGTTCGTGGTCGTCGGCATAGGCCTCTCGCTCGGCGGTCCGACCGGCTACGCGATCAACCCGGTCCGCGACCTCGGTCCGCGCATCGTCCACGCCCTGCTGCCGCTTCCCCACAAGGGCGGCTCCGACTGGGGATACTCCTGGATCCCGGTGGTCGGCCCGCTCGTCGGTGCCGTCATAGCCGGTGGTCTGTACAACATCGCGTTCGCCTGATCAGCATCGGCAGCGATCGCAAGATCCGCACCGCACCCTGATTCCGCCTACTCACGACCTGCCAGGAGCAGCCACATGACCAGCAGCACCGGCCCCTTCATCGCCGCGATCGACCAGGGCACCACCTCCTCCCGCTGCATCGTGTTCGACCGCGACGGCCGCATCGTCGCCGTCGACCAGAAGGAGCACGAGCAGATCTTCCCGAAGCCGGGCTGGGTCGAGCACGACGCCAACGAGATCTGGACCAACGTCCAGGAGGTCGTCGCCGGGGCCATCGCCAAGGCCGCCCAGGACGTCCCCGGCTTCACCGCCGCCGACGTCAAGGCCGTCGGCATCACCAACCAGCGCGAGACCACGCTCATGTGGGACCGCCACACCGGCGAGCCCGTGCACAACGCGCTCGTCTGGCAGGACACCCGCACCGACGCGCTGTGCAAGGAGCTCGGCCGCAACGTCGGCCAGGACCGCTTCCGCCGCGAGACCGGCCTCCCGCTGGCGAGTTACTTCGCCGGCCCGAAGGCCCGCTGGCTGCTCGACAACGTCGAGGGCCTGCGCGAGCGCGCCGAGGCGGGGGACATCCTCTTCGGCACCATGGACTCGTGGGTCATCTGGAACCTGACCGGCGGCGCCCAGGGCGGCGTGCACGTCACCGACGTCACCAACGCCTCGCGCACCATGCTGATGAACCTGCACAACCTGACCTGGGACGAGCGCATCGCCGAGTCCATGGGCGTGCCGCTCAACGTCCTCCCGGAGATCCGGTCCTCCGCCGAGGTCTACGGCGAGGTCAAGGAGGGCGTCCTGGCGGGCGTCCCCGTCGCCTCGGCGCTCGGTGACCAGCAGGCCGCCCTGTTCGGTCAGACCTGTTTCGCCGAGGGCGAGGCCAAGTCCACGTACGGCACCGGCACGTTCATGCTGATGAACACCGGCGACAAGATCATCAACTCCTACAGCGGCCTGCTGACCACGGTCGGCTACCAGATCGGCGACGAGAAGCCGGTCTACGCGCTGGAGGGCTCCATCGCCGTCACCGGCTCGCTCGTCCAGTGGATGCGCGACCAGATGGGCCTGATCAAGTCCGCGGCCGAGATCGAGACCCTGGCCTCCTCCGTCGAGGACAACGGCGGCGCGTACTTCGTGCCGGCCTTCTCCGGCCTGTTCGCCCCGTACTGGCGCTCCGACGCCCGCGGCGTGATCACCGGCCTCACCCGGTACGTCACCAAGGCGCACATCGCCCGTGCCGTCCTGGAGGCCACCGCCTGGCAGACCCGCGAGATCACCGACGCCATGACCAAGGACTCGGGCGTCGAGCTCGCCGCCCTCAAGGTCGACGGCGGCATGACCTCCAACAACCTGCTGATGCAGACGCTCTCGGACTTCCTGGACGCCCCCGTGGTGCGCCCGATGGTCGCCGAGACCACCTGCCTCGGCGCCGCCTACGCCGCCGGCCTGGCCGTCGGCTTCTGGCCCGACACCGACGCCCTGCGCGCCAACTGGCGCCGCGCGGCCGAGTGGACCCCGCGCATGCCCGCCGAGCAGCGGGACCGCGAGTACAAGAGCTGGCTCAAGGCCGTCGAGCGGTCCATGGGCTGGGTCGACGACGAAGACGCCAGCTGACCGTCCGGCCGGCGCAATCGACGAGTAAGTAGGAGTCAACGGATATGAGCACCCTGCAGAGCGTTCCCACCCTGGGCACGCACCCGACCGCCGGCTCGAACCCGAGCCGCGCCGAGACCCGTGAGCAGTTGGCCAAGGCCACGTACGACCTGCTGGTCATCGGCGGTGGGATCCTGGGCACCTCGGTGGCCTGGCACGCCGCGCAGTCGGGTCTGCGGGTCGCCATGGTGGACGCCGGCGACTTCGCCGGCGCCACTTCCTCCGCCTCTTCCAAGCTCGTCCACGGCGGTCTGCGCTACCTCCAGACCGGCGCGGTCAAGCTGGTGGCCGAGAACCACCACGAGCGCCGGGTCCTGGCGAAGGACGTGGCCCCGCACCTGGTCAACCCGCTCACCTTCTACCTCCCCGTGTACAAGGGCGGTCCGGTGGGCGCGGCCAAGCTGGGTGCGGGCGTCTTCGCCTACTCCGCCCTCTCGGCCTTCGGCGACGGCATCGGCAAGGTCATCTCGCCGGCCCGCGCCGTCGCCGACAACCCGGGTCTGAAGACGGACAACCTCAAGGCCGTCGCGGTCTACTACGACCACCAGATGAACGACTCCCGCGTCGCCGTCATGACGGTCCGCGCGGCCGTCGAGTCGGGTGCCGTCGTCCTCAACCACGCCGAGGTCACCGGGCTGCGCACCACGCGGGGCCGGGTCTCCGGCGCCGAGCTCAAGGACCGTCTGGACGGCACCGAGTTCGGGGTCGACGCGCGGGTCGTGCTCAACGCCACCGGCCCGTGGGTGGACCACCTGCGGCGCATGGAGGACAAGCACTCCATGCCGTCGATCCGCCTCTCCAAGGGCGCGCACATCGTCATGAAGCGCAAGTCGCCGTGGAAGGCCGCCATGGCCACCCCGATCGACAAGTACCGCATCACCTTCGCCCTCCCCTGGGAGGACCAGCTGCTGCTCGGCACCACCGACGAGGTGTACGAGGGCGACCCGGGCGACGTGCGCGCCACCGAGTCCGACATCCAGCAGATCCTGGACGAGGCGGCCTTCTCGGTGAAGGACGCGGACCTGGACCGCTCGCTGATGACGTACGCCTTCGCGGGCCTGCGGGTGCTGCCCGGCGGCCCCGGCGGCGTCGAGAAGGCCAAGCGCGAGACGGTCGTCTCCGAGGGCGCCGGCGGCATGCTGTCGGTGGCCGGCGGCAAGTGGACCACGTACCGCCACATCGGCCGCGTGGTCATGGACAAGCTGGCGAAGCTCCCGGGCAGCCCGCTGAGCGAGGACATGGAGCCGGCGAAGTCGCTGGTGCGCCGGATCCCGCTGCCCGGTGTCGCCAACCCGAACGCGGTCGCGCACCGGCTGCTGGTGGACCGCGAGCCCGGCTCCCGGATGGACCCGCTGACCGCGCGCCACCTGGCCTCGCACTACGGCTCGCTGGCGTTCGACATCGCGCGCATCGCCAACGAGGACCCGGCGCTGGCCGAGCGCATCCACCCGGACGGCCCGGAGATCTGGGCCCAGGTCGCCTACGCCCGCGACAACGAGTGGGCCCAGACGGTCGACGACGTGCTGCGCCGGCGCACGACGGTGACGGTCCGCGGTCTGGACGACGCCTCCGTGCGCGCCCGGGTCGAGGAGATGCTGGGCCACAAGGCATAGCTCTCGTTCAGGTGGGGAAGAGGGGCGGTTCCGAGGGGAACCGCCCCTCTGTCGTGGGCTGTGGCCGATGTCCCTTCAAGGCTTAGGCTGACCCCCGTACGCAAGGGAACTTCGGAAGGAGACCTGGGTGATCGAGCTTGAGGGCGTGCCCGAGCTGATCGACCCGGTCATGGTGGCCGCGTTCGAGGGCTGGAACGACGCGGGTGACGCCGCCTCCGGCGCGGTCGCACACCTGGACCGGGAGTGGAAGGGCGAGGTGTTCGCGGCGCTCGACGCCGAGGACTACTACGATTTCCAGGTCAACCGGCCGACGGTCTGGCTGGACAACGGGGTACGGAAGATCACCTGGCCGACGACACGGCTGTCGGTGGTCCGGATCGGCGGCGCGAAGCCGCGCGACCTGGTGCTCGTACGGGGCATCGAACCGTCCATGCGGTGGCGGTCGTTCTGCAACGAGATCCTCGGCTTCGCCCACGAGCTGGGCGTGGAGATGGTGGTCATCCTGGGGGCGCTGCTCGGGGACACGCCGCACACGCGGCCGGTGCCGGTGAGCGGGGTCACCTCGGACGCGGACCTGGCCCGGACCATGGACCTGGAGGAGACGAAGTACGAGGGCCCGACGGGCATCGTGGGCATCCTCCAGGAGGCGTGCACGCACGCGGGGGTCCCGGCGGTGTCGCTGTGGGCGGCGGTGCCGCACTACGTGTCGCAGCCGCCCAACCCGAAGGCGACGCTGGCCCTGCTGAACCGGCTGGAGGACCTGATCGACCTCCGGATCCCGCTGGGCGAACTGCCGGAGGACGCCCGGGCGTGGCAGCTGGGCGTGGACCAACTGGCGGCCGAGGACAGCGAGGTGGCGGAGTACGTCCAGACGCTGGAGGAGGCGCGGGACACCGCCGACCTGCCCGAGGCGTCCGGTGACGCCATCGCCCGGGAGTTCGAGCGGTACCTGAGGCGGCGGGACCCGTCCGCCGCCGCGGAGCCGGGGGACGCGACGTACCTGCGGGACCCGTCCAGCGGGCTCCCCCGGGCGCCGAAGCGCAAGCCGGAGGTGGCCGGGGAGGAACCCCCGCCGCCCGCGGCCGCCCCGGAGGAGGATCCGCCCTCGGAGGCTTAGGCCGGCTGCGGCCGGGTGCGGCACCGCACAGCAGGACGGAGAACGCCGGCGGGGCCGGACCGCGCGCGGTGCGCGGTCCGGCCCCGCCGGCGTGTGGGGCGCGGGGCCCGGGGGCGGGGCCCCCGGGTGCAGCCCGGACGGTTACAGGGCCACGCCCAGCAGGGCGTCGACGGTACGGGAGACCAGGCCCGGGGCGGACTCGTCGTCGCCGCCGCCGGCCAGCTGGAGCTCCACCCAGCGGTCCACGGCGGCCAGCGCCGCCGGGGCGTCCAGATCGGCGGCGAGGGCCGCGCGGACCTCGTCCACCAGGGCGTCCGCGGGGAGCCCGTCCGGCCGGGACACGGCCGCGCGCCAGCGCTCCAGGCGGGCCACCGCCTCGGCGAGCACCGCGTCCGTCCACTCCCAGTCGGCCCGGTAGTGGTGCGACAGGAGCGCGAGGCGGATCGCCGCCGGGTCGACGCCGGCCCGCCGCAGGGCGGAGACGAAGACCAGGTTGCCCCGGGACTTCGACATCTTCTCGCCGTGCAGGGCCACCATGCCGGCGTGGACGTACGCCTTGGCCATCGGGAACTCGCCCGTCAGCACCTGCGCGTGCGAGGCGCCCATCTCGTGGTGGGGGAACACCAGGTCGGAGCCGCCGCCCTGGATGTCGAAGCCCATGCCCAGGTGGTCCAGGGCGATGGCGACGCACTCGATGTGCCAGCCCGGGCGGCCGCGGCCCAGCGAGCCGCCGTCCCAGCTGGGCTCGCCCGGGCGGGCGGCCATCCACAGCATCGGGTCGAGCGGGTTCTTCTTGCCCGGCCGCTCCGGGTCGCCGCCGCGTTCGGCGGACAGCAGCCGCATCGCCTCGGCGTCGAGGTGCGAGACCCCGCCGAAGTGGGGGTCGGACTCCACGGAGAAGTAGACGTCGCCGTCCAGGTCGTACGCGGCGCCCGCGTCGCGCAGCCGCTCGACCAGCGGCACGATGCCGGGTATGGCCTCGACGGCTCCGATGTAGTGCTGCGGCGGCAGCATCCGCAGGGCGGTCATGTCCTCGCGGAAGAGCGCGGTCTCGCGCTCGGCCAGCTCGGTCCAGTCGTGCCCGTCGCGCTGGGCCCGCTCCAGGAGCGGGTCGTCCACGTCCGTGACGTTCTGGACGTAATGGACCTGCCTCTTGGTGTCGAGCCACACGCGCTGCACGAGGTCGAACGCGTTGTAGGTCGCCGCGTGACCGATGTGGGTCGCGTCGTACGGCGTGATGCCGCAGACGTAGATTCGGGCGACGGGACCGGGGGCGAGGGTGATCGTCCCCTGGGTCGCGGTGTCGTGGATCTGGAGGTCGCGGCCCTTGCCAGGCAGGGCGGGGACCTCAGAAGCGGGCCAGGCATGCATGGCACGAGCGTAACCGGACGGATGTTCCGGAAACGAACCGGACCAGCACTGTTGTCTTGATCGACTCTCTTGCGGTCTGGCCGATTCTGTGCGTGTCGAGACTGGCTGGATCAGACCGGTGGCCAGGGAATCGCCGGCCACTGCCCCGACGGTTTCGGATGTATGCCGGTGCGCAGCAGCTGCTCCACCCGGTCCCGTACGGCGGCCAGCTCGGCCGCCGTGACGAGTTCCGCCAGCCGGGTGGCCAGCGGCGCCCCGTCGGCCAGTTGCCCGCCGAGCGAGCCTAGGACCTCGCGGGCCTCGTCCGTGAGCGGCTCCCCCGCCCACCCCCACAGGAGGGTGCGCAGCTTGTCCTCGGTGTGGAAGGTCACGCCGTGGTCGATGCCGTAGAGGCGTCCGTCGGACGTGGGCAGGAGGTGGCCGCCCTTGCGGTCGCCGTTGTTGATCACGGCGTCGAGGACGGCCATGCGGCGCAGCCGCGGGTCGTCGGCGTGCACGAGCAGGGCGGTGCGGCCCTCGCCCACCTCGGCCAGGGCGACGGGCTTCCAGCCCTCCGCCGCCTCCTCGCCCTCGACGAGCGCGAGGAGCCCGCTGCCCGGGCCGCCGTCCGCGGCCCCGCCACCGTCGCCGTCCTCGTCCGGGTCGGCCGATTCGATCCAGCGCTGGACCATGCCCTCGCCGTACGGTCCGTCGCGCAGGACGGTCTCCGGTACGAGGCCCCATCCGGTGGCCTCGGAGACCAGATAGGCGGCGACCTCGCGCCGGGCGAGGTTCCCGTCGGGGAAGTCCCAGAGCGGCCGCTCGCCTTTGACCGGTTTGTACACGCAGTCGGCGGCGGCGCCCCCGTACGCGACCGTGCACAGCAGGACGGCGTTGGACGCCTCCCGGATGCGCCCGACGACGGTCAGCTCGCCCAGGGCGAGCAGGTCCTCGTGTTCCCCCGCGGTGCTCACGCCTGGCGCCGGTAGCCGTTCTGGCGCGGGCACACGTGCCCCTCCGGGTCCAGCGGCAGGCTGCACAGCGGGCAGGGCGGGCGGCCGGCGTTGACCACGTCCAGGGCCCGCTTGGCGAAGGCCCGGGCCTGGGCGCCGCTGAGGCGGACCCGCAGCATCGGCGGGCCGTTCTCCTCGTCCTGGAGCAGCCGCTCCTCGGCCTCGGCGAGGTCCTCGTCGGAGTCGGCCTCCACCTCCACCAGGGCCTGCGCCTCGACGATCATCCGCTGTTCCTCGCCGTCCCAGGCCAGGGCCATGGTGCCGACGCGGAACTCCTCGTCGACGGGGGCGTCCAGGGGCGCGGTGTCGGACACCTCGGCGGGGGCCACGGCCGGGACCGGGGCGTTGCCCCCGGTGCGCCGCACGACCTCGTCCAGCAGCTCGTCCATCCGCTCGGCCAGCGCCGCGACCTGGGTCTTCTCCAGGGAGACGCTGGTGACGCGGGGGCCGGAGGAGGCCTGCAGGAAGAACGTACGGCGTCCCGGAAGGCCGACCGTGCCGGCCACGAAGCGGTCCGGGGGGTCGTAGAGGAACACCTGACGGGGCACGTCCAGTCTCCAAGTCTCGGCGGCGGGGGCAGTCCTGCGCCCCAGTGTGGGCCCGACCACCCTACTGCGCCGTTCGATCACACGGCGCCCGCACCGCCCCCCACGACGGCGTCGTCGCCGTCCGCGGTGCGCCGGTCCGCGGCCCCGGGTTCCTCGGCCTCGTCGGAGGCCGGGCGCGGCACGAGCGGGCCGAGGTCCCCGGTGTCCCCGAGCCGGAACACGTACGGCCGGATCGGGGTGTACCGGATCGCGGTGACCGAGCAGGGGTCGACGTGGATGCGCTGGAAGAGGTCCAGGTGCATGCCCAGGGCGTCGGCCACGAGGGACTTGATGATGTCGCCGTGCGAGCACATCAGGAAGACGGCGTCGCTCCCGTGCTCCTCCTCGATCCGCGCGTTCCACTCCCGTACGGCGTCCACCGCGCGGGCCTGCATGGCGCGCATGGACTCCCCTCCGGGGAAGGAGACGGCCGAGGGGTGCTGCTGGACGATCTTCATCAGCGGTTCGTCGGACAGTTCGGAGAGCTTGCGGCCGGACCAGTCGCCGTAGTGGCACTCGCCGATCCGCTCGTCGGTGTGCGGCTCCAGCCCGGGCCGGGCAGCCAGCAGCGGGGCGAGGGTCTCCCGGCAGCGTTGCAGCGGGCTGGTGACGACGGCGGCGAGCGGCACCCCCTCCAGCCGCCCGGGCAGCGCGGCGGCCTGCTCGGCGCCGCGCTCGTCGAGGGCCACTCCCGGGGTCCACCCGGCGAGCAGTCCAGCGGTGTTGGCGGTGGACCGCCCGTGTCGTACGAGGATCAGCGTGGCCATGGCGCAAGGGTAAGCGGCGGCGCCGGTGTGCGGGCAGGCCGCCGGCAGGGAACAATGCCCGGGTGATTGTGGACTGCGCGATGTACCGGAACGGCCGTCGGTCCGAGGCTCCCGAAGACTTCTCCGACGCCCTCGACGAGGCGCGGGCGACCGGCAACTCCTTCCTCTGGGTCGGGATGCACGAGCCGTCGGAGAAGGAGTTCGACCACGTCCGCAGGGAGTTCGGGCTGCACCCGCTCGCGGTGGAGGACGCGCTGACCGCGCACCAGCGGCCGAAGCTGGAGGTGTACGACGACTCGCTGTTCGTGGTCCTCAAGCCGGTGCGGTACGACGACGCCACCGACACGGTCACCGCAGGCGAGCTGATGGTGTTCATCGGCGACTGCTTCGTCGTCACGGTCCGGCACGGCGAGGGCGCCCCGCTGGCCGCCGTGCGCCAGCGGCTGGAGCATGAGCCGCAGGTCCTGCGGCACGGCCCGACGGCGGTGCTGTACGCGGTGTCCGACGCCGTGGTGGACCACTACATCGAGGTGGCCGCCGAACTCCAGGCGGACCTGGAGGAGCTGGAGGCGGAGGTGTTCGCCCCGAACGCCTCGGACACCAAGAACACCGCCGCCCGGATCTACGGGTTCAAGCGGCAGGTGCTGGAGTTCCGCCGGGCGACGAGCCCGCTGCTCCAGCCGATGGACCGGCTCGCCTTCGGGGGCGTGCCGTTCGTCCACGAGCACGCGCAGCCGTTCTTCCGGGACGTGGCCGACCACCTGACCAAGGCGAACGAGTACATCGAGGGCCTGGACCGGCTGCTGTCGGACGCGCTCGCGGCGCACCTGGCGCAGATGGGCGTCCGGCAGAACGACGACATGCGCAAGATCTCGGCCTGGGCGGCGATGGCGGCGGTGCCGACGATGGTGGCGGGGATCTACGGCATGAACTTCGACCACATGCCGGAGCTGAGGCACACCTGGGGTTATCCGGCGGTGCTCGTGCTGATGGCGGGCCTGTGCCTGGGTCTGCACCGCACGTTCAAGCGCCGCGGCTGGCTGTAGCCCTCCCCCTCGCGCCGGTCCGCCGCGGTACCGGCGCGGCGGGTACGGGTTGCGGGGCGCGGCGGGTACGCCCCGCCGCTACGCGAACTCGGGCGCCGAGGTCGGGGCGCCGCCCAGGGCGTCGCGCCGCTCGGGCAGGCGCAGGCGCACCATGCGGTGCCAGCCGCTGAACCGCTCGTACGCGTGAACCCCCCGGATCCCGGCGGCGAGGGCGGCCGCCTTGGGCGCGGACCAGCCCAGCAGCCGTCCCATGTGGTCCATGACGGCCAGGCTCACGTCCCGGTAGACGCCGATCTCGGCGAGCGCGCTCTCGCGGAGCACCCGGTGGATGGTCCGGCCGTGGCCCGCGCGGGCCAGGCGCAGCAGTTCCTCGTGGCAGTAGGCGAGGTGGTTGTCCTCGTCGTTGCTGATCATGCGGATGGCCTTGCCGACCTCGGGGTCGTCGCCGAAGTACCGCACGAGCATGACCATCTGGTCGGCGGCGCGCTGTTCGGTGACGCGGCTGTGCGCGAGGTAGACGAGGATGTCCTCCTCGGTCAGCGGCTCCTCGCGGCGGAGCTTGTCGTGGGCCAGGCCGATGCCGCGCCGTTCCAGCAGCATCGTGTAGTCGGTCTCGGGCGGTACGGGGACCGGCGGCAGGCCGCGATTGCGGAGCAGGGCGTTGAAGATCCGCCCGTGCTTGTCCTCGTCGGCGCCGTGCCGGGTGATCTTGGGCGCGAGGTCGCGCATGCCGTCGGGTACCAGGGCGGCGATGCGGGCGTTCTCCCAGCCGCCCTGGGACTCCCCGCTGGCGGCGATGGAGCAGAACAGCTGGAAGGCGTCGTCGTGGTCGACGATCTCCTGGAACAGGCTGCGGGCAGAGAGCATGCACAGAGTCAAACGCCGCTGCCCGGGACGGGCAACCGATGGGGCGCACTACTCGTCCGAATGAACGAACCGGGTCGTCGGGCCCCGACGCGTAACCCCGCGGGCTCCCGGCGCGTTGTTGGCGGTGTCGGCCGTGGCGGGGAAGACCCCCCGAGCCCCCACCACGGCCGCAGACCTCTCCTCGCGGACGCCGCCCCCGTCCGCCCGGCGGGCTCGGAGGCCGCTCCCCGGGTCCTACGCCAGTCCGGCGAGCTCCATCGCCTCGGTGCCGGCGCGCAGGGCGGCCAGGCGCTCCTCGCGGGTGAAGCCTGCCGGCGCGAGCGTGAGCGTGGTGACCCCGGCCTCCGCGTAGGCCCGCATCCCGTCAGCGATCCGCTCCACCGGACCGAGCAGGGCGGTCGAGTCGATCAGCGAGTGCGGGACGGCCGCGGCCGCGCCCGTCTTGTCGCCGGCCAGGTACTTGTCCTGGATCTCCGCGGCTTCTTTCTCGTAGCCCATGCGCTGGGCCAGCTGGTTGTAGAAGTTCTGCTTCCGGCTGCCCATGCCGCCGACGTACAGGGCGGTGTACGGGCGGAACACGTCGGCGAGGGCGTGCACGTCGTCGCCGAGGGCGAGCGGCACGGTCGGGCACACGTCGAAGCCGTCCATGGTGAGCCCGGCCTTCTCGCGGCCCGCCCGGATGTGGGTGAGCGCGGTGGACTCCAGGTGCTCGGCGGCCGGGAAGATCAGCAGCGCGCCGTCGGCGATCTCGCCGGTCTGCTCCAGGTTCTTCGGCCCGATGGCGGCGATGTAGAGCGGGATGTGCTCGCGCTCGGGGTGCACGGTGAGCTTGAGCGGCTTGCCCGGGCCCCCGGGCAGCGGCAGGGTCCAGTGCTCGCCCTCGTAGGAGAGGCGCTCGCGGGTCATCGCCTTGCGGACGATCTCCACGTACTCCCGGGTCCGGGCGAGGGGCTTGTCGAACTTGACGCCGTACCACCCCTCGGAGACCTGCGGGCCGGAGACGCCGAGGCCGAGGCGGAAGCGGCCCCCGGTGAGGGAGTCGAGGGTGGCCGCCGTCATGGCCGTCATCGCGGGCTGGCGGGCCGGGATCTGGAGGATCGCCGAGCCGACGTCGATGCGCTCGGTCTGGGCGGCGACCCAGGCGAGCACGG
The DNA here is from genome assembly GCF_042717785.1 of Streptomyces sp. NPDC058619. Taxonomy (NCBI): domain Bacteria; kingdom Bacillati; phylum Actinomycetota; class Actinomycetes; order Kitasatosporales; family Streptomycetaceae; genus Streptomyces; species Streptomyces sp. NPDC058619. Next base: position 13,451 of record NZ_JBHXQN010000036.1, read on the forward strand.
TCGGGGCGTCGGAGCCGTAGGCCTCCGCGGCCCAGCAGACGTCGTAGCCGAGCCGGTCGGCCTCCTGGGCGACGGCGAGGTTGTCGGCGTCCATGCCCGCACCCCAGTAGCCGAGATTGATGCCGAGCCGCATGTCGTCCCCTTACGCAGTACCGGTGTACCCATGAGTAACGTGGGTCTGCGGGGACTGTAGCGCGCCCGGCTCCGCCGCGGCAGTGCCCCAGTAGTCTCAGCGCTCATGGAGCAGAGGCATCTCGGCCGCACCGGACTGCGCGTTTCCCGGATCGGCCTCGGCACCCTGACCTGGGGCCGCGACACCGGCGGGGACGCCGCCGCCGAGCAGGTGAAGACCTTCTGGGACGCGGGCGGCACCCTCGTCGACACCGCCGACGTGTACGGGGACGGGGAGGCGGAGCACCTCCTCGGGCAGCTCGTCGGGGGGCTCGTCCCCCGCCGGGACCTGGTGATCGCCACGAAGGCCGGCAGCGTGCCGCATCCGGACCGGCGGTTCGACGGCTCGCGCGGGCACCTACTGGCCGCCCTCGACGCCTCCCTGGAGCGGCTCGGCACCGAGTACGTGGACCTCTGGCAGATCCACGCCTTCGACCCGGCGACCCCGCTGGAGGAGACCCTGCAGGCCCTGGACCTGGCCGTGAGCAGCGGCCGGGCCCGGTACGCGGGCGTGGCGGGATTCTGCGGCTGGCAGCTCGCGAAGGCGGCGACCTGGCAGCTCGCGGCCCCGGGCACCCGGACGCGGCTCGCCTCGGCCCAGATGGAGTACTCCCTGCTCCAGCGCGGCGTGGAGCGGGAGGTGCTGCCGGCCGCGCTCGACCTGGGCATCGGCCTGCTGCCCTCCTCCCCGCTGGGGCGCGGAGTCCTGACGGGCAAGTACCGCGCCGGCACCCCGGCGGACTCCCGGGGCGCGTCGGAGGCCCTGGCCGCACTGGTGGATCCGTACCTGGACGACGCGGCGGGCCGGATCGTGGACGCGGTGGTCACCGCCGCCCAGGGGCTCGGGGTGACACCGCTCCAGGTCGCGCTGGCGTGGCTCCGGGACCGGCCCGGGGTGGTCGCGCCGATCGTCGGCGCGCGGACTTCGGAGCAGCTCGCGGCGGCGCTGTCGGTGGAGGCCCTTAGTCTTCCGGAGGAGATCTGCCGGGCGCTGGACGACGTTTCGGCGCCCGTGCACCGCTATCCCGACCAGGACTGGAGCACGCTGTGAGCACGGACCCCGCCACGGAAACCCCCGAGGAGCCCGCCGACGGCACCGTCGGCCCGGAGGGTCCCACGGCATCCGAGCCCGCCCCGCCGGACCCCGACGGAGCCGGCGATTCCGCCGGGGAGGACCGGGCGGCGGCGGAGGACGCCGCCGACGGCGACCCCGAGGATGCGGCCGCGGGGGCGGAGCAGGGCGCCGAACCGGCTGCCGCGGAGGACGCCGCGGACGGTGAGGGCTCCACCGGTGCCGACGCCGCGGCGGCGGAACCCGCGGCGGACCCGGCTTCGGCGGACGCTGCCGCGCCTCCCGGGCTGAGCGAGGCGCAGGCCGAGCTGGCCGCGCAGAAGGTCGAGCGGGAGCGCATCGCCCGCCGCAAGGCCGAACGGGAGGCTCCGGTCGAGGCCGGGGCGAAGCTCAGCGGCCGGGCCGCCGACCTGCTGGCGGCCGTACGGGCCGTGGAGAGCGGGGCCGAGGCGCCCGCCGTGTACTTCGACGAGGCCCCCGCCGCGCCGCGGAAGGCGGCTCCCGCTCCCCCGGCGCCGCGCACGCCGGTGCCCGCGGCCGCCCCCGCGCCGGCGCCGCAGGCGTCCGCCGGGACCGTGGACGCCGTACGGGCGGTCCTGGCCCGCGGCGGCGCCCCGGAGGACCTCGCGGCCCCGGTCGCCGCGGCCCTGGGCGACGGCGCGGCGCAGGAGCTGGCCGAGGACCCCTGGCGGCTCCTGTCCGTCCCCGCGGTGCGCCCGAGCCAGGCGGACGGCTTCGCCCGGGCCCTGCTGGGCGCAGGGGCCGGTCCCGGGGACGAGCGCCGCACCGCGGCACTGCTGGGCTGGCTGCTGGTACAGGCGGGGCTCAAGGGGCACACCGCGCTGGAGGCCCCGGTCCTGGAGAAGGCCCTGTCCCAGTACGGCGTCCCGGAGCCCGCCGAGGCCCTCGCGGAGGCGGTCGCCGACGGCTCGGTGCTGGTGTTCCACGAGCCGCTGGGCCCTCCGCCGGCGGAGGAGGACGCGGAGCAGCCGGTACGCGTCCTCGTGGGTCTGGAGGGGGCCGCGATGGCCGAGGAGAGCCTGGCCGACGGCCTGGCCCGCATCGCCAGCGCCCTCGACGGCCCGGCGGACTGGGAGGGCGCCGCCACCGGACCGGGCGCCGAGCTGATCCGCGCGGTCGCGGCCCACGGCCTGGTCGCCCACACGGGCGGCTGGGCGGCCCGCGCCGAACCGCTCGCGCTGCTGGCGGCCGCCCGGGAACGGGGGCTGCGCGCCTGCCTGGCCGCGCACGCCCCCGGCGGCCCGGACTCCGTGACCGTGGCGGGGCTGCTGGCCGGCGCGGAGGGGCCCGGGCGGGACGCCGACGGGCAGTTCGCACTGGACCTGCTCGTGGTGCTGGACGCGCCGCAGCTGGACGTCGAGACGGCGGCCGCGCTGGTGGAGTCCGTCCCGGACGGGGCCCGGCTGGTGCTGTCCGGCGACACCGGGGTCCTCGGGTCCGCCGGGGCCGGTCGGGTCTTCGCCGATGTGCTGGCGGCCCGTACCTGCCCCGTGCTGGTCTCCCGGACCCCCGACCCGGGCCCGGTCGGCGAGCTGGTCTCGGGGATCGGGATCGGGGAGCTCCACCAGGTCGAAGCCCCCGGCAAGGAGGTCGTCATCGTCCCGGTGCGCGACGCCGGCGAGGCCGTGCACCGCACGGTGCAGCTCGTGGCCGAGTCGGTGCCGCGGGCGTTCGGCATCCCGGCGGACGGCGTGCAGGTGATCACCCCGGGCCACGGCGGTGCGGCGGGGACCCGCGCGCTGAACGCGGCGCTGAAGGAGCGGCTGAACCCCGGCCCCGGCCGCTTCGGCGGCTTCGACCCCGGCGACCGCGTCGTCCACGTGCCCTCGCCCGGGCGGGCCCTGCCGGCGCGGGTGGTGTCGGCCGACGCGGAGGGGCTGCACCTGGACCGCGCGGGCGCGCGGGTGGTCGTACCGAAGGAGCTGGTGGAGGCGCAGGTGCGGCACGGCTGGGCGGTGACGGCGCACCAGGCCGTCGGGACGCGCTGGCCGGCGGCGGTCGTCGTGCTGCCCGGCGACGCGGCGGAGTCCCTGTCGCGGGACTGGGTGTACACGGCGTTCGGACGTGCCGAGCGGCACCTGTCGGTGGTGCACGGCGTCGACCAGGCGCTGCCGCGGGCGGTGGCGGAGGTCCTGCCGAAGCCGCGTACGACCCGGCTGACGGGCCTGCTGACCGCGCTGGCGGTGTCGGCGCGGGAGCAGCCGCAATAGCCGGACTGCGGCTGGCACGCCGTGGCCCCCGCCGCGGGGCGGGGGCCACGGCGGCCGGGTCAGGCCGGGGCCAGCCCCGGCTCGGCAGCTTCGTCCTCGCGGTCGTCCTCAGGCCCGTCCTCGTCGTCGAACTCGTCGGTCTCCTCGTCGAACACGGAGCTGACGTCGAACCGGTGCAGGACGTCCTCCGGGCCGGTGTGCTCGAACGGCGAGTTCAGCCACTCCCCCGGTTCGGCCACCTCCTCCGAGGCCGCGATCCAGAGGGTGGAGTCGCCCTCCTCCAGACCGAACTCCTTGTAGCGGGAGGCGATCTCGTCGGGCTCGTACTCCCCGAAGAGCACGCCCAGCGCGCCCGCGGTACCGCCGTCGTGCACGAGCTCGGCGTCGCGGTCGTGCGCGGCGACACGCTCGGCCTGGGCGATCAGCCGCGGCGGCTCGACCACGGCGTAGTCCCGGCGGATGAGCACGCTGAAGGCGGCCGGATCGGCGGGGCCGGCGTACGGGACGCCGTCCTCGGGCGTGGGGATCTCGAAGGGGGTGACCTCGTCGTAGCGGTCGTAGAGGAGTTCGTCGTACTCCTCGGCGGCGGCGGCGAGTTCGTTGAACGCGGCGTAGACGTCCGGGTCCTCGTCCCCGGTCCTGCGCTCGACCGCGGCGAGGTGGCGGTCGAGTGCGGCCTTGACCGCTTCGGCGGCGGCGCGTACCTCGGCAACAGTGGGCAGAGCGGCATCAGACATGGAGTAGACGCTATCCGTAGCAGGGCTCTGCCCGCACAATAGATGCGATGCCGGAATACGAATTCGTCGACGTGTACGTACCCCGCGGCGTCCCTCGCAAGGAGGCGACCCGCCTGTTGACCGATCATGCCGAGTACGGGAACTGGGAACTCGACCGTCTGACCCTGCACCGGGACGGCAGCCGCCGCGTGCGACTGCGCCGCCGGATCATCCGCCAGGTCCGCGCGACCTGGTGACGCCGATGACGCGGGCCCCGGGGGCGGGGCCCGCGTCACCGACGGCCTTCACGCCGCGTTGCGCGAGCGCCGGTAGAGCACGGAACCGGCGAGCAGCAGACCGCCCGCGAGCGGGAGGCCGGCGGTGAGGGCGCTGCCCGCGCCGGTCGCGGCGAGCCCGGGCACCTCACCGGTACCGGTGCCCGTCCCCGGACCGGGGTGCGTGACGGGGGTGACCGAGCCGGGACCGGGGGTGCCGGGCGTACCGGTGCCGGGGGTGCCCGGGGTGCCGGTACCGGGGTTACCGGGCGTGCCCGGAGTGCCGGGGTTACCCGGAGTACCCGGGTTGTCGGGGGTCCCAGGCGTACCCGGGTTGCCAGGCGTTCCCGGGTTGCCCGGCGTACCCGGGTTTCCGGGGGTACCGGGAGTACCCGGGTTGCCCGGCGTACCGGGGTTGCCCGGGTGCTCCGGGTGGTCGTCGCAGGGCTCGTCGTCCCCGCCGCCCGGGTGACCGGGATGACCCGGGTTGCCGGGGTGCCCGGGGTGGTCCGGGTGGTCCGGGTGGTCCGGGTGGTCCGGACGGGTCGGCTTGCCCGCGTCGTTGGCGCAGCGGTTCCCGAAGGCCGGGTTGAGGCCCCCCACCACCGTCACCGTGTTGCCGCAGGCGTTCACCGGCGCGTCCACGGGCGCCTGCAGCTGGTTGCCGGACAGCAGTCCCGGCGAGTTCGCCGCCTTCCCCGAGGCCCCGGCGTCCGCGTGCGCGTATCCCCCGCCCAAGGCGAGGACACCCCCCGCGGCCGCCATGGTGATCAGGGTCTTCCTGGTGACCTGTGCCGGTCGTCGCATCTGTACTCGTCCCCTGGTGTGTACGTGTTCGGGCGTGGTCCCGGCGGCCCTGCCGTACAGGTTCCCCCGCCGACCCGCCGACGACCGTAGAACCGGGCCGGAAAGCCCGGCGGCCCCGGAACGCTGGAATGCGTTCCGGGGCCCGGTGGTTCAGACGCGTCAGGCGTTGACGCAGGTGTTGCCGAAGGCCGGGTTCAGCAGGCCGATCACGGAGATCGTGTTGCCGCAGACGTTCACGGGAATGTGAACCGGAACCTGGACGACGTTGCCGGACAGGACACCGGGGGACCCGATGGCCGCACCCTGGGCACCCGCGTCGGCGACAGCCAGACCCGCACCTGCGAGAACGAGGCCACCAGTGGCAGCCGCAGCGGCTACAACCTTCTTGATCATTGTTCCTCCTAGTAGGCAATGCGGTCCCAGCCGCGGACCGCACCACCTGTAACGAGGAGGGATCACCAGGGCTACGAGCGTATGAGCGCATTCACTCTTCTCAGTGGAATGCGCACACCTCTGCGAATCTCAGGCGTTGTCGATGAATCGGTCGAGCACCCGCACGCCGAACTTCAGCCCGTCGACCGGCACCCGCTCGTCCACACCGTGGAACATCCCGGCGAAGTCCAGTTCCGGCGGGAGCTGCAGCGGCGCGAAGCCGAAGCAGCGGATGCCGAGGTCGTCGAAGGACTTCGCGTCCGTACCGCCCGACAGCATGTACGGGACCGCCCGCGCGATGGGGTCCTCGGCCCGCAGCGCGCCCTGCATGGCGTCGACGAGCCGGCCGTCGAAGTCGGTCTCCAGCGCCTTGTCCCCGTGCACGTCCTCCCGCTTCACCCGCGGCCCCAGGATGCGGTCGAGGTCGGCGAAGAACTCGTCCTCGTACCCGGGCAGGAAGCGGCCGTCCACGTGGGCCGTGGCCTGGCCGGGGATCACGTTGACCTTGTAGCCGGCGCCGAGCATCGTCGGGGCGGCCGAGTTGCGCAGCGTGGCGCCGACCATCTTGGCGATGCCGCCCAGCTTGGCGAGCGTGGCGTCCATGTTGTCGGGGTCCAGCGGGGTGCCGAGCGCGTCGGAGAGCTCGTCGAGGAACGACCGTACGGTCTTGGTCACCCGCACCGGCCACTGGTGGCGGCCGAGCCGGCCCACGGCCTCGCACAGCTCCGTGACGGCGTTGTCGTTGTTGGTCATGGATCCGTGGCCGGCGGTGCCCTCCACCGTCAGGCGCATCCAGTGCATGCCCTTCTGGGCGGTCTCCACCAGGTAGAGGCGCAGGTTCTCGTTGACGGTGAAGGAGAAGCCGCCGACCTCGCCGATCGCCTCGGTGACGCCTTCGAACAGCCCCGGGTGCTTGTCGACGAGGTGCCGGGCCCCGTAGATCCCGCCGGCCTCCTCGTCGGCGAGGAAGGCCAGGACGATGTCGCGCGGGGGCTTGCGCCCGCTGCGCATCCGGTCGCGCACGACGGCCAGCGTCATCGCGTCCATGTCCTTCATGTCGACGGCGCCGCGGCCCCACAGGCAGCCGTCGGCGATCTCGCCCGCGAAGGGGTCGTAGGTCCAGTCGGCGGCGTTGGCCGGGACCACGTCGGTGTGCCCGTGGATCAGCAGCGCCGGCCGCGACGGGTCCTCGCCCTCGATCCGCGCCACCGTCGAGGCGCGCCCCTTGTGCGACTCGAAGATCTGCGGCTCCAGCCCGACCTCCGCGAGCTGCTCGGCGACCCACTCGGCCGCCTTGCGCTCGCCGGGACCCGAGTGGTCTCCGTAGTTGCTGGTGTCGATCCGGATGAGGTCCCGGCAGAGGTCCACTACCTCGTCCTCGCCGGAGACGGTCCTGCCCGCGCTCGACTCGCTCACGCTGTTCCTCCCACTGATCGGTACCGGACTGCCTCCCATCCTCGCCCCCCGGACCGTTCTCCCCAAGGGCGATCCCCGGCCGCCGGGGGGTGTGATCGAGGGCCCCGGAATGTTTGGTAATGTTTTCCACGTCGGAACGGCCCGCGAGGGACGCGAGACAGACACCTTGTCCGGGTGGCGGAATGGCAGACGCGCTAGCTTGAGGTGCTAGTGCCCTTTATCGGGCGTGGGGGTTCAAGTCCCCCCTCGGACACAAAAGAAGGACCCCGCTTCGGCGGGGTCCTTTTCGTTGTCCCCGCGTCGTGGGAATGCCCGGGTACGGGCCCCGCGGTGGGGGTCCCGCACCCGGGGCGGGGTCAGTCGCGGGCGGCGGCTATCTCCGCCACGCGGCGGCGGACCAGGAACCAGCCGCCCACCAGGGCCGCGCCGATGAGCGGGACGAACAGGACCGTGGTGCGGCCCACGCCGCCGTCCGACCACATCAGGACCAGGACCGTGACGAGGAAGAGCAGGGTCACGAGCTGGGTGTACGGGGCCCAGGGCAGCCGGTAGGAGGGGCGCTCCAGGAGGCCCTGGCGGGCGCGGCGCCAGAAGTGGAGCGAGCAGAGCATGACCATGGCCCAGGTGCCCAGGATGCCGAGCGAGGCGAAGTTCAGGACGATCTCGAAGGCGTCGGCCGGCATGAAGTAGTTGAGGCCGACGCCGGCGACGCCGAAGGCGGCGGTGAAGAGGACGCCGCCGTAGGGGACCTTGCCCTTGTTCATGACGCCGGTGAACCTGGGGGCGGAGCCGGACATGGCCATCGAGCGCAGGATGCGGCCCGTGGAGTAGAGGCCGGAGTTCAGGCTGGAGAGGGCGGCGGTCAGGACGACCAGGTTCATGATGCCCGCGGCGCCCGGGACGCCCAGCTTGTCGAAGACGGTGACGAAGGGGCTCTGGTCGGAGGAGTACGCGGTGTACGGGAGCAGCAGGGCGAGGAGGACGACCGAGCCGACGTAGAAGATGCCGACGCGCCACATGATCGAGTTGATCGCCTTCGGCATGATCTTCTCGGGGTTCTCGGTCTCGCCGGCGGCGACGCCGCAGAGCTCGACGGAGGCGTACGCGAAGACCACGCCCTGGATGACCAGGAGCATCGGGAGCATGCCGACGGGGAAGAGCCCGCCGCTGTCGGAGAGGGTGGACAGGCCCGGGGTGTGGCCGTCGATGGGGTGGCTGGTGGCGACGAGGTAGATGCCGACGAGCAGGAAGACCGTCAGGGCCGCGACCTTGACCAGGGAGAACCAGAACTCCATCTCGCCGAAGTACTTCACCGAGATCAGGTTCGCGGTGAGGACGATGGCGAGGGCGACGAAGGCGAGGACCCACTGGGGGACGTCGGTGAACAGTGACCAGAAGTGGGCGTAGGTGGCGGCGGCCGTGATGTCGGCGACGGTGGTCGTGGACCAGTTGAGGAAGTACAGCCAGCCGGCCGTGTAGGCGCCCTTCTCCCCCATGAACTCGCGGGCGTAGGAGACGAAGGCTCCGGAGGAGGGGCGGTAGAGCACGAGCTCGCCGAGGGCGCGGACGACGAAGAAGGCGAAGACGCCGCAGACCGCGTAGGCGATCGCGAGGGACGGGCCGGCCCCGGCGAGGCGGCCGCCTGCGCCGAGGAACAGGCCGGTGCCGATCGCCCCGCCGATCGCGATCATGTTGATGTGGCGGGACTTGAGGTCCTTGCTGTAGCCCTCGTCGCCGGCGTCGACGTGGCGGGCGGGCGCCGCCGGGGCCGACGGCGGGGCGGGCGCCTCGGCCGGGGTGCGGTCACTCAGGTCACTCAGGTCACTCATGTACGGCTTCGCCTTCGTGGGTGGGACAGGCAGGGCCCGGGCTGCCGTGCGGGGAGCTGGGTGATGTCCCCTGTGCGGTGGTCCGGCCGTTTTGATCGCCCCAGGAGACCATGGGTCTCCGCCACCCGCCAAAAACGCCCCCTGCGCACAGAAGCCCCCGACGACCTTGGAATGGGGTGTCGGGGGCCTCGGTGGAGCTGGAAAGCGAGGCTAGGCGGCGGTGTTGGCCTCTGCCGCCTGGTCGAGACGGAAGGCCTCGTTGCCCAGGCCGATGCGGGCGTGCACCTCGGGGCGGCGGCGGCGCAGCACCGCTCCGTACAGCAGGCCGATCACGATGGCCGCGCCGATGATGCCGGGCAGGGCCCAGCTGAGGGCGGAGTCCTTCTCGGCGCCGACGAGGACGCCGAAGTCCTTGACGGTGTAGACGGCGATGCCGAGGAGCGCGAGGCCGGCGGCGCCGGCCGCGACGAGCCGCCAGACCTGGGCGCCGGCGGTGCCGCGGCGGACGAAGAAGGCGATGACGGCGAAGGAGGCGGCGGCCATCAGCAGGGTGATGCCGAGGGCGCCTACGCTGCCCATCCACGTGAAGAGGTGCAGCACGGGGGCGGTCGGGTCGCCGGCGGGCAGGTCGTCGGTGACGGCGAAGGCGATCACGACGACGGCTGCGATGCAGCTCTGGAGCAGGGAGCCGGTGCCGGGGGCCCCGGTGCCGGGGTTGGTCCGGCCGAAGGCGGCCGGGAGCAGGCCCTCGCGGCCCATGGCGAAGGCGTAGCGGGCGACCACGTTGTGGAAGCTGAGGACGGCCGCGAACATGCCGGTCACGAACAGGACGTGCAGGACGTCGGTGAAGGCGCCGCCGAGGCGGTCCTGGGTGAGCTGGAAGAGCAGGCCGGGGCCGGCTTCGGCGGAGGTCCTGACGACCTCCGCGGGGCCGGTGGCGACGGTCAGGGCCCAGGCGCTGAACGCGAAGAAGAGGGCGACGAAGCCGACGGCGAGGAACATCACCCGGGAGACGACGATGTGCGGCTTGCTGGTCTCCTCGGCGTACACCGGGGACTGCTCGAAGCCGACGAAGGCGGCGATGCAGAAGCACAGGGCGGTGCCGAGGCCGGCGCCGGCGAGGGTCTCGGGGTTGAAGGCGTGGAGCGAGAGGCCTTCGGGGCCGGGCTTGCCGAGGGCGGCGACGTCGAAGATGACGACGAGGGCGCACTCGATGAGGAGGAGGACGCCGAGCACCTTGGCGTTGAGGTCGATCTTCAGCCAGCCGAGGGCGCCGGTGGCGGCGACGGCGAGCAGGGCCGGGATCCACCAGGCCAGTTCGATGTCCAGGTAGGTGGCGAACAGGCCCGAGATCTCGAAGCCGAGGATGCCGTAGACGCCGACCTGCATGGAGCTGTAGGCGACGAGGGCGACGAGCGAGGCGCCCGCGCCGGCGGTGGGGCCGAGGCCGCGGGCGATGTACGCGTAGAACGCGCCGGCGTTGTGGACGTGGCGGCTCATCTCGGCGTAGCCGATGCTGAAGAGCGCGAGGACGATGCCGAGGATGACGAACAGCAGGGGCTGGCCGACGATGCCCATGACGCCGAAGGTCGTGGGCATGACGCCGGCGACGACCATCAGGGGCGCGCTGGCGGCGAGCACGGACAGCAGCAGTCCGGCGGTGCCCAGGCGGTCGGCGCGCAGGGCGCGGTCCTGGCCCTTGTACGTGCGTATCTCGGGCGGGTCTTGGAGCGTGGTGGATCTGCCCGTCGGCATGGCGGCGTCCTTTCGGGAGTACGGGTGGTCCGGAGGGGGTCAGGCGGTGCCGAGCGCGGCACTGCGCGCGGCGAGGAATGCCTTGTGCGGGTCGAGGTCCGGATAGGACCAGGGGGCGCTGGTGGCGTGGCTGCCGATCCGGTGGAAGAGGGCGGCGGCCTCGGCGGGGCGGCCCTCGCAGAGCTTCGCGTGGGCGAGGAAGTTGAGGTCGACCCGGTTGCGCGGGTGGTCCTCGCGCTCCCACTCCAGCCACCAGTCGAAGGCGGAGCGCAGCACCTGGCGTGCGCGGCGGCCGGACCAGTGGTCGGCGGCGCGCTCGGGTCCGTGGCCGTGTGCGGCGGCGAGCACGCGGTAGCGCTCGGCGTGCGCGATGACGGGGAGCACGGCGAGCGGCGAGTCGGCCGGGGACTCCTCGGCGGCCCAGGCGGCGAAGTCGTACACCTCGTGGAGCGGGTCCTGGCCGGTGGCGCAGACGCGCTCGGCGAGCCGGGCGACCATCACGTGGTGGGCGTGGTGGTGCTCGCGGTGCCGGGCCCGGACCTGGTCGAAGTGACGGCTGAACTCCTCCTCGGTGCCGAAGGCGCGCGAGAGGAGGAGCAGGCCCAGCCAGGGGGTGGGGTCCGCGGGCTGCAGGGCGGCGGCGCGGCGGCAGGCCTCCTCGGCGGCGGCCGGCGAGCCCTTGCCCCGCAGCGCGGTGAAGACGGCGGCGCATGCCAGGAGGGTGGAGGCGTCGGCGCTGCCGGGTTCGGCGAGCAGCCATTCGCGGGCCCAGGCCCCGGCCGTCGGGGTTTCGGCGAGGACGACGATGCGGTGGCCCCTGCGGTCCCAGTCGTCGCCGGTGCCGACGAGGAGGGAGCGGACCTTGGCCCAGCGGCCTTGGCTGAACTGCGTTCGCACGTCGACGAGTTCGGCGTCGCACAGGGCGGGGTCGAAGAGCTGGGCGTCGCGCTTGCGGGCACGGCCGAGGGGCGGCGGAGGCGGGGACATCCGCGGTTTTCCCTCCAGGGCGCGGGCGGACGGGACGAACTCCGGCCGAAACGCGTGCATGCTGCACGTGAGTGGTACGGCCGGGTGGTCGGGGTTTCGTACCGGTGAGCGAACCGGTGATCACCGACAGCAAAGCGGTACGCACAGCTCCGAGTCAAGGTCCAGTCCACTGGGTGGCGGGTTTCAACTGCATGGAACGCGATGAGAGTTGGGGCTCCCGCATCGGTTCGGGGACGCCGCCGGACCTGTCATAGGGTCGGATCATGAGCACATACGACGATCTGCCCCCGTACCTGCTGGGCTTCCCCGGGCCCCTGCGCGACCAGCTGGTGGCGGCCGTACTGAGCGGCGCGAAGACCTCGACCACCGGGCTGCTGCCCGAGTACGAGGCGGAGGGCGAGCCGCTGCCGGAGGCCGGGCAGCGGGCGGTGCTGGTGGACTCCGGCGAACGGCCGGTGGCCGTCGTGGAGGTCACCGGGGTCCGGGTGGTGCGGCTGGCGGACGTGGACCTGCGGCACGCGCTGGACGAGGGCGAGGGGTACGGATCGGTGGCCGAATGGCGCGCCGCGCACGAGCGGTTCTGGCACAGCGCGCCGATGCGGGAGGCCCTCGGGGGTCCGGCCTACACGGTCGACGACGACACGCAGGTGGTGGCGGAGCGGTTCCGGGTCGTGGAGCGGCTGGCTTGAAACCCACCCCGCGGCGGGGCCTCCGGGCGGGGTGGGTCCGCCCGGCGGCCCGGGGCGGCGGGGGTCAGCCGACCGCCCGGGCGGCGGCGCGGCCCGCCGCCCGGCCCGAGAAGACGCAGCCGCCGAGGAAGGTGCCCTCCAGGGCCCGGTACCCGTGGACGCCGCCGCCGCCGAACCCGGCCGCCTCGCCCGCCGCGTAGACGCCGGGCAGCGGTTCGCCCACCGCGGTGAGGACCCGCGAGGAGAGGTCGGTCTCCAGGCCGCCGAGCGACTTGCGGGTCAGGATCGAGAGCCGGACGGCGATCAGCGGGCCGGCCGCGGGGTCGAGGATCCGGTGCGGGGCCGCCGTACGGATCAGCTTGTCGCCGAGGTACCTGCGGGCGCCGTGGATCGACATCACCTGGAGGTCCTTGGTGAAGGGGTTGGCGATCTCCCGGTCCCGGGCCACGATCTGGTCGCGGACGGTCGCCTCGTCGAGCAGGTCCTCCTTGGTGACCGCGTTCATACCGCGGACCAGGGCGGACAGGTCCCGCTCGACGACGAAGTCGGCGCCGTTGTCCATGAACGCCTTGACCGGTCCCGGTACGGCCTGGCGCGCCCGGTCGATGACCTGCCGGACGGACCGGCCGGTGAGGTCGGGGTTCTGCTCGGAGCCGGAGAGCCCGAACTCCTTGCCGATGATGCGCTGGTTCAGCACGAACCAGGTGTGGTCGTGGCCGGTCTTCATGATGTGGTCGAGGGTGCCGAGGGTGTCGAAGCCCGGGAAGAGCGGTACGGGCAGCCGGCGGCCGGTGGCGTCAAGCCAGAGCGAGGAGGGGCCGGGCAGGATGCGGATGCCGTGCCGGTTCCAGATCGGGTTCCAGTTCTCGATGCCCTCGGTGTAGTGCCACATCCGGTCCTTGTTGATGTGGCTGGCGCCCGCCGCCTCGGCGATGCCCAGCATCAGGCCGTCCACGTGCGCCGGGACGCCGGAGAGCATCCGCTGCGGCGGGGTGCCGAGGCGGGCCGGCCACTGGGCGCGGACCAGGTCGTGGTTGCCGCCGATGCCGCCGCTGGTCACGATCACGGCCTGGGCCCGCAGCGAGAAGGAGCCGGTTGCCCCGCGGCCGCTCGCGGCGCCCCGTACGGCGTCGGAGGGCTCCAGGACCTCGCCGGTGACGGTGTCCACGGCGCCCGCCGTACGGGAGAGGCCGGTGACGCGGTGGCGGAACTTCAGCCGGACCAGGCCGCGGGCGACCCCGGCCCGGACCCGGCGCTCGAAGGGTTCGACCAGTCCGGGGCCGGTGCCCCAGGTGATGTGGAAGCGGGGGACGGAGTTCCCGTGGCCGTTGGCGTCGTAGCCGCCGCGCTCCGCCCAGCCGACGACGGGGAAGAAGCGCACGCCCTGCCGGTGCAGCCAGGAGCGCTTCTCGCCGGCCGCGAAGTCGATGTACGCCTCGGCCCAGCGGCGCGGCCAGGCGTCCTCCTCGCGGTCGAACCCGGCGGTGCCCGTCCAGTCCTGGAGGGCGAGGTCCCGGGTGTCCTTGATCCGCATCCGGCGCTGCTCGGGCGAGTCCACGAAGAACAGGCCGCCGAAGGACCAGTGCGCCTGGCCGCCGATCGACTGCTCCGGCTCCTGGTCGAGCAGGATCACCTTGCGGCCGGCGTCGACGAGCTCTGCGGTGGCCGCCAGGCCCGCGAGCCCGGCCCCGATCACGATCACGTCTGCGTCGTACGTCATGCGGAACCCGTCCTCCGTCGGTGGTGGGGCGATCCTTGGCTACGGACCGGTAACCCGTCAACAGGGGTGGTTGGATGAACCGTGTGAGTGCCGCTGACGAAGTGCTGGACGTGGTGGACCGGGACGACCGGGTGACGGGGCGCGCCCCGCGCGGCGAGGTGTACGCCCGCGGACTGATCCACCGCTGCGTGTTCGTACGGGCCCGGGACGCGGCGGGGCGGGTCTTCGTGCACCGCCGGACGGCGTCGAAGCTGGTCTTCCCCGCGTACTACGACATGTTCGTGGGCGGGGTGGTCGGCGCCGGCGAGGACTACCCGGAGGCCGCGCTGCGGGAGGCGGAGGAGGAGCTGGGGGTGCGCGGGCTGCCGCAGCCCGTACCGCTGTTCAAGTTCCTGTACGACGGGCCGGGCGGGTCCTGGTGGTCGTACGTGCACGAGGTGCGCTGCGAGCTGCCGGTCGACCCGCAGGCCTCGGAGGTGGACTGGCACGCCTGGCTGCCGGAGGCGGAGCTGGAGCGGCGGGTGGCGGAGGGCGGCTGGCCCTGGGTACCGGACGGGCTGGAGGCGTACCGGCGGCTGCGGGGGTTCCGGGGGCTGCCGGGGTTCCGGGGGCTGCCGGGGTTCCGGGAGCACGGCCAGTAGATTGACCGGGTGATCGACTTCGTCAAGGACGTCCGCCTCTGGTTCGCGCCCGCGCGGCTGAAGGACGAGGGCGAGACCCCCGACTACCGGTTCTCGCTGGCCAACGAGCGGACCTTCCTCGCCTGGATCCGGACCGCCTTGGCGCTGGTGGGCGGCGGGTTCGCGGTGGACCAGTTCCTGCCGGACCTGCGGTGGGCGGTGCGGGTCGGGATGGCGCTGGCTCTGCTCGCGGTCGGTGCGGCCTGCGCGGTGCGGGCGCTGAACCACTGGGTGCGGTGCGAGCGGGCGATGCGGCGGGGCGAGGACCTGCCGCTGTCGCGGTTCCCGGTGCTGCTGACGGCGGGTGTGGCGCTGGTCGCCGTGACGATGATGGCGGTCGTGCTTCTGGGCTGGACGAAGGGGCGGTGAGCGCCCCCGCGGCGGCCCGCGACGCCGGGCTGCAGCCGGAGCGGACCCGGCTCGCGTGGCGGCGTACGACGCTGGCCTGCTCGGTCGCGGCGGTGCTGGGGCTGCGCCAGGCGATGAGCGGGCCCGGTACGCCTGCGGACGCGGCCGGGGCGGGCGTGATCGTACTGCTCTGGCTGGCGTTCCTGTGGGTGGCGCACCTGCGGATGCGGGAGCTGGCGGCGGCGCGGCCGCGGGGGCTGACGCCCGGGTCGGCCCTGGCGGCGGTGGCGTGCACGGTGGCGCTGGCGGTCTTCGCGATGGCGCTGCTCGTCCTGCCGGCGCTGATCGGCTGATCCTTCCGTCCGATGATCGGGCTTCTCCGCGCCATCTTCCCATAACGGGCAATTCGGGGCGATCCCCACTAGCCTCGGCGGCATGACGACCCTGCACCACGAGCACCCCACGCACGCACACACCCACGGCGCCGACTGCGGCCACCGGGCGGTACCGCACGGAGACCACGTCGACTACGCGCACGACGGCCACCTGCACCGGGAGCACTCCGGGCACTGGGACGAGTGCGAGCCGGCCGGACACACCGCCCACGAGGGCCACCCGCACGCGCACGGCTCGGACTGCGGGCACGAGGCGGTCCCGCACGGGGACCACGTCGACTACGCGCACGACGGACACCGGCACGCCGAGCACGACGGCCACTACGACGACCACTGACCCCGGACCGGCGGCGTCCCGGCCGTGACACGGCCGGTGACACGGCCGGGACGGCGACCGGGGGCCGGCCCGGAGGACCGGCCCCAGGCCCGTCGGGAAGGCGGCCGGGACACCGACCGGGAAAGCCGGCGGGACAGCGCCCTCCCCCGGCGCCGCGACGCCTGGCAGGATGCTGAGCTCCTGTCAGAGCGACCCGGGGAGAGCACGGATGACCGTCGCGGAGCCGTACCTCGTCCAGCCCGCGGCCGGGGTGTACGCCTACGTCCAGCCGGACGGGGGCTGGTGCCTGAACAACGCCGGTTTCGTGACCGACGGCGGCCGGACCCTGCTCGTCGACACCGCCGCCACCGAGCGCCGGGCCCACGCGCTGCGCGACGCGGTCACGGCCGCCGGGGCTCCGCTCCCGCGCACGGTGGTGAACACCCACCACCACGGCGACCACACCTACGGCAACGGCGTGTTCACCCCCGCGGCGCTGATCCTCGGGCACGACAACGCGCGGGCCGAGCAGCTCGCCGCCGGGCACCAGCTGGAGATGATCTGGCCCGCGACGGACTTCGGCGCGGTGGAGATCACCGTCCCCGACCTCACCTACAGCGACCGGATCACCCTGCACGTCGGCGGGACGGAGGTGCGGGTCATCCACCCCGGCGTCGCCCACACCACCGGCGACTCGGTCGTGTGGCTGCCGGACCGGCGGATCGTGTTCACCGGGGACCTGGTCTTCGCCGGGGGGACCCCGTTCCTGGCGATGGGCTCCCTGGCCGGGTCGCTGCGCGCCATGGAGCTGCTGCGCTCGCTGGACGCGGAGACCGTCGTACCCGGGCACGGGCCGCTCACCGATCCGTCGGCGTACGAGGCCACCGAGCGCTACCTGCGGTACGTGGCCGAGCTGGCCGGGGAGGGGCGGGCGAAGGGGCTGACCCCGCTGGAGACCGCGCGGGGCGCCGACCTCGGCGAGTTCGCGGCCTGGCGGGAGAGCGAGCGGCTGGTGGCGAACCTGCACCGGGCCTACGCGGAACTGGCCGGCGAGCCCGAGGGCGTCCCGCTGGACGTGCCGGCGGTCCTGGGGGACATGACGGTGCTGAACGGCGGGACGCCGATCCCCTGCCACGCGTGACGCGGCGGGAGCGGCCGGGGCGGCAGACCGGCGGCGCGGCCGACCGGCCGGGGCGGCGGACCGGCGGGGGCACCGACCGGCCGGGGCGGCGGGCGCGCGACGGGGGTGGGACACGGTCGGGCGAAAGGTGTTCTTTCGGTCCGCCCTCTGGACGGCATACCGACTGGTCGGCATGATGGCATCGTTCCGTCCGGCACCATCCCCCGACTCCGTACGGAGGCGCGCACCATGCCCTCAGCCCCAGCCGGCCCCCGGGGCCTCGATCCGGAGCGGCTGCGCGTCCACCTCGACGCCGCGC
Organism: Streptomyces sp. NPDC058619; assembly: GCF_042717785.1. NCBI lineage: Bacteria > Bacillati > Actinomycetota > Actinomycetes > Kitasatosporales > Streptomycetaceae > Streptomyces > Streptomyces sp. NPDC058619. The sequence goes on from NZ_JBHXQN010000036.1 coordinate 30,729, forward strand.
GGCCGGGACTCGTCGCCGGTCCGCTGCGCGGCCGGCTCATCGAAGGCGGCCGGTCCAACCTCACGTACGAGGTCACCGACGGCACCTCCCGCTGGGTGGTGCGACGGCCCCCGCTGGGGCACGTCCTGGCCACCGCGCACGACATGCGGCGCGAGCACCGGGTCATCGCCGCACTGCGGGGCACGGCCGTGCCGGTGCCGGGGACGGTGCTGCTGTGCGAGGACGAGTCCGTGCTCGGGGCGCCGTTCTACGTCATGGAGTACGTGGACGGGGTGCCGTACCGGACGGCCGGCGAGCTGGCCGCGCTCGGCCCGGAGCGGACCCGGCGGGCGGTGCTCGGACTGGTCGACACCCTGGTCGAGCTGCACGCGGTGGATCCGGAGGCGGTGGGGCTGGGCGACTTCGGCCGCCCCGAGGGCTTCCTCGACCGGCAGCTGCGCCGGTGGGGCAAGCAGCTGGCGGCCTCCCGGGGCCGGGAGCTCGCCGGGATCGACGAGCTGCACGCCGCGCTCGGCCGGGCGCTGCCCGACTCCCCCGTTCCGACGGTGGTGCACGGGGACTTCCGGCTCGACAACGTCCTGATCGGCGGGCCCGACGACACCATCCGGGCGGTGCTGGACTGGGAGATGTCCACGCTCGGCGATCCGCTGACCGACCTGGGGCTGCTGGTGATGTACAGCTCCGATCTCGGCCTGACCGAGTCCCCGGTCAGCACGACGAGCGGGGCGCCGGGCCATCCGCGGCCCGCCGAGCTGATCGAGCGGTACGCCGCCCGCTCCGGCCGCGACACCGGGTCGATCGCCTGGTACACGGCCTTCGCCTGGTTCAAGCTCGCGGTGATCCTCGAAGGCATCCACTACCGCTACACGCTGGGGCAGACCGTCGGAGCCGGCTTCGACCGGATCGGCGAGCTGGTCCCGGTCTTCATCGAGCACGGACTGACCACGTTGCAGGACCTCCGGAAAGGCTGAGGCACTCATCCCATGGACTTCGCATTCGACGCCCGGACCGAGGAACTCCGCGAGCGGCTCCTCGCGTTCATGGAGGAGTACGTCTACCCGGCGGAGCCCGTCGCCGCCGAGCAGCGCGCGCGGCTGGCCTCGCCCTGGGACACCCCGGCCGTCTTCGGTGAACTGAAGGCCGAGGCGCGCCGCCAGGGCCTGTGGAACCTCTTCCTGCCCGACGCCGAGCACGGCGCCGGGCTGACGAACCTCCAGTACGCCCCGCTCGCCGAGATCACCGGCCGCAGCCCGCACCTGGCGCCGACGGCGACCAACTGCGCCGCCCCGGACACGGGGAACATGGAGCTGCTCTCCCAGTTCGGGAACGAGGCGCAGAAGAAGCAGTGGCTGGAGCCCCTGCTGGCCGGGGAGATCCGGTCCGCGTTCGCGATGACCGAGCCCGACGTGGCGTCCTCGGACGCGACCAACGTCGAGACCCGGATCGAGCGCTCGGGTGACACGTACGTGGTCACGGGGCGCAAGTGGTTCATCTCCGGGGCGATGAACCCGGACTGCGCGGTCTTCATCGTGATGGGCAAGACCGATCCGGACGGCTCCGACCCGCGGCGCCAGCAGTCGATGATCCTGGTCCCGCGCGACACTCCGGGCGTCGAGGTCCGCCGGGCCATGACGGTGTACGGGTACGAGGACCACGACCACGGCGGCCACGCCGAGGTCGTCTTCGACGGGGCGCGGGTCCCGGCGGCGAACCTGATCGGCGAGGAGGGCACCGGCTTCGCCATCGCCCAGGCCCGGCTCGGTCCGGGCCGCATCCACCACTGCATGCGGCTCATCGGCATGGCGGAGCGCGCCATCGAGCTGATGTGCCGACGGGCGGTGGAGCGCACGGCCTTCGGCAAGCCGCTGGCGGCGCAGGGGGTCGTGCAGAACTGGATCGCGGACGCGCGGGTGTCGGTGGAGCAGGCGCGGCTGCTGGTGCTGAAGACGGCTTGGCTGATGGACACGGTCGGCAACCGGGGCGCGCACACCGAGATCCAGGCCATCAAGATCGCGACGCCGCGGGCGGTGGTGGCGATCCTGGACCAGGCGGTGCAGCTGCACGGCGCGGGCGGGGTGAGCCAGGACTTCCCGCTGGCCGAGCTGTGGGCGGCGGCGCGGACGCTGCGGCTGGCCGACGGCCCGGACGAGGTGCACCAGCGGTCGTTGGCCCGGCGGGAGCTGAAGCGGTACCAGTAGCCTCCGCCGGTCGCCGGGCCGGGACCCGGGCTCGGACCCGGCTCGTACCCGGGCCCGGGCTCGGACCCGGACCCGGACCCGGGCTCGGACCCGGACCCGGGCTCGGACCCGGGCTCGGACCCGGCTCGGCTCGGGCGGCAGGGGCCGGAGGGGTACACCGGCCACTCCGCCCCCGCGGGTGAGCCGTCAGGGCCGCAGGGCGCGCAGCAGCAGGTCCGCGAGGTGGTCGGCGACCTGCTGCGGCGTGAGCGGGCCGTCCGCGCGGTACCAGGTGGAGAGGTGGTGCACGGATCCGAAGTGGTAGTCCACGACCAGGTCGGCGGGGGTGGCCGCGGAGAAGACCCCGGTGCGCTGGCCCTCCTCGACCAGGGCCCGGAACCGCTCGTGGTAGCGCCGGCGTTCCGCCCGTACCTGCTTGAACTTCTCCGGGCTGAGCTGGTGCATCGACCGGAAGAAGATCATCGCGTCGTCGAGGTTCTCGATGGTGGTGACGACCACGTCGGCGGCGGCCGCGCGCAGCCGCTCCTCCACCGGGGCGTCGGATCCGGCCACCGCGTCGAGCCGCTGCTGCTGCAGGCGCAGCATCCGCGCGTACACCTCGTGCAGCAGGTCGTCCTTGGAACCGAAGTAGTGGTAGAGCGCGCCCTTGGTGACGCCGGCCGCCTCGACGATCTCCTGGACCGAGGTGCGGTCGTAGCCCCGCTCGGCGAACAGCCTGGTGGCGACGGCCAGCAGGCGCTGCGGTACCGGCGCTTCGTGCGTGCCCTCGGGCTCCGTGGTCCTGGCCGCCATGGCGCTGACCTTCCTTCCGTGTGCTTCGTCGTGCCCGGGCGGCCGTCCGGCTGTTTTCAGCCGCGGTCGCGCAGTTCCCGTCGCAGGATCTTGCCACTGGTCGTCTTCGGAAGGACAGGCAGGATCTCCACCTGGCGCGGGTATTTGTACGCCGCGATGCGCGCGGCGCAGTACGCGGACAGCTCCTCCGGCGCGACCGAGGCTCCGGGGCGCAGGCTGACGTACGCCTTCACGCTCTCCCCGCGGTACGGGTCCGGGACGCCGACCACGGCCGCCTCCCGGACCGCGGGGTGGGTGTAGAGCACGTCCTCGACCTCGCGCGGCCAAACCTTGAAGCCGGAGGCGTTGATCATGTCCTTCTTGCGGTCCACGACGTAGAGCCAGCCCGCCGGGTCCATGAACCCGACGTCGCCGGTGCGCAGTTCGCCGTCCGGGAAGGCCCGGGCGGTGTCCTCGGGCAGGCCCCAGTATCCGGGCACGACCTGGGGGCCGCGGACGGCTATCTCGCCGGCCTCGCCGAAGGGGAGTTCGGCGCCCTGCTCGTCGAGGATCCGCACGACGGTGTCGGCGCCGGGCACGCCCACCGAGAGGGTGCCGGAGACGGGGTCGACGGGCGCTTCGAGGTGTACGGGGACGGAGGCGCAGGGCGCGGTGCACTCGGTGAGGCCGTAGCCGTTGCGGAGGTAGAAGCCGAAGGCGGCGCGCAGCCGCTCGACGAGCGCGGGCGGCAACGGGGCTCCGCCGGAGGAGAGCACCTGGAACGAGGCGAAGTGGTCGGGGGTGGCGGCCGGGTGGGCGGCGAGGGCCATGAAGGCGGTGGCCGGGCCGACCGCGTAGGCGGGGCGGTGTTCGAGGAAGGCGTCGAGGACGGCGCCGGCGTCGAAGCGGTGGGCGAGGGCGAGGGTGCCCGCGTTGGCGAAGCAGGCGGCGAGCTGGCAGACCATGCCGGTGATGTGGAAGAGGGGCGCGAGGGCGAAGTAGGTGGCGCCCTCGGGGAGCGGGTGGCCGGTCACCTGGCGGGCGGCGTTGTAGGTGAGCGCGCCGTGCGGGTTCAGCGCGCCCTTGGGGGTGCCGCTGGTGCCGGAGGTGTAGCTGATCAGCGCGGTGTCCGCAGCGGTGAGGCACGGGTCGTCCGGGGCCGGGTGGCCGTGGCGGGCGACGGCGGTGAGGTCGGCGGCCCGGCCCCGGTCGGCGGCGTCGTCGTCGCCATCGTCGTCGTCGTCGCGGGGAGGGTCGGCGATCCCGGCGGTGGGCCCGCCCGTGATCCCGTCGGCGGGGCGGCCGGCCGGGGCGGCCGCCCCGGTGTCCGGCGCCGGGTCGGTCCGCAGGACCCGGGGGTCGTTCCGCGTCTGGAAGTCCAGGTCGCTCGCGGTCAGGACGGTGCGTACGGCGCTGCCCCGGACGGCCCCGCCCAGGTACGCGCTCCACGCCCGGACGTCGCAGACCAGGGCGACGGCCCCGGAGTCGCGCAGGACGTGTCCGACCTCGCCGGACTTGTACATCGGGTTCAGCGGGACGACCACCGCGCCCGCCTTCCAGGCGGCGAGGACGGCGAGCACGAAGTGCGGGGTGTTCTGGAGCATGACGGCGACCCGGTCGCCACGCCGGACGCCACGCTGCGCGAGGTGCCCGGCGACCGAGTCGGAGAGCGCGTCCGCCTCGGCGTAGCCGGTGCGGCCGTCGAAGTAGGCCAGGGCGGTGCGCCCGGGCGCCCGGGCCGCGGCGGCGCGGAAGGCGTGCAGCACCGTGGGCGGCGGCGCGACGGGCGCGCGCTGGGCCGGGCTGAGCAGCCCGAGCCAGGGCCGGGCCGCGTACGGGGACTCCTGGGCGGCGGCCTGCGGGCTCACCTGGCCTCCCACTTGCGCTGGAGGTGGTTCATGCCCCCCAGCCAGCGGTCCGGCTCGGTGGCGCGCGCGACGTAGAAGTCCGCGACCTCGGGGTGCGGGAGGATCAAGAACCGGCCCTTCTCCATGCCGTCGAACAGTGCGTCCGCCACCGCGTCCGGCTCGATCGCGGTCGGTGCGAGGACGAGTTCGCCCGCCGAGCCCGAGGCGGTCAGCATGTCGGTGCGCACCCCCTGCGGGCAGATGGCGTGGACGTCGACCCCGCGGTGGCGGTAGGTCAGCGAGAGCCATTCGGCGAAGGCGAGCGCGCCGTGCTTGGTGACACTGTACGGCGCCGCGCCGATCATGGTCAGCAGCCCGGCGGCGGAGACGGTGGACACGAACCGGCCGCTCCCCCGTTCCAGCCAGTCCGGCAGCAGCAGGCGGGCCGCGCGGACGTGGGCCATGACGTTGGTGTCCCAGGCGGCCTCCCACACCACCTCGTCGGCGAAGGCGTCGCCGCCCGAGGCGAGTCCGGCGTTGGCGCAGTAGACGTCGACCGTGCCGCCGAGTGCCTCGCGGGCCTCCGCCACGATCGCCGAGGCGTCGCCCGGCACCGCGACGGCCCGGGCGCCGATCCCGTCGGCCACCGCCGCGGCCCTGGCGGGGTCGAGGTCGTTGACCACCACCGAGGCGCCCTCGGCGGCGAAGCGGCGGGCGAGGGCGGCGCCGATGCCGCCGCCCGCACCGGTGACGACGACCCGCTGGTCCTGGTACGCGCTCACGGTGATCACCTTTCGTGGCCGGGTGCGGCAGCGGGGTGCCGGTGGCCGGCGCCACCGGTCGGCTGCCGCAGATCCGCGGAACGGACCGCGCGCATACTAACCAGTCGGTATGTCCTGGCGGAAGGGGCCTGCCGCCTAGCGTGGCCGGATGAGTCTGTCGCGACGCGGAGTGCTGGGACTGGCGGGGGCCATGGGGGCGGCGGGAGGCGTGGGTTCGGTGGGAGCGGCCGGCGCCGTGGAAAGGGCCGCCTTCGCTTCCGCGGCTTCGACGCCTCCCGCGCCTCCCGCGGCATCGGCGGACGGGCGGGTGCGGACCGGCTTCGAGCGGATGGCCGCGGACGGGTACGCCGTACTGGCCGGGCAGCGGGTCGGGGTGGTCACCAACCCGACGGGGATCACCGCGGACGCCCGCCACCTGGTCGACGTCCTGCACGCGGACGAACGGGTCGACCTGGTCGCGGTGTTCGGGCCCGAGCACGGCTTCCGCGGAACGGCGCAGGCCGGCGGCTCCGAGGGGGCCTCCCGCGACCCGGCGACCGGGCTGCCCGTGTACGACACGTACGACACGAGCGGGCAGCGGCTCGCGGACGTGTTCACGGCCGCGGGGATCGACACCGTCGCCTTCGACATCCAGGACGTCGGGGCCCGCTTCTACACCTACATCTGGACCCTGTACGACTGCATGCGCGCGGCCGCGCTCGCCGGCAAGGCGGTGGTGGTGCTGGACCGGCCCAACCCGGTGGGCGGCCGCCGGGCGGCCGGGCCGGTGCTCCAGCGCCCCTACGCGAGCTTCGTGGGACGGGAGCCGATCGCGCTGGCGCACGGGATGACGGCGGCCGAGCTGGCCCTGCTCTTCAACGGGGAGTTCCTGGCCGACCGGCCCGTCGCCCTGCGGACGGTGGCGATGAGCGGGTGGCGGCGGGACTCCTTCTTCGGCGCCACCGGGCTGCCGTGGGTGCCGCCGAGCCCGAACATGCCGACGCCGGACACGGCCCTCGCGTACGCCGGGACCTGCCTGTTCGAGGGGACGAACCTGTCCGAGGGGCGCGGTACGACCACCCCCTTCGAGGTGGTGGGCGCGGAGGGCGTCGACCGCCGCTGGGCGGAGGCGGCGAACGCCCTGGGGCTGCCGGGGGTGTGGTTCCGGGAGGCGTACTTCACGCCGACGTTCTCCAAGCACGCGGGCCGGCTCTGCGGCGGCGTCCGGCTGATCGTGCACGACCGGGAGTCCTTCGATCCCGTACGGGCGGGGATCGGGCTGCTGGTCACGGCCCGGCGGACGTGGAGCGGCTTCGGCTGGCGCGCGGACCACTGGGTCGACAGGCTGACGGGCTCGGACCGGGTCCGGACGATGGTCGACGCGGGCGCCGGGGTGGAGGAGATCGCCGCGGACTGGGCGGCGGGGCTGGACCGGTTCGCGGCGGTGCGCGCGGGGTACCTCCTGTACGGGTGAACCGGCGGCGTCCGGGGGCCGGCCGGACGGCCCGGCGGCAGGATGCCGGCCCCGGGGGGACGCCCGGGGCGGCGCGAGGGGGATGTCATGGCGGGCAGCGTCGACGGAATCGGGGTCGGGCCGTACGCGGAGCTGGTCTTCGACTCCGACGGGGACGCGGACCGGGCCGCGGAGAGCGCGGTGGCCCGCATGGAAGCCACCGACCTGCTGGTCTTCGCGCACGGCTGGAATAGCGACCGGTCCACCTCGACCCGGCTCTACGACCGGTTCTTCGCCCCGTTCCCGGGGCTGGTGAGGGCGGGGGTGCGGCTGGGGTACGTGGGCGTGGTCTGGCCCTCGATACGGTTCGCGGACGAGCCCATACCGGATTTCGACGGCCCGGGGATGCTCGCGCACGCGGAGCCGGACGCGGTGGAGGCCGCCACGGCGGACGCGGGCCCCCGTACCGCGCTCGACCCCGGCACCCGCGCGGCCCTCGACGCGTTCTGGCCGGGCCGGCGGGCGGAGCTGGACCGCGTGGCGGAGCTGTTGGAGCGGCGCGAGGAGTCGGCGGCCGCCTTCATCGAGTTCGGCGCGCTCGTACGGGAGCTGGCGGGGGTGAACGCCGTGCCCACCGCGGCCGCTCCCCCGGTGCCCGCCGTCTTCACGGAGGACGTCCTGAAGGTGTGCCGGGACCTCGCCCTCGCCCTGGACTTGGCGGGCGCCCCGCCCGGAGCCGCCGCCCCGGCCGCCGCGGCGGGACGGGAACCGGCGGCCGGCGACGAGCTGCGGCCCCTGTGGAAGGGCGCCAAAGAACTGCTGCGCCAGGCCACGTACTACCAGATGAAGAAGCGCGCGGGAGTGGTCGGCGAACGCGGACTCGGCCCGGTGCTGGCCGGGCTGGCCGCCCGCCGCCCGGCCCTGCGCATCCACCTGCTCGGGCACAGTTTCGGAGCGCGGGTGGTGTCCTTCTCCCTGCGCGCGGTGCCGGACGGCGCCCGGTACGTGAAGTCGCTGACCCTGCTCCAGGGGGCCTTCTCGCACTACGCCTTCGCCGATCGGCTCCCGCACGACCAGAGCCGCGGCGGCGCCCTGGGCGGCCTCCAGCGCCGGGTCGACGGGCCGGTGGTGGCCTGCCACTCCCCGTACGACACCTCGCTGAAGCTCTTCTATCCGCTGGCCTCCCGGATGGCAGGTGATTCGGCCGGTCTGCTCGGTTTCGACGCCCGGTGGGGCGCGATCGGCCACGACGGGGTGCGTGCGGTGCCCGGCGCGCCCCGCCTGAGCCTCGACGCCGCCCTGCGCGAGGGGGTCCCCGGGGCCGGTTGCGTCAGTGTGGACACGGGCTCCGTGGTCCGGCGCGGCGGCGCCCCGTCGGGGGCGCACAGCGACATCTGCCACGAGGAACTGGCACGGCTCGTGGTCACCGCGGGGCGCATGGGGCGCTGACTTCCGGCCAAGTACCACCCACACGCCTCGACCGCCCCCGCATGCGCCCGCAGTAGGACGGGCATGTTGGGCACATCGGCGGAGGTGAAGTTGTGATGGCGGGATTCCAAAGTCTGGCCCACCAGGTGCGCGACGCGCGCAATGACCGGGCCCTGCGGCGCCATTCCCTGCGCCGCTGCCTGGAGCGGTTCGCGCCCTACGGGCACCGGGCCACGTGGTGGCACCTGTGCGACCGGCACGGGATCGCCCCGGAGGACCGGGGGGCCGATCCGCTGCGGCTGGTCGCCGCGCTGGAGGAGCTGGAGGAGGCGCGGGCGGTCTGGCTGGAGTACGAGCGGCACTTCGCGGAGCGGCGCAGGCGCGAGAAGCACCACGGGCTGCGGCGTCCGGAGTGGGCGTGGGGCGGCAGCGGGGACGCGGTGGTGCGGTGCGCGGACCCGGGGGTGCGGCCCGAGGGGACGCTGGGCGAGGTGCTGCGGCGGCTGGTGCGGGCGCTGGAGACGGAGCCGGGGACGGGCTGCCCGGTCTGCGGGGACCAGGAGCTGCGGTGGCCGGCGCCGGTGCCGGGCCCGCGGCCGGGCGCGGTACCGGGTGCGGGGGGTCCCGGCGTCGGGGGTCCGGCCGTACGGGGTCCGGGGGCCGGGCCTGGTGCGGGCTCCGGGCCCGGGCACTGGGAGGGTGCCTGGGCCTGGGACGGCGGCCCGGTCTGCGCGGGCTGCGGGATCGTGGTGCCGAGACCGGCGCTCGCGGACACGCCCTCGGCGGGGGCCGCGTGAGGCCGCCCCTGCTGGTGTCGCTGAACGGCGCCCGGGACGCGGCGGACGGCGCGGCCGTGCCGATGTCCCCGCAGGCCCTGGCCGGGTCCGCGCGGGAGGCGGTCGCCGCGGGGGCCGGGGAGGTGCTCGTCCATCCGCGGACCCCGTGCGGACGGGAGAGCCTGTCGCCCCGCGTGGTCGGGCCGGTGCTGGAGGCGCTGCGGGACGCGGGGGTCGGCGTACCCCTGTCGGTGCCGGCGGGCGGCGCGGCGGAACCGGATCCGGCGGCGCGGCTGGAGCGGGTGCGGTCCTGGTCGGTACTGCCGGACCGGGCGGAGGTCCGCTTCGCGGAGCCCGGGGCGGTGGACCTCGCCGAGGCGCTGCTCGACCGCGGGGTCTCGGTGGACGCGGTGGTACCACTGGGCGGGCCGGCCGGACCGGAGCCGCTGGCGCGGTTCCTGGCCTGGCCGCTGCGCGACCCCGGCGGGCGGGTCCGGCTGGCGGTGGAGCTGGCGGCGGCGGAACCGGCGCTGGTGGCGGGCCTGGGCGGGATGCCGCCGGTGGCCCTGCTGCTGTACGGGCGGGGGGACGCCGCCTGGCCGGTGCTGCGGCTGGCCACGCGGTGCGGCACGGGCGCGCGGACCGGCGTCGGGGACGTGCTGCACCTGCCGGACGGGCGGCGGGCCCGGTCGAACGCCGAGCTGGTGGCGGCCGCGCGGGCGGAGCAGGCGGAGGCGGGGCGGCCGGCGGCGTGACCGGTACAGCCGGCAGGGTGACGCGGCGGCCCGCGGCCCGGCAAGGTGACGGGGGCGGCCGGCGGGGTGACGGGGGCTGGGCGGCCCGTGGCGCCGCTACAGCCGGGAGCCCGTGAGCCGTTCGCCGAAGACGTCGTCCGGGTTGGACAGCGCGCAGTTCTCCAGCGAGAGGCAGCCGCAGCCGATGCAGTCCGTCAGGTGGTCGCGCAGCCGCCCGAGTTGGGTGATCCGCCGGTCGAGCTCGGCGCGCCAGGCCTCGGAGAGCCGGGCCCAGTCCTCCCGGGTGGGGGTGCGCTCCTCGGGGAGCCGGCTGAGTGCCTCGCGGATGCTGGCCAGCGGGATGCCCACGCGCTGCGCCGCCCGGACGAAGGCCACCCGGCGCAGCGCGTCGCGGGTGTAGCGGCGCTGGTTGCCGGGGGTGCGGCGGCTGCTGATCAGGCCCTTGGACTCGTAGAAGTGGAGCGCGGACACGGCCGCGCCGCTGCGGGCGGACAGCTGGCCGACGGTGAGTTCGTGGATTTTCTCGGGAATCTGCGGCACCAGGCCGAGGGTAGTCGGAGGTCCGTTGACATACACATACGGTCACAGCATGCTGAGCAAGCGCTTATTTGTTGGGCGTGGTACGTCCGTCGTCTGTGAGAGGCAGGATCAGGGCATGGCCGAGCCGAGGATCTTCACGTCCGCCGAGGAACTGCGCGCCGGAACGGGCGAACCGCTCGGTCCCAGCGAGTGGCTGGAGGTCGATCAGAAGCGGATCGACCTCTTCGCGGACGCGACCGGCGACCACCAGTGGATCCACGTGGACCCGGAGCGCGCCGCGACCGGCCCCTTCGGCTCCACCATCGCGCACGGCTACCTGACGCTGTCGCTGCTGCCGAGCCTGGTGCCGCAGGTCATGCGGGTCGAGGGCATGAAGATGGGCATCAACTACGGCACGAACAAGGTGCGCTTCCCCGCCCCGGTGCCCGTCGGATCGCGGCTGCGCGCCACCGCCGTGCTCACGGAGGTCGTGGACGCGGGCGGCGGGGTGCAGGTCACGGCCACCGTGACGGTCGAACGCGAGGGCGGCGACAAGCCGGTGTGCGTGGCGGAGTCGGTGTCCCGCTATTACTTCTGAGGCGCGGGCGTCCGCGCGCCCACCATGCGGAGCACGAGGTCGGCGTAGAGCGCGCCGACCTCGTCGGGCGTGCGCTGCCCTGCCGCGCTGAACCAGCGGGCCACGTCGATGCAGAGCGACAGCACGGCCAGGGTGGTGCCCGGCACGTCGGGCACGTCGAACTCCCCCGCCTCGACCCCGTCGGCGAGGATGCGGCGCACGGCGGCGTCGCTCCGGCGGCGCAGCGCCACGATGTCGGAGCGGTGCTCCGGGGCCAGGGCGTCCAGCTCGTACTGGACCACGCGCGCGGTGGTGTGGTGCGCGGCGTGCCAGCGCACGAAGGACCGTACGGCGGCGTCGAGCCGCTCGGCGGCGCTGCCGGGGCCGTCGGACGCGGTCGTGAGGATCTGCAGGGCCTTGTCGTGGCCGATCCGGCTGATCCGGTGGAGCAGTTCTTCCTTGGTCTTGTAGTGGATGTAGAGCGCGGCCGGGCTCATGCCGGCCCGGCCGGCGATGTCCCGCGTGGTGGTGGCGTGGTACCCGCGCTCGGCGAAGGCCTCGACGGCGGCCACGAGCAGCCGCCGTGCGGCCTCGGGGGTGACCTCCGACCACGGCTGGTAGCCGCCGGCCGTCTCCTCCACGCTGTCCATCGCCCGCTCACCCTCTTCGCCCGTTGGGAAGGGACACCCTACCGGAGGGTGAGCAAGCGCTTAGCCGTGTCCGCGCGGACCGGCGCTCCCGGCTCGGCCCCGGCTCGGTCTCGACCCGGTCCCGGGCCCGTTACTTCGGTGCGAAGGGGTCGTACTCCGCCATCATCTTCTCCATCCGGGCCTGGTCGACCCGACTGACGATCTTGGTGACCTCCTGGCGGTCACGGATCACCTTGGCGAGGGTGAAGGCCGAGGTGGTGAGGTACAGGACCGCGATGCCGAGGAAGGCCCGGACCCAGCCGTCCACCTCCAGGTTGTAGATCCCCACGGACACGGCGCCCATGGCGATGCCGAAGGAGGCAACGGCCTGGCCGTAGTACGCCCCCGAGTTCTGCTGCTTGACCGGCGTCTCGTTCATGGGTAGAGCATCGGGCCGACCGGCCGCGGACACATCCGCACGCGTACTCAGGCGCGTACTCAGCCCGGAACCGGAGGGCGCGCCCTCAGAACGCCGAAACCCCGGTGCGGGCGCGGCCGATGAGGAGCTTCTGGATCTGACTGGTGCCCTCGTACAGGGTCATCACGCGGGCGTCGCGCAGCAGTTTGCCGGCCGGGTACTCGTCGATGTAGCCGTACCCGCCGTGCACCTGGAGGGCGTTGCTCGCGGCGCGCACGGCCGCCTCGGAGGCGAAGAGCTTGGCGGTGGAGGACTCGGTGGCGAACGGCTGCCCGCGGTCGATGAGGTCCGCGACCCGCCAGGTCAGCAGCCGGGCCGCGTCCACGTCGACCGATATGTCGGCGATCAGCTCCTGGACCAGCTGGTGGTGGGCGATCGGCCGGCCGAACTGCTCGCGCTGGGCGGCGTACGCGACGGCCGCCTCCAGCGCCGCCTGCGCGATGCCCACGCAGCCGGCGGCGACCGACATCCGCCCCTTGGCCAGCGCGGACATGGCGACCGAGAAGCCCTTGCCTTCGGGGCCCAGCATCGCGGAGGCCGGTACGCGGACCCCGTCGAAGACGAGTTCGGCGGTGGCCTGGCCGCGCAGGCCGAGCTTGCCGTGGATCTCGCGGCGGGCGAGGCCCGGGGTGTCGGTGGGGACCAGGAAAGCCGAGATGCCGCGGTGGCCGGGCTCGTCGCCGGTGCGGGCGAAGAGCAGCACCACGTCGGCCCAGGTGCCGTTGGTGATGAACATCTTGCTGCCGCTGACCAGGTACGAGTCGCCCTCGCGGACGGCGCGCGTGGTGAGGTTGCCCGCGTCGGAGCCGGTGCCGGGCTCGGTCAGGCCGAAGCAGCCGAGCGCGTCGCCGGAGCACAGCCGGGGCAGCCACTCGCGCTTCTGCTCCTCGGTGCCCCAGGCGGCGACGGTCTTGGCGACCAGGCCGAGGGAGACGGACACGATGCCGCGCACGGCGGAGTCGCCGCGGCCGAGCTCCTCGGTGACCAGCACGTAGGCAAGGTGGTCGCCGCCGGAGCCGCCGTACTCCTCGGGGACGGTCAGGCCGAGGAAGCCGAGCGCGCCCAGCTTCTTCACGATGGCCCGGTCGACGCTCTCGGCGCGGTCCCACGCGGCGGCGTACGGGACGACCTCGCGGTCGGTGAACTCGCGGGCGAGCCGGCGCACGGCGGCCTGCTCCTCGCTCAGCTCAAGGTTCACCGGGCACCTCCGGGGTCGTCGTGGCGGGCTCCCGGGCCAGTTAACTAGCACCGGTAGTTTAAGGCGGGCAGGCCCTACTATGTGGCGCATGGCCAGACCGCGCAAGCCCCTGCTCAGCAGAACCCGCATCGTCGAGGCGGCGGGTGCGCTGGTGGACGCGGAGGGGCTGGAGGCGGTGTCGACGCGGCGGCTGGCGGCCGCGCTCGGGGTCAGCGGGCCTTCGCTGTACAACCACTTCCGGACGAAGGACGAGATCCTGGAGGCGGTGGCGGACGCGGTGAGCGCGCGGGTCGACCTGTCGATGTTCGAGGCGCCCGCGTACGGGGCGCAGGGTGGCAGGGACTGGCGCGGGGCCCTGCACGCCTGGGCGCACTCGTACCGGGACGCCCTGTCCGACCATCCGAACATCGTGCCGGTACTGGCCCGGGGACCGGGCCGCCGTCCCGCGGGCCTGCGGCTGGCGGACGCGGTGTTCGGCGCGATGACGGAGGCCGGCTGGCCCCCGGCGCAGGCGACCCGGATCGGCGCGCTGATGCGGTATTTCATCCTGGGCTCGGCGGTGGCGTCCTTCGCCCGGGGCTTCGTGGACGACGAGGCGGCGTACGACCCGGCGGACTACCCGCACCTGGGGCAGGCGCACCTGCTGGCCGAGCGGCAGCGCGAGGTGGACCAGGGCGCTTTCGAGACGGGCCTGACGGCGCTGCTGGACGGGCTGGCGCTGCAGTACGAGGCGGCGCGCGGAACGGCGTGACGCGCGCGGCGCGGCGCGGCGGGCCGCCGGCGGAACGGATGGCCCGGGGCGGGGCAGCTGGCGCCGGGCAGCGCGGCGCGGCGCGCCGGTCGCGCCGCGCCGCCCCGCCGGTCGCGCCGGTGCTGCCGTACGGCTGGGCCTAGAAGACGACCAGGGAGCGGCCGCCCTTGCCCGCCAGCATGGCGTCGAAGGCGGCCGGGATGCCGTCGAGGGTGATGCGGTCGGTGACCAGGGCGCCGAGGTCGAGGCGGCCCGCGCGAACGTGCTCGGCGATCACCGGGAGGTCGCGGGCCGGGTCGCTGTTGCCGTAGACGCAGCCGGTCAGGGTGCGGGCGAAGTGGAAGATCTCCAGCGCGTGGAAGGTGACCTGCTGCTCCTTCCCGCCGATGCCGACGACCGTGGTGCGGCCGCCGCGCCGGGTGGACTCCCAGGCGCCGCGGATGGTTTCCGCCCGGCCGACGCACTCGACGGCGACGTCCACGCCGTGTCCGCCGGTGAGCGCACGGATCTGCTTGGCCGTGGTGTCGGAGGCGAGGACGAAGTCCGTCGCGCCGGCCGCGCGGGCCAGCTCCTCCTTGGCCGGGGACACGTCGACGGCCACGATCGGGCCCGCCTGGGCGATCCGGGCGGCCTGGAGCGCGGCCAGGCCGACGCCGCCGACGCCGAAGACGGCGACGGACTCCCCCGGGAACACCTGGGCGCTGTGGTGGACGGCGCCGTAGCCGGTGAGGACGGCGCAGCCGAGCAGGGCGGCCTCGGCGAGCGGGATCCCGGCGGGCGCGGGCAGCACGCAGTTCGCCGCGACGACGGTCTCCTCGGCGAACGCGGCGACGTTCAGCCCCGGGTGCAGCTCGGTGCCGTGCTCGTCGTGCGCGTGGACGGCGCCGACCCCGGAGAGGGCCTTGGCGCAGAGCCAGACCTCGCCGATGGTGCAGTGGTGGCACTCCCCGCAGGACGGGGCCCAGTTGAGCACCACACCGTCGCCGGGGGCGACGTGGGTGACGCCCTCCCCGACCGCGAGGACCGTGCCCGCGCCCTCGTGTCCGAGAACGGCGGGGACGGGGACCCGCATGGTGCCGTTGGTGAGGGAGAGGTCGGAGTGGCAGACCCCGGCGGCGGTGAGCCGTACCCGGACCTGGCCCGGGCCGGGGTCGGGCAGCACGATCTCCCGTATCTCCAGCGGGGCTCCGACGGCGGGCAGGATGGCGGCGCGGACCATGGTCGTCGTCTCCGTGTTCAGAACTGCAGGGACTTGGTCTGGAGGTACTCGGCCAGGCCGTGCGGGCCCAGCTCACGGCCCACGCCCGACTGCTTGTAGCCGCCGAAGGGCGCGAGCACGTTGAAGCGGCCGCCGTTGATGTCCACCTGGCCGGTGTCCATGCGGCGGGCGAAGGCCACGGCCGTGGCCTCGTCCGCGGCCCAGACGGCGCCGCCCAGGCCGTAGACGGTGCCGTTGGCGATGGCCAGGGCCTCCTCCTCGTCCTCGTAGGCGAGGATCGAGAGGACGGGGCCGAAGATCTCCTCCTGGGCGATGGTCATGTCGGGCGTGACGTCGGCGAACACGGTCGGGGCGACGAAGTACCCGCGCTCCCGGGGCGCGTCGGGGCCGCCGGCGACGAGGCGGGCGCCCTCCTCGATGCCCTGGGCGATGTATCCGCGGACGCGGTCGCGCTGCTTGGCGTTGACGACGGGGCCCAGGCGGGTGCCCGGGTCGCGGGGGTCGCCGGTGGGGTACTTGGCGACGGCGGCGGCCGCGAGGGTGACGGCCTCCTCGTACTGGTCCCGGTGGACGAGCATGCGGGTGAGCGCGTTGCAGCTCTGGCCGGTGTTGTTCATGACGTGGCCGACGCCCGTCGCGACGGCCTTGGCCAGGTCGGCCCCGGGCAGGATGACATTGGCCGATTTTCCGCCCAGTTCGAGGGCGACCCGCTTGACGGCGGCGCCGGCCGTGGCGCCGATCTTCCGGCCGACGGCGGTCGAGCCGGTGAAGGAGACGAGGTCGACGCCCTCGTGCGCGGCCAGGGCCTGACCGGCGACCGGACCGGTTCCGGTCACGAGGTTGAAGACTCCGGCCGGGATGCCCGCCTCGTGCACGGCCTCGGCGAAGAGCTGTGCGGTCAGCGGGGTGTCCTCGGCCGGCTTGAGGACGAGGGTGCAGCCGGCGGCGAGAGCGGGCGCCACCTTGGCAACGACCTGGTGCAGCGGGTAGTTCCAGGGCGTGATGGCCCCGACCACGCCGATCGGCTCCAGCAGGACGGTGGAGGTCCCGATCCGCTCCTCGAAGGCGTACGAGGCGGCGAGCTCCGCGTACGAGGAGGCCACGGCGATCGGGGAGCCGACGTGCACCGCCTCCGAGAATCCGCTCGGGGAACCGAGCTCGGCGGTGATGGTCTCCGCGATCTCCTTCTTCCGCGCGGCCAGCACGTCGCGGAGGGCGCCGATGAGGGCGGCCCGCTCGGCAGGCGGGGTGGCCGCCCAGGCCGGGAAGGCGGCGCGGGCCGCGCGTACGGCCGCGTCCACGTCCTCGGCGCTCCCGGCCGGGACCCCGGCGATGACCTGCTCGTCCGCGGGGTTGACGACCTCGATCCGCTCGCGTCCGGCGGCGGGCCGCCATTCCCCGCCGATGTACATCCCGTCGTGGGCCTTCATGGCTTTTCCTCCCGAAACACGCACGAGCACGTGGACCTGACCTCGCGGACAGCCTACAAACTAGCGCCGGTAGTTTTCGGTGCGCCAGGGGTGGCCGGGATCAGATGATGCCGAAAAGCATCCCTGCCGCGAGGACGACCAGGGAGGTCAAAGCGGCCCATTTGACGGTGAAGCGGGTGTGGTCGCCGAACTCGACCTTGGCCATCCCGACGAGGACGTACACGGCCGGAACCAGCGGGCTGGACATGTGCAGGGCCTGGCCGACGAGGGAGGCGCGGGCGATCTCGAGCGGGGAGACCCCGTGGGCGGCGCCGGCCTCGGCCAGGACGGGCAGGACGCCGAAGTAGAAGCCGTCGTTGGACATGAAGTAGGTGAGCGGCAGGCTCAGCAGGCCGGTGACCAGGGCCATGTGCGGGCCCATGCCCTCGGGGATGGCGCCGACGAGCCAGTCGGCCATCCCCTTGACCATGCCGGTGCCGGTGAGGACGCCGGTGAAGACGGCGGCGGCGAAGACCATGCCGGCGACGTTCAGGACGTTGTCGGCGTGGGCGGCGATGCGGGCCTTCTGGTCGGGCATGTGCGGGAAGTTGACGGTGAGGGCGAGCGCGGCGCCGAGCAGGAACAGCACGGGGATGGGCAGCAGCTCCATGATCATCGAGGTGAGCAGGGCGACGGTGAGGCCGGCGTTGAACCAGTACAGGCGGGGGCGCAGGGTGAGGCGGTCCGGGTCGAGGCCCTGGAACCCGTCGGCGGGGGCGGTCGGGGCGAGGTCGGGGGCAGGGGCGGCGGCGGTGGCGGCGGCGGCGTCCGAGTCGGCGGTCCCGGCCGAGGGGGTGGTCCCGGACGGGACGGCGGAGGTGGTGGCCGGGGCCTTTCCGGCGGAGGTGGCGGCCCCTGCCGCTCCTGCGGACCCCGTGGACTCCGCCGGGCCGGACGGCTTCGCCGCGCGCGCCGCGGTGACCGGGCCCGCCGTCGCGCCGGCCGGTACGAGGCGGTCCGCCTCGGCGTCCACCGGCTCCCGTCCGCCGGGCAGCGTCAGCGTGCCGACCCGGCGGCGTTCCTTCAGCCCGAGGACGTAGGCGAGGACGAACACGAAGAGCAGCCCGGCCGCGAGGGCCGGGATCATCGGCACGAAGACGTCGCCGGCGTCGAGCTTGAGGGCGGTGGCGGCGCGGGCCGTGGGGCCGCCCCAGGGCAGGGTGTTCATGACGCCGTTGGCGGTGGCCGCGACGCCGGTCATGACGACGAGGCTCATCCCCAGCCGCTTGTACAGGGGGTACATCGCCGACACGGTGATCATGAAGGTGGTGGAGCCGTCGCCGTCCAGCGAGACGATCGCGGCGAGGACGGCGGTGCCGACCACGACCCGCATGGGGTCCGCCTTGCAGAAGCGCAGGATGCCCCGCACGATCGGGTCGAAGAGGCCGACGTCGATCATCACGCCGAAGTAGACGATGGCGAACATCAGCATGGCGGCGGTCGGCGCTAGCTTGCCGACGCCGTCGATCACGTAGTCGCCGAGCTGCGCGCCCTGTCCGGCGAACACGCAGAAGAGCGCGGGGATGAGGACGAGCGCCGCGATGGGCGACATTTTCTTCATCATGATCAGGACCAGGAAGGTCGCGATCATGGCGAAGCCGAGGAAGGTCAGCATGCTGGGAACGTAGGTGCCGCCTCCTTGCGCCAACAAGACGTCTACGTGTGAGCAATACGAGCAAAACCCCAGCTCAGGGCAGGGGTGCCAGCTCGACCGGGAAGCCGTTGAGCACGGCCGTGCCGGACAGCGGGTCGAGTCGGCTGCCGTCGAGGAGCTGGTTGACGTTGACGCCGGGCTCCTCGGCGGCCACCGAGAGCCGGGTTCCGGCGCGGTCGTGACCCCAGCCGTGCGGGAGGCTCACGACGCCGGTGCGGACGCTGTCGGTGACCTCGACGGGCACCTCCAGGCTGCCGCCGTCGGCGGTGATCCGGGCCCGCGCCCCGTCGGTGAGTCCGAGCCGGTCGGCGTCCTGCGGGTGGACGTGCAGGGTGCAGCGGTTGGAACCTCCGGTGAGGGCCGGGACGTTGTGCAACCAGCTGTTGTTGGACCGCAGGTGGCGGCGGCCCACGAGCACCAGGGAGGCGGGGCGGTCGGCGAGCGCCGCGCGGAGCCTGGGCAGCTCGGCCGCGATCGGGTCCGGCAGCAGCTCGATCCTGCCGCTGCGCGTCTTCAGCAGGCCCGGGAGCCGGGGCCGCAGCGGTCCCAGGTCGATGCCGTGCGGGCTCTGGCGGAGGTCGTCGAGGGTGAGTCCGTACGGGCCGAGGCGCAGCATCAGGTCGAGCCGCCGCTCGGGGCCGGTCCGGCCGGACAGCAGCCGGGCCTGCTCGTCGGGGTCGCGGCCGTGCAGCGGCGAGCGCGGGTCGGCGACGGCCCGCGCGAGGGCGTCGGCGATGACGCGCTCGTCGACGGCCTCGGGCGGGGCGCCGTGCAGCCCCGAGACGGCGAGGACCAGCCGTGCGTGGATCTCGCACTCGTCGAGCCGCCCCTCCTCCAGCTCGGCGGCGGCGGGCGAGTAGCGCGCCTGGTTGCGTACGGCGAACCCGTTGAAGGCGAAGTCGAAGTGCGCGCTCTGTGCGGGCGGCGGCGGGGGCAGTACGACGTGGGCGTGGCGCGAGGTCTCGTTCAGGTACGGGTCGACGGAGACCATGAAGTCGAGCCCGGCCAGTGCCCGGTCGAGCCGGTTGCCGTCGGGTGCGGACAGGACGGGGTTGGCGGCGATGGCGAGCAGCACCCTGATGCGCCCGTCGCCCGGGGTCTCGATCTCCTCCGCGAGGGCGGCGAGGGGGAGTTCGCCCTTGGCCTCGGGGTGGCCGCTGACCCGGCTCGTCCAGCGGCCGAGGGCGAACCCCTTGCCGGGGCCGGCCGGGCGGGGCGCGCCGGCCGTGGCGGAGAGCGGGAAGAGGGCGCCGCCCGGCCGGTCGAGGTTGCCGGTGAGGATGTTCAGGACGTCGACGAGCCAGCTGGCCAGCGTGCCGTACTCGACGGTGGAGCTGCCGATGCGCCCGTAGACGGCGGCCGTGGGCGCGGCGGCGAGTTCGCGGGCGAGGGTGCGGATCTCGGCGGCCGGGAGGTCGCAGGCGGGTGCGACGGCCTCAGGAGTGAAACTCCCGAGCGCGGCGGCGAGTTGCCCGAGCCCCTCGGTGATGTCCTCCAGCGCGGCGCCGGGCGCGGCGAGCTTCTCGGCGAGGAGGGTGTGCGCGAGGGCCGCGAGCAACAGGGCGTCGCTGCCGGGGCGGGGGGCGAGGTGGCGGTCGGCCAGCCGGGCGGTGCGGGTACGGCGCGGGTCGACGACGACCAGGGTGCCGCCGCGGGCGCGCAGGGCCTTGAGGCGTCCGGGGAAGTCGGGCGCGGTGCACAGGGAGCCGTTGGACTCGACCGGGTTGGCGCCCAGGACCAGCAGGAAGTCCGTGTGGTCGAGGTCGGGCACCGGAATGGCGAACGGGTCGCCGAAGAGCAGCCCGCTGGAGACGTGCTTGGGCATCTGGTCGAGGGTGCTGGCGGTGAACAGGTTGCGGGTGCCCAGGGCCTTGAGGAGGAGCGGCGGGTAGAGGGCGCCCGCCATGGTGTGGACGTTGGGGTTGCC
This sequence comes from Streptomyces sp. NPDC058619, assembly GCF_042717785.1. Classification (NCBI taxonomy): domain Bacteria; kingdom Bacillati; phylum Actinomycetota; class Actinomycetes; order Kitasatosporales; family Streptomycetaceae; genus Streptomyces; species Streptomyces sp. NPDC058619. The sequence continues at coordinate 51,139 of NZ_JBHXQN010000036.1, forward strand.
GAGGACGACCCCGGCCGACTGGGCGCCGTACTCCCCCACCAGGGCGGGAACGGCGGCGGCGATCGCGTCGTACGCCTCCTCCCACGTAACCTCCCGGAGCCGGCCGTCGCGGCGGACGAGGGGGCCGCGCAGCCGGTCCGGGTCCGCGTCGAGCTGCCCGAAGGCGGCGCCCTTCGGGCAGATGAAGCCGCGGCTGAAGACGTCCTCGCGGTCGCCGCGGGCGCCGGTGACGGTGGCGCCGTCGAGGGTGAGGGTGAGGCCGCAGGTGGCTTCACAGAGGGGGCAGATGCGCAGGGCGGTGCGGGGCATGGGCCCTCCAGGGCGGCAGGCTGCGGCACGGTCGCGGCCGCGCACGGTGGGCGCGGTCACGCGGACGCTCCGAGCATACCGACCGGTAGGCACGGTGGGGAGGGGGCTGCCCGGGGTGCGTCCGTAACGGCATGGACGGACAGGTGGATCCGACGGCGGGCGGGACCGGGCGCAAGGGGCGGATCCGGGCGCAGGGGTGGATCCGGGGGGCGGATCCGGGCGCAGGACGCCGCGAGGCGGGGCGACGGCCGCGGGCGGCGCACGGCGGACCGGGGAGCCCGCGCGGCGGGTCAGCCCAGGACGCGCGCCAGGTAGGCGTGCATCATGGCGCGGGTCTCGGCCACGATGCCGGGGTCCCCGGCGGGGTCGACGCGGAAGGCCAGCTGGATCAGCGCGTCCGTGGCCTCGACGGCGACGAGGACCGCCCGCTCCAGAGTGGCGTCGGGGGTGAGGCCCAGGTGCGCGCTGAGCAGCTCGGTCAGGCGGACGGCGACCAGGTGGTTGGGGTCGGCCGCCGGCCCGTCGGCGGGTGGGGCGGGCACGCCGAAGTCCACGAGCGCGAAGCCGGGCACACTGCGCTTCATGGCCAGGTACTCGTCGAGCACCGCGTCCACCACCGGTTGCCAGTGCGTGGACGGGAGGCCCGCGAGCCGGTGGATGATGCCGTCGGCGTACCGGTCCAGGTTGCGGTGGGCGAGGGCGATGGCCAGGGCCCGCTTGTTGCCGAAGAAGCGGTAGACGGAGCCGATCGGGACGCCGGCGCGCAGGGCGACCGCGCGGGTACTGAGGTTCTCGTAGCCGGTCTCGTCCAGCAGTTCGGCGCACGCGTCCAGGATCCGGGCGAGCCGGTCGGCGCTGCGCTGCTGGACGGGGGTGCGGCGCAGGGAGGGGGCGGGGGGCACGGGATCCATCATGCCGCTCCTGGCTTCATCTGTTCGGCGGGCCCTCAGTTCAGCAGGAGACTCAGCCCCCCGATCGTGTAAGTGATCATCAGCGCGAGCAGCGGCAGTTGGCCGGCCACCGCTTTCGCGGGAGGAAAGAGTCGCACGGACCGGTCGTGCGCCGCGATCACGCCGAGGACGTGACCGGTGACGACGGTGATCACCTGGAGGGCGGCGAGGCCGCCGGGATTCAAGGGGGGCACGGGTTCCGGGGCGTTGTCAGTGCCGAGTGCCATGCTCACTGTGCGTGGTCCTTCGACTACCAGGAGGGAGAAGTAGTGGGCGATCAGATAGCCGAGGGCGATCGGTACGAGTGAGTGCGCGAAGGCGGTGAGCGGCCCGGGGTGCGGTCCGCTGACCAGGCGGGTGCCGGCGGCGCATAGGCAGTACAGGGTGGCGACGAGGGCGACGGAACCGAGAAGTCCGAGGGTGGCCGTGGGGGTGCGGCCGAGGGGGGAGGTCTGCAGGACGTTGATCCACGAGGGGTGGTCGGAGAAGCCGTCGTAGGCGGTGGATCCGAGCAGGACGCAGACGGTGGCGACGAGTCCGGGCCGCTCGGGCGTCGCGTCGAGTCCGTGGAAGGGGTTGCGGAGCACGAGGCGGCCGTCGCCGCGACGGCCGAGGGGGGAGAGACGGGCGAGAAGCGCGGAATACACCTCGAAGGCGTCTCCGTCGTCGAACCAGTGCTCGCCGTAGCGGGCGGCGAGCAGCAGGTGGGCGGCGGCGTAGGCGGTGAGGGCGATCAGGAGGGTGGTGGTGGATGCGGGATCGGGAGCGGCGAGCTCGAGCCAGGTGAACCCGAACAGGCCTGCGGCGGCGGGCCATTGCCCCAGCCGGGCGGGGAGGGGGCGGTCGGGGTCGGGGCGGCGGCAGGCGCGGGCCAACAGGCGGTGCAGGGTGCGGAGCGGGTTGAGCAGGCGCCAGACGGGGCCGAGGAGGAGGGAGGCGGGGACGAGTCCGACCCAGAAGAGGACGTAGACGGCGCCGGGAGCGGGGTTGCGGGCGGGGTCGTCGGGGCCGAGAAGGAGGTGTAGCAGGACGGCCGCCGCGGCGGCGAGCCCGAGTCCGCGCAGGACGGTACGGGTGGCCGGCGCGTCGGCCGCCCGCTGGAGAGCGGCGGGCAGGGCGCTTCCGGAGCGGTCGCCCCGGAAGCGGGAGGTGGACCAGAGCAGGCCGAGTGCGAGGAAGGAGACGAACAGGGCGGTGAAGGCACCGGCGAAAGCGTAGAAGGGAGAGATCGGCAGGTCGTGCTGGGACCCGATCCCGTGCGCGAGCGCGGTGAGCGGATCGGGATCGGCCGGGTGAAGGACCACGCCCTGGCCGGCGCCGCCACCGCCGCCCGCGGCACCGGGACCGGCTCCCGGCCCGAGGGAGGTCACCGCCGTTCCGCCCTGGCCCGGGTGGAACGGGGCGGCGCTGCGGCCGCGGCGGCAGCCACGGCGTAGGCGTCGGCCAGCGCCGAGGGCCGGGGCGGGGCCGGCTTCCGGGGCTGGTGCGGGCGCTGGTACGGGTGCTGGTGCGGGTGCTGGTGCGAGTACGACTTCGGGTACGGGTACGGGTGCGAGTGCGGATCCGGGTGCGGGGTCATCGGACGAGGAGCTGGGTCAGGACGAGGCCGGACGCGTGGGTCTCGACCTCGAAGAGGCCGGTGCGGTCGACGGTCAGGACCAGGGCGGCCTCTTGGCCCGCGGGCAGGGCGAGTTCCTTGTCGTAGCCGTGGACGTGCAGGGTGTCCGCGCGGTCGCTGGTGACGCGCAGGGCGACGCGCTCGCCTCGCTTGAGCTCGGTGCGCGCGGGTGCCGGGCTGACCTTGCCGTCGCGGACGGTGATGGTGACGGTGCGGTCCGCGGCCGGTTCCGCGGACAGGCCCGGCGCGGGGGTCGGTGCGGGTGCCGACGCCGGCGGGGTGGCGCCGTGGCTGTGGCCGCCGGGCTGGCCGCCGCCGGTGAGCGGGACGGTCGCCTCGACCGGCTTGCCGGACACCGCCCAGGCGGTGTGGTCGTCGGCGTACAGCCGGACGGTCAGGGTGTGCGTGCCCTCGCGGACCTGCTCGGCGGGCAGGTGGAACCAGGGGCCGTACAGCCGGGCCAGTTTGCGGCCGTCGAGCTCCAGGTGGGCGTGGCCCGCGCCCCGGAGCGCGGCGCCGCCGGTGCTGTCGGGGGTGAAGGCGAAATTGTCCACCGCCAGTTGAAGGTTCCAGCCGTCCTCGGAGTCCGGGCGGGCGGTGAGGCGGACCTTCGGCGCGCCCTCGGCCGGGACCTCGCGGAGCCGGTGGCCGGCGCCGTCGTCGGCGGCGAGCAGGGTGCCCGCGCTGCCGGAGGCCTCCTCGTGGCTGGTACCGGGCTTGTGGTGGGTGGTGGCCCGCCCGCCGCAGCCCACTGCCGCTCCGCCGCCGAGGAGCAGGACGAGGGCGATCAGGGCCGCGGTACGGGCGGCTCGGCGCCGTGCCCGGCCGCGTACCGGGGACGGCGTACGGCCTGCGTCGTACGGATCGGCGCCGGCGGGCAGGCCACCCGCCGCCCCCGCCGCGCTCACCGCCCACCCCCGGCGGTGACCCGGGCCGCGCGGCAGCGCCCCGGGGCGGAACGGCGCGCGCCCCGGGCGGTCTCGGACACGGTGCGGGTCACCGGGTGCCCTCCGTTCCCGGCCGGCCGGACCCGGGATCGGCGTCCGGGGTGCCCTGGGCGGGACCCGCCGGCTCGCGACCGGCGCCGTCCGGGGCGGAGGCGCGGCCACCGGCCGGGGCCGGGCCGGTGCCGTCTGAGGCCGAGATACGGCCGCCCGCCGCCTCCGGGCCGGACGAAGCGGGGGCACGGTTGGCCGCCGGGTCGGGGCCGGTCAGGGCAGAGGTGCGGCCGTCGGCCGGACCGAGGCTGGGGCCGACCGACGCGGCGGCCGGGGCTCCCGCCCCAACGGCTCCCGTTCCAGCGCCGGCGGCCCGGTCGCCCGACCCGGTGGCTCCCGCCCCAGCGGCGGCCGGGCCACCCACCGGGGCGCCCACCGCCCCGGCGCCCCCCGGCCCCCCGGCCGTGGGTCGGGGGGCGGGGCGGGCCGAGGCCACGGCGGCCCAGAGCAGCCACACCAGGGCCACCAGGGCCCGTGCCCAGGCGGGGCTCAGGGGGGTCCAGGGGATCATCAGGACCGCCTTGTCGAAGGCGTCGAGCAGCGTGAGCCCGGCCAGCAGCAGGGTCAGCCGGGCCAGCCAGGGACGGTCGGCGCGCAGCGCCAGGCCCGCGCCCGTCCACCACAGCCCGAGGAGGAGCAGCGCGAGCGCCGGGACGAAGGTGGCGACCAGCCCCGCGGTGGAGCCGGCCACGTCCAGCGCGAGCCCGGCCAGGCCGAGGAGCGAGGCGGCCGTGCCCAGCCGGGAGCCGCGCAGGCGGCGCCACCACAGCACCCCGCCGACGAGGAGCAGCACGCCCGCCACGGCCAGCGCGATCTGGGTCTCCACCCGCTCCAGGCCGCGCGCGCCGTACCAGTCGCAGCCGGCCGGGAGTTTGCGGGCCTGGACGTTGTAGTCGGCGCAGACGAGGAGCTGGACCAGCTTGACCGGTTCGCCCACCAGGCGGGCGGAGGCCCCGGTGAGGTCGCCGCGGGCGGCTCCGCACTGCGGGACGGTGCCCGGGGTGGAGCCGTCGGGGCCGCCCTGCCAGCAGTTGCCGCGGCCCTGGCCGTCCCACCACACGTCCATGCCGTTGGGCCGGGCGGCGCCCGCCTTGTCCCGGCCCATCACGTTCCCGGCGTACCGGTTGTGGTGGGAGGTGTCCGTCTGCTTGGACCACGCCTCCTCGCCGCGGATGAAGGCCGGGACGGCGCTGAGGAAGAAGCCGGCCCGCTGGTGCCCGTACACCCAGTTGCCCTCGTACAGGTTCCAGTTGCCGCCCGCGGTGATGATGCCGGTGCCCGGCGGCATGGAGATCTGGGGGCAGACGACGCCCTGCTCGTAGCCGCGCTCGGCCGGCGGCTTGGCGCAGGTGCCGTCGGCGACGTACCGGTAGTAGTCCTGGTTGTTGTCGTGAATCAGGTTCCGCTCGAACTTGGCGTGGTTCTGCGGGAGTCCGGGGTGACCGGGGAAGGCGCTGTCCATCGAGGCGCCGCCCATGTTCTGGTCGAACTCGTTGTCGTGCACCCAGACCGAGTCGCCGGCGGTCCCGGAGTAGCCGACCATGTTGTGGTGGCTGCGGCAGCCGGTGATCTCGATGGAGTACCGGGGGACCTCGTAGCCGCGGCCGTCGTTGATGTCGGAGGCGCTGCCGGGGTAGATGCCGGAGTCGCCGTTGCCGTACGACTCGCAGTTCTTGTAGAGCCCGTGGTCGCTGGCGAAGGTCAGGAAGCCGTACTCGTCGTTCCAGCGGGTCAGTACGTCGTCGATGACGAAGCCGTCGCCCGCGAGGACGTACAGGGAGTTGAACGTGGTGCGCTGGGCGGTGAAGTTGCGGAAGTAGACGCCGTTGGACCGGTCGGCGCGGACGGCGTTCAGCTTCTGGTACTTGGCGTCGATGACGACGTCCAGCCGCGAGGCTCCCGTGCCCTCGATCTGGAGGTCCGTCTTGCCGAGGATGGCGACGAGGTTCTGGTTGTGCCGGCACTGGACCTGCTGCTCGTAGCTGAGGATCTGGTAGCCGAGCGAGGAGTCGGGGGCCTTCAGCGCGGCGCACTCGCCGACCGGCTTCGGGAGGGAGGGCTCCTCCTCGTAGAGGCCGGGGAGGATCGCGATGTTCATCCCGGGCCGGTCGACGGCGTCCACGGCCTCCTGGAGGTGGCGGTAGCCGCTCTTCTCACACCGCTCGTAGAGGGCGAGGTTGCGCTGCCGCAGCGCCTCGGGGAAGGCGGATGTGCGGCGTTCGAAGGCCGGCCGGTCGGTCTTGCAGACCAGCAGGTCGGGCTCCGCCGCGCGGTACACGGGCACGGATCCGGTGCCGTCGGGGAAGGCCACGGGCCGCTCCTCGTGGGCCTGGGCCGCGGGTGCGGCGGCGAAGAGGGACAGGAGGGCGAGCAGGGCGGCGAGGAGCGCCGCCGGCACGGCAGGAAACCTGCGGGTCCACGACATGCGCGAGAGAGTAGAGCAATGTTCATCTTTTGGGATCCCCCCGTGCGGGAATCCGTTCCGCCCGGACCGGGTGGTGGTCCGAGGCCCTGGCATCCCGCCCGACCGGAAGCCGCCGTTGACGTGCGGGCCGCGGAATCCTACTGTCAGCCATAGGATTCCTTCGAAGGAGCGGGAGCAGCACATGAGCGAGCAGTCGGGCAGCGAGCGGGCCGGAAAGACGGCGGAGGCGCTGGAGTACCTCGGCGGCTTCGGCAACGAGCACAGCTCGGAGGCCGTCCCCGGCGCCCTGCCGCTCGGCCGGAACTCGCCCCAGCGCGCACCCCTGGGCCTCTACGCCGAGCAGCTCAGCGGCAGCGCCTTCACCGAGCCACGCAGCCACAACCGCCGCTCCTGGCTCTACCGGATCCGCCCCTCGGCCGCGCACCCGCCCTTCACCCGGATCGACAACGGGGCCCTGCGCACCGGCCCCTTCACCGAGGCCCCCGCGGACCCCAACCGGCTGCGCTGGAATCCGCTGCCCGACCCGGCCCCCGGCACGGACTTCCTGGCCGGCCTGTGGACCCTCGGCGGAAACGGCGACGCCACCCAGCGCACCGGCATGGCCATCCACCTCTACTCCGCCAACTCCTCCATGCACGAGCGGGTGTTCAGCGACTCCGACGGCGAGCTGCTGATCGTCCCGGAGCGCGGCGGGCTGCTCCTGCGGACCGAGTTCGGCCTGCTTGCCGCCCGGCCGGGCGAGATCGCGCTGATCCCCCGCGGCGTGCGCTTCCGCGTCGAACTGCTCGACGCCGACGCCCGCGGGTACGTCTGCGAGAACTACGGGCAGCCCTTCGAACTCCCCGACCTGGGCCCGATCGGCGCCAACGGACTCGCCGCAGCCCGCGACTTCCGGGCCCCGGTGGCCGCGTACGAGGAGCCCGGCCTGCTCGACCGCCCGACCGAGGTCGTCAACAAGTTCTGCGGCAACCTCTGGTCGGCGACCTACGACCACTCCCCGCTCGACGTCGTCGCCTGGCACGGCACGCACGTCCCGTACGTCTACGACCTGCGCCGGTTCAACGTCCTCGGCTCGATCAGCTACGACCACCCCGACCCGTCGATCTTCACCGTCCTGACCTCGCCCTCCGACACCCCGGGGCTGGCGGGCGTGGACTTCGTGGTCTTCGCGCCGCGCTGGCTCGTCGGCGAGGACACCTTCCGCCCGCCCTACTTCCACCGCAACGTGATGAGCGAGTACATGGGCCTGATCGACGGGGCCTACGACGCCAAGGCCGAGGGCTTCGTCCCCGGCGGCGGCTCGCTGCACAACATGATGTCCGCGCACGGCCCGGACCGGGAGACCTTCGACCGGGCGAGCGCCGCCGAGCTGAAGCCGCAGAAGATCGACGACGGCCTGGCGTTCATGTTCGAGACCCGCTGGCCGATCACCACCACCGCCCAGGCGGCCGGCGCGGACCACCTCCAGCGCGGCTACGACGACGTCTGGCAGGGGCTGCAGCGCCACTTCCGCGCCTGACCCGTCCTGCGTACGCTCACCTGCGCCGCCGCACACCCCGCGTCCAGCCGTACGGAGAACCACCCGTGACCGCCTTCGCCCCCGACTCGCTGGTACTGAACCGGAAGCTTCCGCTCTGGTACCAGGTGTCCCAGTCGCTGCGCGCCTCGATACTCGGGCGCACCCCGGACGCCTCGCTGCGCCTGCCCACCGAGGAGCAGCTCGCCGGGCACTACGGGGTGAGCGTGCTGACCATGCGGCAGGCCCTCAAGGAGCTGGAGGGCGAGGGCCTGATCAGCCGGCACCGGCGGCGCGGCACCTTCATCGAGCCGGGGGCGCTGCGCGGGGCCCCCGTACGCCTGCTGGGCTCGGTCGACGCGATCGTGGCCCAGCAGTCGGGCGACCGTACGACGATCCTCGGCCACGGGCGCACGGCCGTGTCCGGGGAGCTGCTGGAGCACTTCCCGGACACGGCCGAGGTGGTCACCTACCGCCGGCTGCGCCACGACCGCGAGAGCGGCGAGCCGACCAACTGGGCGGAGAACGCGGTCCTCCCCGAGTTCGCCGCCGCCGTGGAGCCCGCCGACCTCGAGCGGTGGCCGATGACGAAGGTCCTGCGGGACGTCGCGGGGGTGCGGATCAGCCGGATCACCGACACGATCGAGGCCCGGCTCGCGGACCCGGAGACGGCGGAGCTGCTCAAGGTCCCGCTGCTCAGCCCGATCCTGCACTACACGGGTGTGACGTACGACGAGGACGGCCGGGTCGTGGACGTGGCCCGCATCCGCTACCGCGGCGACCGCTTCTCCTTCACCGTGACGGTGGACGCGCACTGACGGGGCACGGGCCCGCGGGCGCGGCGCTCGCGGCGCACGTCCGCCGCACACGGCAGGAGCCGGGCGCTCGCGGCACGGCCACGCCACGGCGACGGCGACCGCACGGCAACCGCCACCGCCACCGCCACGGCGACCGCGACGGCCTCAGCCCCGCGGGGCGTCGTCCTCCGCGGTCCGCTCGCCCTCCGCCTGGGACGGCGTGGTGCGCGTCGTCTGGGGGTGGTGGCGCTGGGCGCGCTGGGCCTCGTCCATGTCCTCGTCGAGGCGCTCACCCTCGGCCTGCGACGGAGTCGAGTATTCGTCGTACTGACTCATGACCGTCCTCCTCCTCGGTGGATACGGGACGTATGCCTACATAAGGAGCGTAACGCTTCGGCCTGGACGCAGCCCGGCCGCCGGGTGCCGTCGCTACCATCGGCGGCGTGAGCGACGACGTACCGCTGCTGGACGATCTGATGCCCTGGGCCGTGGGCGGCCTGCGCCTCGGCCGGGACTGGGTGGCCGCACCCGACCCGGCCGTCCTGCGCGCCCGCTGGACCGCCCTGACCGGCGCCGAAGGGGCCGACCGCGAGCGGCTGTTCCGCCCGAGCCGCAGCCGCACCCCGTCCGCCGGGGCCGCGGCCCTGCCCGGTCAGCGCTCGGCCACGACCCGGTTCGCCGACGGCCCGGGCCCCTGCCCGGACCCCGTACGGGTGCTCCGCGCCCCCTTCGACGAGCAGTGGCTGCTGCCCGACCAGCGGCTGATCGACGCCGCGCGCCCCGAGCTCTGGCGGGTGCTGGACGGGCACCAGCTGTTCCTGGTCGAGGGGCCCGAGCCGCTCGTCACCGCGCACCTGCCGGCCGGGCGGCCCGTCCGGATCCGGCCCCTGCACCGGCGCCCCGGCGGCGCCGAGCCGAACCTCGCACCGGGCCTGCTGCCCCTGCTCGGCGGGCAGTACGGCGGCTGGGCCACCACGGAGGACGTGCTGTGCTGGATCCTCGCGGCGGGCCGCCCCGGCCCCCGGGGGTACGAGGTGCCGCTCGCCGTCACGCCCGAGCGCTGGCGGGCCGGGCTGGAGCTGGGGCACCGGCTGCTCGCCGTCCAGCTGCGCGGGGCGCGCGGGGGCGAGCCGCCCCGGCTGCCCGGCGGGCGCCGCCCGTACGTCCGCTCGGCGGTGGCCGGGTGGCCGCACGGGATCGCGTACGACGCCGGGAGCGAGACGCTCAGCCTGGGCGGCGGGACCGTTTCGCCCGTCCCGCCCGGGGCCTGGGAGTACGAGGTCCAGGGCGCCCGGGTGCTGGAGTCCTGGTGCGCCGCCCGCACCGCGCACCGCGACCCCGCGGCCGACGGGCTGGAGGCGCTCGGGCCGGCCGAGTGGCCGCAGGAGTGGACCTCGGAACTGCTCGCGCTGGTCACCACCCTGGCGCTGCTGGCCGATCTGGCGCCGGAGCGGGCGGCGTTCGAGCCGGGCCCGCTCCTGCCGGCGGCCGGGCTGCGCGCCGCGGGCGTCCTGCCGGTACCCCGCTGGGCGCGGCGCCCGGCCTCGGTGCTGGACCACCGGGAGGAGGGCCCGGGCGGGCAGTTCGCCGTGCTGTAGCCCGCGCGCGACCCGGCGCGGGCGAACGGGCGGGCAGGAGGGCGGGCAGGGGGCGGACAAGCGGAGAGGCAGGCAGGCAGGCGCCGCACGGGCCCCGCCGGGCCGTGCGGTTCCTGGCGCCCCTCCGGGCCGTCGGACCGCCGCAGGCCTACGGCCCCCAGGCCCCCAGCAGCCGTTCCACCGAGCGGTCGAACACGTCGGCCAGCTCCGGCCCGGCCGCGGTCACGGGAACGGCGCCGGCCGCCAGGGCAGCCGCCAGCCGCGGGTACTCCCCCGTTCCCAGCCGTGAGCCGAGCCAGGCGGCCCGTACACCCTGCTCCGCGGCCTCGCTCCAGGGCAGCGCCCGCGCCCGCTCGGCCAGGTCCAGCTCGCTCGCCACGAAGATCGCCACCGTGCCGTTGACCGCGGCGACGAGCTCCAGCTTCTCGCCGTCCGGCACGTCCAGCGGCGCGAGGCAGTCGAGGGTGTGCTCCAGGTACCGCAGGGCGTTCGGGCTGAAGCCGTGGACGGGGCTCAGCAACCGGGGCAGCCACGGGTGCCGGTGCATCAGCTCCCGCGCCTGGCGGGCCAGGCCGAGCAGGTCCGCCCGCCAGTCGCCGGTCGGCGGGGTCAACTCGTACTCCCCGCTGACGGCGTCGACCATCAGCTCGTACAGGTCCTCCTTGCGCGGCACGTAGTTGTACAGGGACATCGTCCCCGCGCCGATCCCGGCGGCCACGCGCCGCATGGAGACGGCCTCGATCCCCTCGCCGTCGGCGATCCGCACCGCCTCGGCCGCGATCGACCCGCGGCTGTGCGCGGGCTTCGGTCCGCGGCCGGCCCGCCGCGGGCGGGACCAGATCACTTCCGGTTCAGCGGCTCGTCCACCGGCTGTCATCGCTCGGATCACCTCGTCGTCTCGCCCCCATCTTAGTTACGTACATCGTACGTAGTGAGGTAGGGTCCACCGTATGACTACTACGTACGCCGTACTTAGTGAGGGTCTGGAGAAGAGCTACGGGGAGGTCCGCGCCCTGCGCGGCCTCGACCTCGCCGTCCGCGAGGGCACGGTCTGCGGCCTGCTCGGCCCCAACGGCGCGGGAAAGACCACCGCCGTACGGGTGTTCACCACCCTCACCGCACCCACCGGCGGCCGCGCCCTCGTCGCCGGCCGCGACGTCACCCGCGAGCCCGCCGCCGTCCGCCGCGCCATCGGCGTCACCGGTCAGTACGCCTCGGTGGACGGGGACCTGACCGGCCGTGAGAACCTCCGGCTCTTCGCCCGCCTCGCCGGACTGCGCGGCGCCGCCGGCCGGGCCCGCGCCGACGAGCTGCTGGAACGCTTCGGCCTGGCCGAGGCCTCCGACCGGGTGGCCGGCACCTGGTCCGGCGGCATGCGCCGCCGCCTGGACCTGGCCGCGGGGCTGATCACCCGGCCCCGGGTGCTGTTCCTCGACGAGCCCACCACCGGGCTGGACCCCGGGGCGCGCGACCACATCTGGACGGCGGTCCGGGCGCTCGCCGCGGAGGGCACCACCGTGCTGCTCACCACCCAGTACCTGGAGGAGGCGGACCGGCTGGCCGACGACATCGTGGTCGTCGACAGCGGCCGCGCCGTCGTCACCGGCACCCCGGCCGGACTCAAGGCGCGGATCGGCGCCTACGCCGAGGTCCACGTCGGCGCGCGCGGAGCGGTCGCGGCCGCCGCCGGCGTCCTCGACCAGCTCACCGGCGGCCGCCCCGTGCTCGACGAGGAGCGGCTCACCGTCGGCGTGACCGTGCTGGACGCCGGGCTGACCCTGCCCCGGATCATCCGTGCGCTCGACAGCGCCGGAGTACCGGTCACCGACGCGAGTCTGCGGCCGCCCACGCTCGACGAGGTGTTCCTGCGCCTCACCCGCCCCGCCGGGGACCGGGGCACCGACCACGAGGAGTACGCCGCATGAGCACCCTGCTGTCCGACGGCGGCGCGGTCCTGACCAGCCGGCTCCAGAAGGCCCGGCACGCCCCGGCCCTCCTGGTCCTCACCCAGACCATGCCGATCACGATGCTCCTCTTCTTCGGGTACGTCTTCGGCAGCGCGGTCGCCATGCCGGGCGCCGACTACCGCGCGTTCCTGGTGCCCGGGCTGCTCGCCGCGACGGCCGCCAACGGCCTGATGACCGGCCTGTTCACCGCCGCGCAGGACGCGCACCGGGGGGTGATGGACCGCTTCCGGACGCTGCCGATGAGCCGGAGCGCCGTACCGCTCGGGCAGACGGCGGCCGACCTGCTCACCACGGGCGTGTCGATGGTGCCGCTGATGCTGGTGGGGCTGGCGATGGGCTGGCGGATCGAGAACGGGCTGCCCGGCGCGCTCGGGGCGCTGGGGATCCTGCTGCTGTTCCGCTTCGCCACCGCGTGGGTCGGGACGTACCTGGGCCTGCTGACCAGGAGCGAGGAGGCCGCGGGCCAGCTCGGCGGCGCCACCTTCGTCCTGCCGATGCTCTCCAGCGCCTACCTGCCGACCGCCGGGCTGCCCGGATGGCTGCGCACGGTCGCCGAGTGGAACCCGATCAGCGCCGTGGCCACGGCCGTGCGCGAACTGTGCGGGAACCCGGGGGCCGGGGCCGGCGCGGGCGCGGCCTGGCCCGCCGCGCACCCGGTGGCCGGCGCACTGCTCTGGTCGGCGCTGCTGCTCGCCGTGTTCGTCCCGCTGGCATCCCGGCGGTTCGCCCGCGGCACCGCGGGGTGAGGGACGACCGGGCGGGGGCGAAGGGCGTCGGGGGGTGACAGGGCGGGGTCCGGCGGGATAGGCATCGGTGCCATGGACACCGAAAGCTCCGCGCCCGAACCCCTCCCCCTGGACGGCATCACCGTCGTCGCCGTCGAACAGGCCGTCTCGGCCCCCTTCGCCACCCGTCAGCTCGCCGACCTCGGCGCGCGGGTGGTCAAGGTCGAGCGCCCCGACGGCGGCGACTTCGCGCGCGCCTACGACACCGCCGCGCACGGCCTCGCCTCCCACTTCGTGTGGGCCAACCGCGGCAAGGAGTCGATCGCGCTCGACTTGAAGGACCCGCGCGGCCTCGATGTGCTGCACGGGCTACTGGCCGGCGCCGACGTGTTCGTCCAGAACCTCGCCCAGGGGGCCGCCGCCCGGCTCGGGCTCGATGCGGCCGCGCTGTGCGGTCGCTACCCGCGGCTGGTCGCCGTCGACGTGTCGGGCTACGGCGCCGAGGGGCCGTACGCCCACAAGCGCGCCTACGACATGCTCGTGCAGTGCGAGGCGGGCCTGGTCTCGGTGACCGGGACGCCGGAGCAGCCCGTCAAGGCGGGCATCCCGGCCGCGGACATCGCGGCCGCCATGTACGCGTTCTCGGGCGTGCTCGCCGCCCTGCTGCGCCGCGGGGTCACGGGGCGCGGCGGCAGGGTGGAGGTGTCGATGCTGGACGCGCTCGCCGAGTGGATGGGGCACCCCCTGCACCACACGATGCACGGCGGGGAGCAGCCGGTGCGTTCCGGCCTCGCGCACGCGGTGATCGCGCCGTACGACGCCTACGCGACGGCGGACGGGGACCGGGTGCTGCTGTCGGTGCAGAACGACCGCGAGTGGCGCAGGCTCGCCGAACAGGTGCTGGAGCAGCCCGGGTTGGCAGAGGATCCGCAGTTCGCGACGAACGCGGCGCGCACCGCGAACCGGGAGCGGACCGACGCGCTGGTGGCCGGGACCCTGGCCCGGCTGGGCGCGGACGAGGCGATCGGGCGGCTGGATGCGGCGGGCATCGCCTGCGCGCGGCTGAACTCGGTGGCCCGGCTGGCCGGGCATCCGCAGCTGGCGGCGCGGGACCGCTGGCGCGAGGTGGGGTCACCGGTGGGCCCGCTGCGGGCCCTGCTGCCGCCGATCGGGCTGCCGGGTGGCGCGGCACCGCACATGGGTGCGGTGCCCGCGCTGGGCGAGCACACCGGAGGCCTGCTGCGCGCCCTGGGGATGACGGACGCGCAGATCGCGGAACTGCGGCGGGACGGTGTGGTCGCGTAGGGCCGGGAAGCCGGGAGCCCGGGGGTGAACGGCTCTGCTGCGGGGACGGTTTACGAGCGGCGGCTGCCGAAGAGCGTGCGACGCAGACGGCGCAGCGGCGCGAAGAGCGAGACGCGCGCGCTCCGGCTCCGCAGGCGGTGCGTGTGGTCGCGCGAGGTGAGCTCGCGCATCAGCAGCGTCGCCTCGGCGGCATCCCGGTGCGGGACGGCAGGGCCGCCCAGTACCGCGAGATGGCGGTCGAGGCGCGAACTGGTCGCGTTGCTGCCGCAGGTGATGGCAGGCACGCGTGGCGGCCTGCTGCGCATTGCTATTTGTTCCATGATCTCTCCCCACCCGTACGAGGGCACCCGGCCCGGGCAGGTTAACCCTATCGTCCCCGCGTCGCGCCCGGGTATCCCGGTGGTGTGAATTACCCCTGTGGCGACGGGGAGTTGACGATTACTCAGCGGAGTCGACCGTCACTCTCCGCATAAATCAGGCGGTATCGCGGGGTCGTTCGCGGGATGGCCCGCAAGTCCCTTCACAGCAGGGGCCACTTCCGGCCCGCTGCGCTAACTTGGAGTGATCATCCGGTGACGCATGGACGCACATGGGGGCGCGCGTGAGCGACGACGTGGGTGACGAGGACCGGGAATCGGCAGCCGAGCGTGTCATATCGGGCCGCTACCGGCTGCTCGAACCGCTCGGCCGCGGCGGGATGGGCATCGTGTGGCGGGCCCGGGACGAGGTGCTGGCCCGCGACGTCGCCGTCAAGGAGGTGCGCGCGCCGGCCGGGCTGGACGCGGCCGGGCTGCAGCGGATGTACCGGCGGCTGGAGCGGGAGGCGTGGGCCGCGGCCCGGATCTCGCACCGCGGGGTCGTGACGGTGTACGACGTGGCCTCCGAGGGCGGGCGGCCGTGGATCGTGATGGAGCTGGTGCGCGGGCTCTCCCTGGCCGAGGTGCTGGACGTGGAGGGCCCGATGTCCCCGCAGCGGGCCGGACACCTCGGGGAGCAGGTGCTGGCCGCGCTGCGGTCGGCGCACGACTCGGGGGTGCTCCACCGGGACGTCAAGCCCGGGAACGTACTGCTGGCCAACGACGGCCGGGTGGTGCTGAGCGACTTCGGGATCGCGAGCCTGGAGGGGTCTTCGGCGATCACCATGACTGGGGAAATGGTCGGCTCCCCCGAATTCCTGGCCCCGGAGCGGGCGTTGGGGCGCGAACCGGGCCCCGGCTCGGACCTGTGGTCGCTCGGGGTGCTGTTGTACGTGGCGGTCGAGGGGATCTCGCCGTTCCGCCGGGCCACTGCGCTGGACACGCTGGAGGCGGTGGTGGAGGCGGAGCCGCCCGCGGCGCGGCGGGCCGGCCCGCTGGCGCCCGTACTGGAGGGGCTGCTGCGGAAGGACCCGGCCGAGCGGCTCGACCCGGCGGAAGCGGCCCGGATGCTGCGTCTGGTGGGCGCGGGCGGGGCCGTACGGGCCGCCGGCGGGCCGGTGTCCGGCCCCGGGCCGGAGGGGCCGCCGGCCGGGGCGCACCCCCGCCGGGAGCCGCGGGCCGCGGGGGCGGCAGCCCCGTCGGGGGCGTCGGAGCCGTCGGGGACACCCCGGGCGGCGGGGGGTCCGTACGGGGAGGGGGCCGCGCCGACCCCTCGGGCGGGCCGGGCCGGGCTGGTGCTGACCGCCGGGATCGTCGTACTGCTGCTGGCGCTGGCCGCGCTGGGGTGGCTGCTGCTGGGCGGCCGCGGGGACGCGGACGGGCGCGGTGGGGCGCCGGGGGGGACGCAGCGGGGTTCGCAGGCGGACGGTTCCGCGGGCCCGGGCTCCCCCGCGCCGCCGTCGCGGCCCGCGCCGGCCTCGCCGCCGGCCGGCGGGCAGGCGTACCCCGGGGTGTTCGTCGACGCCGTGCGCGCGTCCTACCGCGGCGGCTGTCCGCCGCCGGCGGACCGCGCCCCCGCGTTCGAGGCGACGGTCGAGGTGGACCGTACGCCGGCCGTGTTGGAGTACCGCTGGGCCACGCGGAGCGGGAGGACCTCGGGGCCCGGCTGGCAGTCCCTCGCGTACGAGGCGGGCGGACCGGTGAGCCGGCGGCTGGAGCACGCGGAGCTGACGTACGGGCCGGGCGCGGTCTTCACCGACGCGATGCGGCTGGAGGTGCGCGGTCCGGCGGCGGTGACCTCCGCATGGGTGGAGACGTCCGTGACGTGCGAGGAGGCGACCCCGACGAGCGGGCCCGCCTCCCCCGGTACGAGTACGTCGCCGGCGCCGGATCCGGGGCCGGATCCGGGGCCGGATCCGGGGCCGACGTCCTCACCGGCGCCCCCGTCCGTCCCGGCGCCGGCGTCGTCGGCCCCGGGAGCGACCGCGGACGCGACGCCGGGGCCGGTGCCGGCGCGCCGGGCCGGTCAGGCGGCGTTCGTGAAGACCGGCAGGTAGCCGCCGGACTGTCCGGCCGCGGTGGGGTGGTACGACTCGCCGATGTTGAGCCAGTTGAGGCTGTGCAGCCACGCGTTGCCCGAGCAGATCTCGTGGCCGGTGAACGCGCCGGCCACCGAGGCGAAGGCGAAGCCGTGGTCGGCGGCGCGCTTGGCGATGGCGGCGTTGAGGTGGTCGGACGCGCCGTTGATGGCGGCGCGCTCGCCCTCGGTGAGGCCGGTGACGCACGAGCCGCTCAGCTTGTAGAAGCGGGGATAGCCGAGGACGACGACGCGGGCGCCCGGCGAGCGGCTGTCGATGGCGTTGTAGACCTGGTCGAGCTGGCCGGGGAGGGTGGAGTTGACGTAGGCCTTGGCCTGGTTGACGCGGTTGACGCAGGTGGACTCGGACTGGAGCACGCAGGTCGTCATGACGTCGGCGAATCCGGCGTCGTTGCCTCCGATGGTGACGGACACCAGGTCGGTGCCGGAGTTGAGGGGGGTGAGCTGATTGGCGAGGAGGTCCCCCGTCCGGGCGCCCGAACAGGCGGCGAAGGAGAAGCTCTGCGGGGAGTGGGCGGCCGCCCACAGGGCGGGATAGGCGCGGGTGGAGCGCTTGCAGTTGCCGCTGGCGGCGTCGTAGTTGCCGGCGCCGACGCCGGAGGAGTACGAGTCGCCGAGGGCGACGTAGCCGAAGTCGGCCTGGGCGGCGGCCGCCTGACCTGCCCCGAGGAGGGCGGCTCCCGCGGCGAGTAACAGGGAGGAGGTCAGGGCAGCGAAACGAGACATTCTCGTGCTCATGTATGCGGCTCCTAGTGGGGGTTACTCCTCAGTCCGTGGTACAAGGAACCCAGGCCCACCGGAAGTGTTCATGCCAAGAAAGTTCGGCGCGGACTTGCGGTCCGAACCTTCACCCGCGATGCGTTTGAAGAGGGAATCCGGCCACTCGATCCGGCGAAACACGCGTGCACCGGGCCAGTTCGTGCCGGATCATGGGCGCCATGCCAGCCAACCCGCATGACGCGCTGCCGATCCGGCTCAACGTCGACGACAGCGACTCGCCGTCGGACGTCGTCGACGCGCTGTTCCTCGGCCGGTTCGCCTCCGGCGAACAGCCGTTCTCGCACAGCGTGTCGATCGACCGGGTGAAGGCGGGGGCGAGCCTGCTGCCGCCCGGGGCCACCGTGCTGCGCTCGGCCCGCGACAGCGACCGCAGTGCCACGCTCGCCGAGGGCGAGGGTTGGACGATGCTGGTCTCACGGTGGAGCCGGGGTGCGGACGTCACCGTGACGGCGATCAGCGACGAACTCGCCGCCGGTGTGCTCGGCGAGGCCACGGAGGGCGTGCAGGACGACCCCGAACCGCAGCCGGAAAACGTGACGATGGGATTCTGGTACGTCTCCCCGCGCCGCGGCCCGTACCGGACGACCCGCCAGATCGCGGCCGGCACCTGGGCCGAGGTGCGGCCCAACTACACGGCGCCCGTGGCCGGGGCGCTGGACCGGCTGATGAAGGTGACCCCGGACGACATCGCGGGCCGGCTGCTCCTGCTGCACGGTCCGCCGGGGACGGGCAAGACCTCCGCGCTGCGCACGCTGGCCCGCTCGTGGCGGGACTGGTGCCAGGTGGACTGCGTCCTGGACCCGGAGCGGCTGTTCAACGACGTGGGTTACCTGATGGACATCGCGATCGGCGAGGACGAGGGCACGGCCAAGGGCCGGTGGCGGCTGCTCCTGCTGGAGGACTGCGACGAGCTGATCCGCGGCGAGGCCCGACACACGGCGGGGCAGGCGCTGTCCCGGCTGCTGAACCTGACGGACGGCCTGCTGGGGCAGGGCCGCAACGTCCTGGTGGGCGTCACGACCAACGAGGACCTGGAACGGCTCCACCCGGCGGTGGTCCGGCCGGGGCGCTGCCTGGCCCGCGTCGAGGTCGGCCGGCTGACCCACCGGGAGGCGGTGGACTGGCTGGGCACGGACGAGGGCGTCTCCCGCGAGGGCGCGAGTCTGGCGGAGCTGTTCGCCCTGCGCCGCGGCACGGGCCCGACGGCCGTACTGCCGCCGCAGCCGCACGGCCCGGAGGCGGGGCTCTACCTCTAGTGCCGCGTCAGGCAACGTTCGCCCTCTCGTGACATGCCGCCCAGGTGGTTCCTCGGGTGGCATCACGCGATCAGAATGTTCGGGTGGCTGAA
>NZ_JBHXQN010000037.1:0-62820 GCF_042717785.1 Streptomyces sp. NPDC058619
CCTTTTAACCCCCCCCCCCCCCCCCCACTAAACCACCCCCCCCTCCGGCCGCCTCGGTTTTTTTTTAACCCCCCCCCCCCCCGGGGGGGGCGGGGGGGGGGGGGGCCCGGGCCGGCCCCCCCCCGGCCCCCCCGCCGCGTTCCTCAGCGGTGCTCGGGGTTGGGGAAGTCGAACCGGCAGCCCGCGTCCCACAGGGAGCGCTGGTTCCCGTGGGCCGGCATGCCGCCCGCCCGCTTGAGCAGGGCGGCCAGGTGCATCAGGTTCCAGGACATGAAGGTGGTGTTCCGGTTGGTGAAGTCGTTCTCGGGGCCGCCGGAACCCGGGTCCAGGTAGGAGGGGCCGGGTCCGGCCTCGCCGATCCAGCCCGCGTCGGCCTGCGGCGGGATCGCGTAGCCCAGGTGCTGGAGGCTGTAGAGGACGTTCATGGCGCAGTGCTTGACGCCGTCCTCGTTGCCGGTGATCAGCGCGCCGCCGACGCGCCCGTAGTACGCGTACTGCCCCTGCTCGTTCAGCAGGGAGGAGCAGGCGTAGAGCCGCTCGATGACCCGCTTCATCACCGAGCTGTTGTCACCGAGCCAGATCGGCCCGCACAGCACGAGGATGTCGGCGTCCATGATCCGGCTGTAGAGGACCGGCCACTGGTCGCTCTCCCAGCCGTGCTCGGTCATGTCCGGCCAGACGCCGGTCGCGATGTCGTGGTCGACGGCGCGGATGACCGAGGTCCGGGCGCCGGCCGCCTCCATGACGGCGCGGCTCCGGCCGATCAGGCCGTCGGTGTTGCTGGTCTCGGGTGATCGTTTGAGCGTGCAGTTCACGTAGACGGCGGTCAGGCCCGAGTAGTCGGGCGGGTTCGCGTTCTCCTCGTCAGCGGCCACGCACCCACCCTGTCGGGGCAACGGCCGGAGCGCCACCGGACCGCACCCGCGAGGGTCGGGTTGTGACCGGTCCGCGCGGCCGACTAGGGTCAGCGGGCCTTGGTGTTCGGGAAACCGGTGAGAAACCGGTGCGGCCCTCGCCACTGTGATCGGGAAGTCCGGCTCCACTCCTACGGGAAGCCACTGGTGCGTCGCGCGGGTGACCGCTCGGCCCCGGGAAGGCGGAGCCCGGGCATCAGCACCCGTGAGCCAGGAGACCGGCCGAGGCGCGTCGTCCATCCACGAGGTGCTGGAGAGGTCTCCTTACTCATGCATATAGCCGAGGGGTTTCTGCCCCCCTTGCACGCGGTCGCCTGGGGCGCCGCGTCCGCTCCCTTTGTCGTACACGGGGTCCGCGCCCTGACCCGAGAGGTCAAGGCCAACCCGGAGAGCACGCTGCTGCTCGGTGCGGCCGGAGCGTTCACGTTCGTCCTGTCCGCCCTGAAGATCCCCTCGGTGACGGGCAGTTGCTCCCATCCCACCGGAACGGGGCTCGGAGCGATCCTCTTCCGGCCGCCGATCATGGCGGTGCTGGGGACGATCACCCTGCTGTTCCAGGCCCTGCTGCTGGCGCACGGCGGGCTCACCACCCTCGGCGCGAACGTCTTCTCGATGGCCATCGCCGGGCCGTGGGCCGGGTACGCCGTCTACCGCCTGCTGCGCGGGACCCGCGCCCCTCTGATGGTGGCCGTGTTCTTCGGCGCCTTCTTCGCCGACCTGGTCACCTACTGCGTGACCTCCGTCCAGCTGGCGCTGGCCTTCCCCGACCAGGCCACCGGCTTCACCGGCTCGCTCGTGAAGTTCGGTGAGATCTTCGCGCTGACCCAGATCCCGCTCGCGGTGAGCGAGGGCCTGCTGACCGTGCTCGTCGTCCGGCTGCTGATGCAGTCCAGCAAGTCGGACCTGGTCCGGCTCGGCGTCGCGAAGCTCACATCCGGCAAGGCCGAGCAGGAGGCGACCGCCTGATGAGCCGGAACGCGAAGATCAACACCCTGCTGCTGCTCCTGGTCGCGGCGCTGGCCGTGCTCCCGCTGGCACTGGGGCTGGGCGAGGGCAAGGAGGAGCCGTTCACGGGCGCCGACGCGCAGGCGGAGACGGCCATCTCCGAGCTGAAGCCGGACTACGAGCCGTGGTTCACGCCGCTGTACGAACCCCCTTCCGGGGAGATCGAGTCGGCGCTGTTCGCCCTCCAGGCGGCACTCGGCGCGGGCGTGCTCGCGTACTACTTCGGCGTCCGCAAGGGGCGCCGCCAGGGCGCCGCCGCGGCGGGCGCCGCCGGCGGCGCCCTGCCCGACCCCTCCGCGCAGTCGTAGACGGTGCTGCCGATCGACGCGGCGGCGCACAGCAGCCGCTGGCGCCGCCGCCATCCGCTGGAGAAGGCGGTACTGGGGGTCGGCCTGACGGTCACGGCGGTGTGCCTGCCGCCGTGGCCCGGCGGCCCGCTGGTCGCCGCGGCCACCCTCGCCCTGCTGCTGGGTCCCGCCGGGGTGGCGGGGCGGCACCTGTGGCGTGCGTTCCGCATCCCGCTGGGTTTCTGCTTCACCGGGGCGCTGCCGCTGCTGTTCTCCGTGGGCGGCCCGGCCGGGTTCGTCGCGATGGCACCCGACGGCCCCCGGCACGCGGGAGAACTGCTGCTGCGGACCTCGGCGGCCTCCCTCGGGGTGCTGCTGTTCGCCTTCACCACCCCGGTCTCGGACGTGCTGCCGCGCCTGGTCCGGGCCGGGGTGCCGGCCCCGGTCGTGGACGTGGCGCTGGTCATGTACCGGATCGGCTTCCTGCTCCTCGACTCCCTGGCCCGCGTCCGCCAGGCCCAGGCGGCCCGCCTCGGGAACACCGGGCGGGCGGCGGCGTGGCGTTCGGTGGCCGGGCTCGCCGCGACCTCGTTCGTCCGGGCCTTCGACCGCGCGGCGCGGCTCCAGTCGGGCCTGGCCGGGCGCGGCTACGACGGCGCGCTGCGGGTGCTGGTGCCCGAGACTGCGCTGTCCCGGCGGTTCCTGGCCGGGACGGCCGCCCTGCTCGCCTCCCTGGTCGCCGTGACCCTCGTACTGAAGGAGCTGTACCTGTGAAGCCGCTGGTGGAACTGGCCGGCGCGGGCTACGCGTACGAGGACGGCCCCGAGGTGCTGTCCGGCGTGGACTTCGCGATCCCCGGGGGCCGCGCCCTGGTGCTGCTGGGCCGCAACGGCAGCGGCAAGACCACGCTGATGCGCCTGCTGAGCGGGGGCCTGCGGCCGGGCTCGGGCGCGCTGCTGCTGGACGGTGTGGAGGTGGGTCACGGCCGCGCCGGGCTGACCCGGCTGCGGACCTCGGTCCAGCTGGTGGTGCAGGACCCGGACGACCAGCTGTTCGCGGCCTCCGTCGAGCAGGACGTGTCGTTCGGTCCGATGAACCTCGGTCTGCCGGAGCCCGAGGTACGCGCCCGGGTCGACGCGGCGCTCGCGGCCCTGGACATCACGGCGCTGCGGGACCGCCCGACGCACCTGCTCTCGTACGGGCAGCGCAAACGGGCGGCGATCGCGGGGGCGGTGGCGATGGCGCCGCGCGTCCTGATCCTGGACGAGCCGACGGCCGGGCTGGACCCGGACGGGCAGGAGCGGCTGCTGGACGTCCTGGCGGGGCTGCGGGCCGCGGGCACCACGGTGGTGATGGCCACGCACGACGTGGAGCTGGCGGTCCGCTGGGCCGACGACGCGGCGGTCCTGACCCCGGCGGGCATCCGCACGGGCCCGGCCCCGGTGCTCCTCTCGGATCCGGAGCTGCTGGCGTCGGCGGGCCTGCGCCAGGCCTGGTCGCCCGCGGTGACGGCGTTCCTGCGCGCGCACGGCCTGCTCGGCGCGGACTCCCCCGGCCCGCGGATCCCGGAGGCGCTGGCCGGCTGGCCGGCGGCGGGCCGGTCGTAGGCGGGCGTCCGCGCCGGGTCTCCGGGGGACGGCGTGCGGGGGCGGCGTGCGGGGCCGGCGCGAAACCTAGGATGGCGCCATGTCGCTGCCGCACGCCATCCTCACCGCCCTGCTCGAGAAGCCCTCGTCCGGGCTGGAGCTGACCCGGCGGTTCGACAAGTCGATCGGGTACTTCTGGTCGGCGAGCCACCAGCAGATCTACCGCGAGCTGGGCCGCCTGGAGGAGTCCGGGCTGATCCGCGAGCTGCCCAGCGAGGTGCCCGTACGGGGCCAGAAGAAGGAGTACGAGGTCCTGCCCGCCGGCGGCACGGAGCTGGCGCGGTGGGTCCGCGAGAGCCAGGACCCGAAGCCGATGCGCGACCCCCTGCTGCTGCGGATCCGCGCGGCGGGGGTCGTCGGGCCGCACGGGCTCGGCCCCGAGCTGCGGCGCCACCTGGAGCTGCACCGGCGGCAGTTGGAGCAGTACGGGGCCATTGAGGAGAAGGACTTCCCGCCGGGGCGCGACGCGGTGGAGGACCGGCTGCGCCGTCTCGTCCTGCACGGCGGGATCGCCCTGGAGACGTTCTGGCTGACCTGGCTGGAGGAGGCCCTGGCCGAGGTCGGGGACATGGAGGGCTCCCCGGTCCCGGGACCCGAGGACGCCGGGCACTGACGGCGCCGGAAGCTGACGCGAACTGACGGCGCCCCGGCCCCGGCAGGCGGGACGGGGGCGCGCGGCGGGCTACTTGTTCACGGAGGCCCAGAACTCGTCGAAGCTCAGCAGGCCGTCGCGGTTCGCGTCCTTGGCGGCGAGCACGGCGTCGGCGACCGCGCCGGTGACGTACGCGTCACCCATCGCCCTCATGGCCGCGCTGTACTCGTCGGCCGTGACGAATCCGTCACCGTTCACGTCGAACTTGTCGAACGTCGCCCGTGCGCTCTCGATGTCGGCCACTGGGTCCACCCCTTCTTCGTGCTTGTTGACCGGCTCAGGGTAGCCGCCTCCCGGAGGCGTCTTCGCCGGGGGTCCCGTTCGAGCGGCAGACAGATATCCAAATTACTCTTCCGTCATACGGAAGTGAGAATTCCAGCCAAGAAATCCGGTCCGCCCTTGTCACGCTCCGGCACCACGGCATAACGTACGGACATTGCCGCCACACCGGGAGCGCAGGGCTCCCAGGGACAAGCGGCAACAAGGGCGATCACACAGGTGACGATCACAGCTGACGCATCATTCGAAGTTCTGCCCTTCACCCGTACCTGCCGCCATATCTGGGAAGACGGCGACCATGTGCTCATCGGAGTGAGTCCGGGAAACAGCTACTTCAGCTCCGAGCGCATCACGAGTCTTGCCCAGTGGGCCACGACCCGCTTCGCGCAGGTCG
The DNA here is from genome assembly GCF_042717785.1 of Streptomyces sp. NPDC058619. Classification (NCBI taxonomy): domain Bacteria; kingdom Bacillati; phylum Actinomycetota; class Actinomycetes; order Kitasatosporales; family Streptomycetaceae; genus Streptomyces; species Streptomyces sp. NPDC058619. The sequence goes on from NZ_JBHXQN010000037.1 coordinate 5,178, forward strand.
ACTTCGTCTACGCAGACCTGCACGTGGACCGGATGTTCGCAGCCTTCGGCTACACCCGGGAACACGCGGAGAAGCGCGCCGCGAAGGAAATCAAGGCCGTCCGGCGACGGATTCTCAAAGGCGTGGAGGAATCAGGGCCCCCGCAAGCCGAAATCCGCGTGAGGGCACTTTCAGAGTTCCAGTCCAACCCCGTATACCAGCTTCTGCACCGACGCGTCCTGCATTTCCTGGAGACCGACGACGAATTCCGCAAGGGCTGCGAGAGGATGGCCCTTCACTTCGTCGGCTCCAAGTTGCCGGAAGGTGAATCGATGACAGACGCGCAGTTGCAGGTCTGTTTCGATTACATGGCGGCCGAGCTGCCGTTCTTCGTGGACACCCCGAGCATTCTCGACGTGCCGTCCTCCGTGGCGGCCTACCACGTCAGGATGCCGCTCACCGACGTCCTCTTCGCCCGCGGCGGGGGCCTGCGCGCGACCCGCAACCAGGCGTACGCCGTCGTGCGCCCCGAGACCGCGGCGGCCACGGGCCCGGCACCCCGCCCCGCCCCACCGCAGCACACGGCACCGCAGCACACCGCACCAACCGAGAGGAACGTCGATGAGCGTCGAGCAGCTTGAGGGCCGGGAGAGCCGGGAGCACCAGCCACTCCTCGACTTCCCCCTCTCACGGCGCGGTGACGTGCTCCCGGAGGAGTGCGCCCGGCTGCGCGAGAAGGCTCCGGTCGCCAGGGTCCGCACGCTCACCGGGGACCAGGCCTGGCTGGTCAGCAGCTACGCGCTGGCCAAGCAGGTGCTGGAGGACGAGCGCTTCAGTCTCAAGGACACGGCCAACGCCGGCGTCCCGCGCCAGTACGCGCTGACGATCCCGCCCGAGGTCGTCAACAACATGGGCAACATCAACAGCGCGGGCCTGCGCAACGCCGTGATGAAGGCGCTCAACCCGCGCCAGAAGGGGCTCCAGGACTGGCTGCGCGCCACGGCCGGCGAGCTCGTCGACCAGTTGGTCGCCGAGGGCGGCCCGGCCGACCTCCGGGCGGGGTTCGCCGACCCCTTCTCGGCGGCGCTGCACGCCAGGGTGCTCGGGGTCCCCTTCGAGGACTGGCGCCGGCTGATGTCGGGGCTGGACGTCGCGTTCATGACCGCTCGCGAACCGTTCGCCGACTCGGCCCTCAACTGGTACAAGGACGTCGGCTACTTCGTCGGGCAGCTGAAGGTCCAGCTGGCGCTGCCGTCCGAGGAGCGTGCGGGGCTCCTCGGCAGGTTCGCCGACCTGAAGGAGGCGGACCCGGAGTCGGCGCACCTGACCGACGAGATGTTCGCGACCGTCGCCGTCTCGCTCTTCGGGGCGGGCGCGGTCTCCACCTCCGCCTTCCTGGTGCTCGCGGTCCTCGCGCTGCTCCAGCGGCCCGAACTGATCGGGTACCTGCGCGCGCACCCCGAGCGGCTGGGCGGGGCCGTGGAGGAACTGCTGCGCTGGAACCTGTCGGTCGGCGACGGCCTGCCGCGCCTCGCGACGGCGGACGTCCGGGTCGGGGACGTCCTGGTGAAGGAGGGCGAGCTGGTGCTCGTCCTGCTGGAGGGCGCCAACTTCGACCCGGAGGCCTTCGAGGACCCGGACGTGCTGGACCTGGAGCGCAAGGGCCCGAACCCGAACCTCGCGTTCGGCGCCGGCCGGCACTTCTGCCCGGCCTCCGCGCTGGGCCGGGCGCACGCCGAGATCGCGCTGGAGGTGCTGGTCGAGCGGCTGCCCGGGCTGCGCCTCGCGGTGCCGGCGGAGAACCTGGTCTGGCGCACGGGCTTCATCAAGCGGCTGCCCGAGCGGCTGCCGGTCGCCTGGTAGCGGAGCGCCGCCCGTCGGCGGACGGGTAGGCGGCGGTGTCCCGGGAGCTGTGCGAGCCCCCGGGGCACCGTCGTGGCCTAGCGGAAGATGCCGGTGTGGCCCAGCGAGTAGCGGCCGGGCTGCGGGTAGACGGCGAGCCCGTGCGGGCCGCCGCCCACCGGGATGCGGGCGAGCTGCTTGCCGGTGACGGTGTCGATCGCGTAGACCTCGGAGTTGTAGCGGCCCGACAGCCACAACACCTTGCCGTCGGCGGAGACGCCGCCCATGTCGGGGCTGCCGCCGTCGGGGAGCTCCCACTTCTTGGTCAGCTTGTTCTGCGGGAAGTCGAAGACCGAGATGGTCCCCTCGCCGCGGTTGGGGATGTACATCTCCTTGGAGTCGCGGCTGATGTACAGGCCGTGGCAGCCCTTCCCGGTCGGGAGCAGCTTCGGCGTCTCGAACTTGTCGCCGCTGAGCACCCACACGCCGTGCGCCATCATGTCCGCGACGTAGAAGGTCTTCCCGTCCGGGGAGACCTTTACGTCCTGTGGCATCGCGCCCTCGAACGGCAGTTTCTGCTGGGCGATGACCTCCATCTTCTCCGTGTCGACCTTGAGGAGTTCGCCGGAGAACTCGCAACTCACGATGAAGTAGCGGCCGTCCGCGGAGAAGTCCGCGTGATTGACGCCGAAACAGGTCACCGGGACGGTTTTCACGCGGTCCATCGTGTGCGGATCGCGGAAGACCAGTTCCTTGTCCAGCGAGGCCATGACGATCGCGTACTTGCCGTTCGGCGTGAAGTAGAGGTTGTACGGGTCGTGCACCTCGACGGGCTTTCCGGCCTCGCCCGTGGCGGGATTGATCGGGGTGAGCGTGTGACCCCGGTTGTTGTTGACCCAGAGGGTCTTCATGTCCCAGGACGGCACCACGTGCTGCGGCTGGACGCCGACCGGGATGGTGTCGATGACCTGGTACGTCGCCGGGTCGATGACGGACACCGTGTTGGAGTTGGTGTTCGGCACGTAGACCCGGGACGGGAAGTCCTTGACCACCGGGGAGAGCTTGTTCGGCCGGTCCGCCGCGTAGACGTCGTTGGGGTCGAGGACCGGGGGCATGCCGGGCAGGCCCGGCGGGGCGGCCGGAACGGCTTTGACGGGCTTGGCCGGGCCCTTGGAGCCGAGGGTCCCGGCGGGCCCCTTCTCGGCGGATCCGCAGCCGGCGAGGGCGGCGAGGACCAGACCGGCCAGCAGCACGGTGGCCTTCCGGGGAAGGCGGATGGTGGTCATGGGGTCAGCAGCTCCGTGGTGGTCACCGCGCGCAGGGTGCGGCGCGCGAGTTCTTCGAGGAGGGGCGGCATCGCGGCGACCGTGTCCGCGTAGCCGAAGTGCAGGCTCACCACCGATCCGCCGTGGATCGTCCCGGTGACGTTGCGGATGACGGCCGCGGCGCCGGGCGAGGTGAAGTCGAGGGAGTCCACGTCGTACGAGAGGACGTGGGGGTAGCCGGCCCGCTGGGCGAGCTTCTGGACGAGCGGGGTGGCGTACTGGGTCTGGGAGGGCCGGAACCAGGTGCCGATCGAGCCGGTGAGCCGCTTGAGGCGCTGGGCACAGCCGGTGATCTCGGCGTACGCCTCCGCCTCGGCCATGTCGTTGATCGCCAGGTGGCGCTGGGTGTGGTTGCCGAGCTCGTGGCCTCCGTCCAGGATCCGGCGGGCCATGTCCGGGTGGGCGTCGAGCCAGCTTCCGATCGCCAGTACGGTGACCCGCGCGCCGGCGCGTTCCGCCTCCGCCAGCACCGCCCGACCGGTGGCCGGGTCCCCGTTGCCGTGGAAGGTGAGGGCGACCCGGGGGCGGTCCCGGGGGCCGTGGCCGATCTCGACGGGCGAGCCCGCGAACCGGCGCGGGGCGGCGGCGGCGCCGGCCGGTCCGGCGGGCTTGGCGGGCCCCGGGGGCGGGGTCGCGGCGGCGGGCGCGGCGGCGGGGCGGTCCGGTCCGCACGCGGTGGCGAGTCCGGCCACCGCGGCTCCGACCGCCCCGAGACCGGCCGCGCGCAGGGCCGCGCGGCGGCCTGGAGGTGAGAGCACTTGCCCATTTAAGGGGTGGATGACCCGGAAGGTAATGATTGACCCAATTCGGGACGTTCACCCAACTGGGTTCAAGGAGTGCCTTGTCCGCCATGCGATCAACGATTCACGCACAGCGGTCGATATTTATTCACACATTACGAGGTGAGTGGCCCACCTCACCTAGGATTTAGCTAGAAACTCTTACTATTTGCACACTTATGCCCGACTAGGGACTTTTGGCGTTTGCGCGCGCGTCTGCCATAGTCGGAATCACGGCTTCCCGTTGACCCGAGCGAAGTCCCGACGCCGAGGATCACACCCCCTTCGATCCTCGGCGCACCCATGAAGCCCCCCACGCCCACCACGGCGAGCCGGGGGCTTCGGGCGTTTCCGGGGCCCCGGCCCGCGGGGAAGCGGGGATGGCGTCCTAGCGGTCGGCCACCCGCATCTCGAACCAGGTGATCTTTCCGCGGGGCATCAGGTCGGCGCCCCAGCGGTCGGAGAGCTTGTCGACGAGGAAGAGCCCGCGGCCGGTGGTGTCCAGCTCGTGCACCGGCATCAGGCAGGGCAGCCCGCGCGAGGGGTCGCGCACCTCCACCCGGATCCAGCCGCGCCGCCGCACCATGCGTAAGCCGAAGGAGCGCGCCCCGGTGTGCCGGACCGCGTTGCCGACGAGCTCCGAGACCAGCAGCACGGCGTGCTCGGCGATCTGCGGCGAGAGACCCCACATGCGGACGACCACGCACTGGGTCAGCCGGCGGGCTTCCCCCGCGGATTGCGGCATGGACGGAAGCGTCACTTCCGCCTCGGCGGGGTTCCCGCGCAACTCCATTGCCTTGAGGCCGAGTTCATCCTCAAGCGCCGCCGTGAGCCGCACGACCGAAGCGCTGCCGCGCTGCCGCGGCTGTTCCACACCCTCCAGGCCCGCCATGCACCCATGATGGACGGCCGGCCTCCCCCCATGGGCCGTTCCACAGGAATACACCCCCCGGAATAGTGGATTCCGAAGGGGTGCCCTGTCATATGCAATTGGCAAGCGGAGCCTTTTAGCACCCACTCTGACCTGTAATGACGCAGTACACAGGAGTGATCACAGGGAGTGGATCACCCATTCCCCTTAAGGCCGCCTTAAGGCCTGGCTAATCCACCCGCAAGGAGGACCGGGCCGTCCGCCTCAGACGAACTTCGCCTTACCCGGGCCCTCTTCGACGAAGCTGCGCATGCCGCGCTCACGGTCCTCGGTGGCGAACAGGCCGGCGAACCAAGTGCGTTCGATGGTCAGGCCGGTGTCGATGTCGGCCTCCAGCCCCGCGTCCACGCACTCCTTGGCGGCGCGCAGCGCGAGGGCCGGACCCTGCGCCAGCTTGGCCGCCCACGCGTGGGCCTGCGCGTACACCTCGGCGGCGGGGACGACCCGGTCGACCAGGCCCAGGGCGAGCGCCTCCTCGGCCTTGACCATCCGGCCGGTGAAGATCAGGTCCTTGGCCTTCGACGGGCCGACGAGCCGGGACAGCCGCTGGGTGCCGCCGGCGCCGGGGATCAGGCCGAGCAGGATCTCGGGCTGGCCGAACTTGGCGTTGTCCGCGGCGATCCGGTAGTCGGCGCAGAGCGCGAGCTCGCAACCGCCGCCCAGCGCGTAGCCGGTGACGGCCGCGACGACCGGCTTGGGGATCCGGGCCACCGCGGTGAAGGCGTCCTGCAGCCCGCGGGACCGGGCGACCATCGCCGCGTGGTCCATCGTCTGCATCTCCTTGATGTCCGCGCCGGCCGCGAACACCTTCTCGCCGCCGTAGAGGATGACCGCGCGGACGTCGGCGCGGTCGGTGGCCTCCGCCGCGAGCTCGCGCAGCCGGTCCTGGGTGGCGATGTCCAGGGCGTTCATGGGCGGTCGGTCCAGGCGGAGGGTGCCGACGCCTTCGGAGACTTCGAGAGAGAGGGTCATACGGGCCAGGTTAGCGGCGGTTAACGGGAAGCGGCCCGGTGCTGTGGGTCACAGCACCGGGCCGTCCGGGACTACCTGGGGCGCGTGCCGCGCGCCGCGCGGGCTCCTACTTGATCCACTCCGCCCAGTCCATGTTCCAGCCGTTGAGGCCGTTGTCCGGGGCGATCTGCTTGTCCTTGGAGTTCTTCACGACGACCACGTCGCCGATCAGCGACTCGTTGAAGAACCAGGCGGCGGGCTGGTTGCCGTCACCGGCGCCGCGGACGTCCTTCAGGCCGATGCAGCCGTGGCTGACGTTCTCCGAGCCGAAGGTGCCCGCCGACGCCCAGTAGTTGCCGTGCACGAAGGTGCCCGAGTTCGACAGCCGCATCGCGTGGGGGACGTCGGAGATGTCGTACTCGCCGCCGAAGCCGACGGTGGCGCCGTTCATCCGGGTCACCTTGTACTTCTCGCTGATGACCATCTGGCCGTTGTACGTGGTGGTCGACGGGGCGCCCGCGGTGATCGGGACGTTCTTGAGGACCTGGCCGTCGCGGACGACCTCCATGGTGTGCGCGCTCGCGTCGACCGTGGAGACCTGCGAGCGGCCGACCTTGAAGGTGACCGTACGGGTCTGCTTGCCGTAGACGCCCGGGCGGCCTTCGACTCCGTCGAGGGCGAGCTTCACCGTGACCGTGGTGCCGGCGGCCCAGTACTTCTCGGGGCGGAAGTCGAGGCGGTCGTTGCCGAACCAGTGGCCCTCGATCGGCACGGAGGGCTCGGCCGTCACGGTGACCGCCTTCTCGACGGCCTCGGGGTTGGTGATGCCGCGGGAGAAGTTGATCGACACCGGCATGCCCACACCGACGGTCGAGCCGTCCTCGGGCGTGTACTGGCCGATGAAGGTGTTCGCGGGGGTCAGGGTGGTGAAGGTGGTGTCCTTGGCGGACTCGCGGCCCGCCTCGTCCTTGGCGACGACGTGCACCTTGTACTCGGTCGCGGAGGCCAGGTGGCGGTTCGGCTCCCAGCTCGCGCCGTCCGCACCGATCTTGCCGTCCACCGCGTTGCCCTTGGTGTCGGCGACCGTCACCGTGGAGAGCTTGCCCCCCGCGCTGGTTATCTTCAGGACGCCGCTGGTGGCGACTTCCTTGGCCCCGTCGTCCGGCTTGACGGTCACCACGGCCTTGGACGCCTCGGTACCCGTCTTCGCTCCGCCACCGCCGTTGTCGTCACCGCTCCCGCCGGCGCCGGCACCGCCGCCGCTGCACGCGGTGGTGAACAGCAGGGCCGCCCCCAGCAGCAGGGCCGGCAGGCCGGTGCGGGCGCGGCCGCGTATCGGCTGCAGGTTCACTCGTGTTCTCCCCATGTCCCCCGCGCGCGGGCAGTCGCGCGCTTGTCGACAGGTAATCACATGGGGCAATCACGAAAAGCCACGGTCTTGTCACCGTTCCGTCCCAAGTGCCGGAAGGGACCCGGCTTGGTACGGGGACGGCGGCGATGGGGCTCCGGCGGTCAGTCCTCGGTGCCGGGCTTGGTGCCCCAGACGTAGACCGCGTCGCCCTCGGCGAGCAGGTCCCACAGGCGCTGGGCGTCGGGGACGGAGAGGTTGACGCATCCGGCCGAACCGCCGTGGGCGTACAGGTCGCCGGGGCGGCCGTGCAGGGCCTGGCCCCCGTCGAAGAACTGGGCGTAGGGCATGGGGGCGTCGTCGTAGAGCGTGGACTTGTGGTCGATGCTGCGCCAGTACACCTCGTGCCAGCCGGGCCGGGTCTCCTGGTCGTCGCGGCCGGTGCGGATGGGCACGGGGGCGAAGACCACCCGCTCGCCCCGCTGGACCCAGAGCAGTTGGCGCTCCATGTCGACGCAGGTCACCCGGTGTGCGCGGACGGGGCAGTCGCCGGCGGCGTTGGGGTCGGTCCGGGCCGCGACGGCGGTCATCGTGCGGTAGGTGGCCAGTCCCGGGTAACCGTCGGCGGGCCGGACGCCGTTGGCCCGCTGGAACGCCCGGACGGCCGCGCAGTCGGCCGCGGACTGCACCCCGTCGGCGGTGCGGCCCAGATGGGCCTCCAGCTCGCGCTGGTAGGGCCCGGTCCCGGCGGTGCAGGACTCCTGCGGGGCCGCGGGGGCCCGAGCCGTACGGACGGGCGCCGTCTCGGCCGGGACCGTACGGGCCGACGCCGCCGTGACCGGGGGTGCCAGGGCCGCACCGGCCGTCAGGGCGAGCAGCGCAGCCGGGACGGCGGCGGCCCCGCGGAGCCCGCGGACCCCCGCGGGCGGCCGGGCTGCGGCCGGCGTGTCTATCGCGCCTGACGGGTCGCCTGCGGTCATACGGGCCTCCTCGGGCCCGCCGGCCGGGCCGCCGGGGCCCAGCCAACCCGACGGGGAGGGCAAGCGCCCCGCGGGTGCGCCGGCGGGGTGAGGGGGTCACTCCACCGGCGCACCCGGACGGAGCCGCGGATCAGTCGCGCGGGCCGTCGCCCTGCTCGCGGCCCTCGCCCCTGCCGTCCTTGCCGTCCTTGCCCTTGCCGTGCTCGTCGCGCCTGTTCTGGACGGTGACCACGAGCCGCCCGCCCGGGGTCCGCCCGTCCAGCACCAGCGGTCCGGTCACCCGGTCGCGCGGCAGGACGTAGCCCTCGGGCACGTCGGTCTCCAGCAGGTAGTACGAGCCCTCCCCCAGCCCGGTGAAGTCGCAGGCGCCGGTCCGGTCGGTGGCGCAGCCGGGCTTGGCCAGGCGGTCCGCGTTGATGCCCCGGGTCTGGAGGCCCCTGATGCCGTTGGTCTCCTTCCAGACCTCGAAGACCGCGCCGCGCAGCGGCCGCTTGGTCTTCGCGTCCTTCTTCAGGACCTGGATCGAGCCCTCGTACACGGGCGGCACCGGGGTCCTGCGGTTCGGGACCGTGAGCGTGATGCCGTCGGCCACGTCGTCCTGGTCCAGGGTGAACGCGGTGACCGGGTTCACCGGGCGGTCGTAGCCGTCGGGGGCGGCCGTCTCCCGCCAGTAGTACGTCTCACCGATCGGGAGCTCGACCGTGCAGGTGCCGCGGGCGTCGGTCGTGCAGGTGCCGGCGGCCAGCTGGAAGTCCGCGCCGGGGCCGGCCGTCTGCAGGCCGTCGCGGCCGTTCTCCTCCCGCCACAGCTCGAAGCGGGCGCCGGCCAGCGGGAGGCCGGTCTCCTGGTCGGTCTTGCGGAGCACGACGCCCGCGCCGGGCACGGGGACGCGCTGGTTGTCGGCCGTGACCCGGACTCCGGCCGCGGCGTTCCGCTCGGTCAGGGTGAGCTCGTGGACCGGGTCGGCGGGCAGCGCGTAGCCGTCGGGGGCGGCCGTCTCGCGCCAGTAGTACGTGCCGGGTTCGGCCCGCTGCTCGCAGACGCCGTTCTGCGGGGTGGCGCACTCGGTGACCTCGGTGTCCGGGGTCGTGCCGGTGGTCTGCAGCCCCGGGGTGCCGTTGGACTCCTTCCACAGCTCGAAGACGGCGCCCGCCAGCGGCGCGCCCGTCTCGTCGCGCTTGAGCACGGAGACCAGGCCCGTGGTCACGGGCGGCTGCCCGCAGGTGGGGAGGTCGCCGGTGAAGGGGTACGCGTGGAACTCCTGGCCCCCGCCGCCGCCGGGTTGGCCGGTGTGCGTGACCGAGCCGGTCGTGAAGAAGCGGCCGTTGATCCCGGGCAGCCGGACGTTGGTCTGCGACGACTGCTCGCCCATCAGGAAACTGCCCTGGAACTGGCCGGTGCCGTTCAGGTTGACCGTGGTGGCGTCCGGGAAGTTCCACAGCAGCCGCTCGCGGTAGGCGTTGAGCGGGTCGTCGTCGGTGATGCCGCCGCTGTAGGTGTTGACGGTGCGGTCGGTGCCGAGGACGTTGACCAGGATCGTCGCGCCCGCCGGGATCTGCTCGAAGGTGATCCCCTGCTGGCCGCCCCGGTTGCCGACCAGGTCGGCGTCGACGTTGAAGACCTGGAGCGGGGAGGTGCCGTCGCCGCGGAAGACCGTCGCGAAACCGCGGTTGGTGGCGGTGCCGGTCGCCGTGCGGGGCTGGCCGCCGACGCGGGCGTAGCACTCGCTGGCGGTGCTGAGCTGGTCGCGCAGGGCGGTGTACGGGGCGGCCGCGGCGGGGTCCCGGCGCAGGGTGCCGGTCACGGTTCCCGTGACGGTCCCGGCGTGGCGGACCACACCCCCGTCGGCGATCAGCCGCTCGCCCGTGGCGACGGTGATGTTCCCGCCGGTGGTGAGGAAGTCCGCCCCGTCCGGCGGCGGCACCAGCGAACCGGCGCCCACGATGCCGACGTTGTAGCGGCTGTCCGCGCCGGTCGTCTTGTCCTGGTCGAAGCCGCCGAGGACGACGAGGCGGCCCTCGGCCTCGGAGGCCCGCTCGCGGACGCGGAAGTCGCCGCCGACGAAGATGTTGATGCCGTTGTCCCGGCCGGCCGGGATGCCGTCGCTGCCGATGGGCGGGAACGGGTTCGGGCAGGGGTTCGGGGGCGCCGGCACGCACGGTCCGAGCCCGCCCGGCAGCAGCGCCCGCGGGGCGGCTGCCGGCCGGTCTGCGCCGGGGCCCGCCGCGAGGGCGGTGGGCGCACCGGCCGCCAGTACGGCTCCGATCGCCACCCCGAGGGTCCAGTTCCTAGCTGACATGACGCTCCGTCCGTTACCTGCCACCTGGGCTGATGTGCCCTGACAGGCTGGAGGGAGCGGTCGGCGGGGAGCCGGGAGACACTCGTCCGCTACGGCATTCTGATCACACGAATCACCCGTACGGGGGCGCCGCGCGGATCGCCGTACGGAGCCCGGATGCCGGGCGCCGTACGGAGCCCGGATGCCGGACTTCGCGCGCGGTGCCCGGGCTTCAGACGAGGGCGGAGCCGGCCACCCAGTCCGCCCAGGACATGTTCCAGCCGCCCAGCCCGTTGTTCGCGGCGACGACCTTGTCCTGCGAGTTCACGACCTCGACCACGTCCCCGACCAGCGTCCTGTCGAAGAACCAGCCCGCCGGGGTGTCCGAGCCGCCGCCCTTGTCGTCGCGCAGGCCCACGCAGCCGTGGCTCATGTTGCTGCTGCCGAACGTGTCCGGGCTGAGCCAGTAGTTCCCGTGAAGGAAGGTCCCGGAGGTGGTGAGGCGCATGGCGTGCGGGACGTCGGGGATGTCGTACTCGCCTCCGAAGCCGACGGTCTGGCCGTTCATCCGGGTGACGTCGAACATCTCCATCACCACCATCTTCCCGTTGTACGTGGTGGTCTTGGGCGCCCCGGCGCTGATCGGCACCTTGGACAGCAGCTGCCCCTCGCGCCGGACCTCCATCGTGTGGGCGGCCGCGTCCACGGTGGAGATCTGGGAGCGGCCGACGGTGAAGGTGATCGTCTTGTCCTGGATGCCGTACGAGCCGGGCGCGCCCTCGACGTCGCGGAGGCTGACCTTCACGGTGACCTCGGTGCCGGGCTTCCAGTACGCCTTGGGCCGGAAGTCGAGGCGTTCGTTGCCGAACCAGTGGCCGACGACCTCCACGGCCGGCCTGGAGGTGACGGTGATGGCCCGCTCGACCTCCGTGCGCCGCTCGATCGGCCGGTTGAAGTTGAAGGAGACGATCATCCCGGTGCCGACGGTGGAACGGTGCTCGGGCTTGAAGTAGCCGATGAACCGCTCCTCGGGGACATAGGTGGTGAAGGTGGTGTGCCGGGCCTGGCGGCGGTTGTGCCCGTCGAGGGCGACGGCGTCCACGGTGTACTTGGCCGCGAGCGCGAGCCGGCCGGCCGCCGGGTCGGGGCTCCAGCTGAGCCCGTCGGCCGCGATGGCGCCGGGCACCCGCTCCTGCTGGGCGTCCTCGACCTTGGTGACCACGACCCGCTCCAGCCGGCCCTCCGGCACGGTGACCGTCAGCCGCCCGTCCGCCCGGACCCCCTTGGCGTTGTCCTCCGGGGTGACCCGGATGGCCTCCTCCGGCGGTCGCGGTTTCCCGGGCAGCCCGATCTCCACCGGCGACCTGCCGTCCTGGGTGCATCCGGCCAGGCCGCCCAGGAGCGCCGCCCATGCCGCCACGGCGGCCAAGCCCGCCCCTGCCCGCCTCGTCAGAAGTGTCACGTTCCCTCCAACGACAGGGCCCCTCCGGGGAAACGTGAGCGCGGGCCACGTTCCGGGCAGAACTGTTCGGGCAGAACAGTGGGAAGGACCAGACGGGGGCGGGGCCGGGCCGGGACGCCGGGGCCCTGAAACCCTCCCCTGCCGGTACCAGGAGCCGTGGAGGCGGGCAGTGTCGAGCGCAGCCGAGCAAGAGGCGGTGGAAGCCGTCAGGAATGCCGGGGATGTCACGGGCACGGTACGGAGCGGCGGCCTGACCGCGCCCGCACCGCCTGCCGACGGCCATCCCGGCGCGGGGCAGCCGGCCGGGCAACCGGACAGCCGGCCCGCGGGAGCGCCGAACGGGCAGGCCGGCGGGCCGTCGAACGGGCAGGCCCGGGTCCAGCCGCCCCGGGCGTCCGCGCGCCCCGGGCCACCCGTGTGGCCCGGGTCCTCCCATCCGCTGGGGGCCCGTTTCCACCACGGCCCGGACGGGACGGCGGGCACCAACTTCGCCGTGTGGGCGCAGGGCGCGGAGGCGGTGGAGGTCTGCCTGTTCGACGAGGACGGCGCCGAGACGCGCTGTGCGCTGGCCGAGCTCACGCACGAGATCTGGCACGGTTTCGTGCCGGGCGTGCGCCCCGGGCAGCGGTACGGGTTCCGGGTGCACGGCCGGTGGGACCCCTGGACGGGGGCCCGGCACAATCCGGCGAAGCTGCTCCTGGACCCGTACGCGCGGGCGGTGGACGGGGACTTCACCCTCCCGCCGGAGGTGTACGGGCACGTCCGGGACTGGCCGCAGCAGTACATCGCGGACACCGTCCGGGACGACCGGGACTCGGCGCCGTTCGTGCCCAAGGGGGTGGTCGTCCACGACGACGACGACTGGGCGGACGACGTCCGGCCGAAGACCCCGTGGGCCGATTCGGTGATCTACGAACTGCACGTGCGCGGCTTCACGATGCGCCATCCGGGCGTCCCCGAGGAACTGCGCGGCACCTACGCGGGGCTGGCCCACCCGGCGGCGATCGAGCACCTCACGGGGCTGGGCGTGACGGCGGTGGAACTGCTGCCGGTGCACCAGTTCGCGCACGAGGACCACCTGCTGCGCCGGGGCCTGCGCAACTACTGGGGCTACAACTCGGTCGGCTACTTCGCCCCGCACGCCGGGTACTCGTCGAGCGGGACGGCCGGACAGCAGGTCGGGGAGTTCAAGCGGATGGTCCGGGCCCTGCACGCGGCTGGCATCGAGGTGATCCTCGACGTGGTCTACAACCACACGGCGGAGGCCGGCGAGCTGGGCCCGACGCTGTCCTTGCGCGGGATCGACAACCGCGGCTACTACCGGCTCCAGAGCGACCAGCGCCGGTACTCCGACTACACCGGCTGCGGCAACACCCTGCACGCCGGGCGCCCGCACGTGCTGCGCCTGATCACGGACTCGCTGCGGTACTGGGTCACCGAGATGGGGGTGGACGGCTTCCGCTTCGACCTGGCGGCGGCGCTGGCCCGCTCCATGCACGACGTGGACATGCTGTCCCCGTTCCTCGCGGTGATCGCCCAGGACCCGGTGCTGCGGCGGGTGAAGCTGATCGCCGAGCCCTGGGACGTGGGGTCGGGCGGCTACCAGGTGGGGGCGTTCCCGCCGCTGTGGACGGAGTGGAACGACCGCTACCGGGACGCCGTACGGGACTTCTGGCGGGGCGCGCTGCCCGACGTGCGGGACCTCGGGTACCGGCTGTCGGGGTCGAGCGACCTGTACGCGTGGGGCGGCCGGCGGCCGTACGCCTCGGTGAACTTCGTGACCGCGCACGACGGCTTCACCCTGCGCGACCTGGTGACGTACGAGCGCAAGCACAACGAGGCGAACGGGGAGGAGGGCCGGGACGGCACCAACGACAACCGGTCGTGGAACTGCGGGGCCGAGGGCGAGAGCGACGACGAGCGGATCGGCGCGCTGCGCCGGCGGCAGCTGCGCAACCTCCTGACGAGCCTGCTGCTGTCCACCGGGGTGCCGATGCTGGTCGCGGGCGACGAGTTCGGGCGGACCCAGGGCGGCAACAACAACGCGTACTGCCAGGACAACGAGACGGGCTGGGTGGACTGGTCGCTGCTGGCCGAGCCGTCGTGGCAGCAGCTGCTGGCCCTGACGCGGCGGCTGATCGCGCTGCGGCACACCCACCCGGTGCTGCGCCGGCGGGCGTTCTTCTCCGGGCGGCCGCAGGGCGCGGACGGGCTGCGGGACCTGGCCTGGTTCACGCCGGCGGGGGCGGAGATGACGGAGCGTGACTGGTACGCCCCGGCCGCCGCGCTGGGCATGTACCTCTCGGGGCGGGACATCCCGGGCCGGGACGGGCGGGGCCGGCAGGTGACGGACGACAGCTTCCTGATGCTGCTGCACGCCGGGGACCGGCCGGCACCGTGGGTGCTGCCGGGGGCGCCGTGGGCGGAGCGGTACGCACTCGTCCTGGACACCTCCCGCGAGGACCAGGAGACCGTCCCGGGCAGCTCCCACCGGGGCGGGGAGACCTTCACGGTGCCGGCCCGGTCGGTGCTGCTGTTCCGCGTGACGGCCTGAGGCGCGGCCGGGCGGCCGGGCGGGATGCGGGGGGGGACTCCCCCGGGTCCCGCCCGGCGGCACGTCGGCGGGGGCATCGGGCATCCGTACCGGGAGCCCCCGTCCGTCCTGCGATGATGTGGCCGTCGTACACGCGTGCACTGCACACGCGTGCCATCGAGAAGGTCAGGGGTGCGCATGGCGAGTGTCGGGACCGCGCTGCGGGAGCTGCGCGGGGCACAGAAGTCGGCTAAGGGCGTGTCGCTGTACTCGAGGTTCGTCAACCGGCCCCTGGGCCGCTACCTGGCGGCCGGTTCGCACGCGCTCGGGCTCACCCCGAACCGGGTGACGCTGGTCAGCGCGGTCCTCAGCTTCGCCGGGGCGGCCGCGGTCGCGCTGGCGGCGCCCTCGTGGGGGCTGGGGATCGCCGTGTGGGCCCTGCTCGCCGTCGGGTTCGCCTTCGACTCGGCCGACGGGCAGCTGGCGCGGCTGCGCGGGGGCGGGAGCGCCTCGGGCGAGTGGCTCGACCACGTGGTGGACTGCGCCAAGCTCACCGCGCTGCACACCTGCGTGCTGATCGCCTTCTACCGTTTCCCCGAGGAGTACGGCACGGGCTCCGACGCCTGGCTGCTGGTGCCGCTGGGCTTCCAGTTCGCCGCCGTCGTCACCTTCTTCGGGGGGCTGCTGACCGAGAAGCTGAAGCCGAACGCCGCCCCGGGCAGCCCCGCCGCCGCACCGTCGACGGTGCGCGCGGTGGCCCTGCTCCCCGTGGACTACGGGGTGTTCTGCCTGGTCTTCCTGCTGCTCGGCGGCGAGGGCCTGTTCCGCTGGGCGTACGCGGGACTGGGCGCCGTGGCCACCCTGTTCCTCCTCGCGTTCCTCGCGAAGTGGTACCGGGAGCTCAGCGCCGTTCCGCGCTGACGTTCACCGGGCCCCCGAGGGGCTCGGCGAGCGCGTCCAGTGCCCGGCGCAGCTGGGTGCTGGACGTGTGGACGGTGTACGGGAAGTAGACGACGTCGACGCCGTGGACGGCGAAGTCCCTCTCCAGGCGGTTGCCCTTGGGCGTGCCCCGCCAGTCGTCGCCCTTGAAGATGACGTCGAAGCGGACCTGCTTCCAGGTCTCCAATTTGTCCGGGACGGTCTCGACGAAGGCCGCGTCGACGTACTTCACGCTGCGGACGATCTCCAGCCGCTCGACGAGCGGGATCATCGGGCGGCGGCCCTTGGCCAGTTCCGCCATCTCGTCGGAGACGACTCCGGCCACGAGGTAGTCGCACTGGCTCCGGGCGTGCCGAAGGATGTTGAGATGCCCGATATGGAAGAGATCGTACGCACCCGGCGCATAGCCGACTCGGTACGGGCTGCGCGCCGGCGCACCCACGTCGGACATGTCCTGCTCCGTCATCTGTTACCCCCCAGAGGCCACACCCCCCGGTGTGGCGGATTAGCAGACAATAGCGTGCACGTTCCCCACCATGCCGGTGAACGAATAGGGTGACGTGCGCATCATCCAGGGGAAGAGGGGACGCTCAGTGTCCAGATCCGGTCACCGGCGCCTGCTGCTGGTTTCCACGAATTACGCACCGGAGCACGCGGGTATCGGGCCCTACGCGACCCAGATCGCCGAGCACTGGGCGGATCTCGGCCACGAGACGCATGTCCTGGCGGGCATGCCCCACTACCCGGCGTGGTCGCTCGAGCCGGAGTACAAGGGGGCGCTACGGCGCACGGAACAGCGCGCGGGGGTTCACGTGCACCGGCGTGCGCACACCGTGCCGGCGCGCCAGACCGCCGTGAAGCGGGCCCTGTTCGAAGCATCGATTCTGCTGCACGGCGCCGTGGCCCCGCCCCGGATGCCGAAGCCGGACGCGGTCCTCGCCCAGATGCCCAGCCTGGCCGGCGGGGTACTGGCCGCCCGGCTCGCGGCGAAGTGGAAGGTCCCGTACGTCCCGGTGGTCCAGGACCTGATGGGCGCCGCCGCCGCGCAGAGCGGGATCAGCGGCGGCGACAAGGCGGCCGCGATCGCCGGCCGCGCCGAGGCGTACGCGCTGAAGCGGGCCACCCTGGTCGGCGTCATCCACGAGACCTTCGTGGACCGGGTCGTCGGCATGGGCGTGGACCCGGCGAAGATACGCCTGGTCCCCAACTGGTCCCACGTGGCGGTGCCCACCAAGCCGCGCGGCGAGACCCGCCACCACCTGGGCTGGGCCCCGGGCCAGACGGTCGTCCTGCACTCCGGGAACATGGGGCTCAAGCAGGGGCTCGAAGTCCTCGTCGGCGCCGCGCGGCTCGATCCCGGCGTCCGCTTTGTCCTGATGGGTGACGGCAGTCAGCGCTCGGCCCTGGCGCACCTCGCGGCCGACGTGCCGAACCTTGACATCATCCCCCCTGCCGCTGACGGCGAGTTCCCGGATATCCTCGCCGCGGCGGACGTGCTCGCGGTCACGCAGCACGCCGCCGTCATGGACATGAGCGTGCCGTCGAAACTCACGTCCTACTTCCAGGCCGGCCGGCCGGTCGTCGCCTCCGTGGCGGCGCTGGGCGGGACCGCCCAGGAGGTGGAACGCTCGGGCGCAGGGGTGCTCGTACCGCCGGAGGACCCCGACGCCCTGCTGAAGGCCGTCCGGGCCCTCGCCGAGGACCCGGAGGGCGCGGACGCGCTGGGCGCGGCCGGACCGCGCCACGTGGCGGCCCACCTGAGCCGCGAAGCGGGCCTGGCCCGGATCGACGCACTGATAGACGAAGCACTTGGGGGTCCCCGGCCGTGATCGAGACGAACCGCCCGGCAGCGGCCCCGGCGGAGGACGAACCCGATCTCCTCAGGGACCAGTTCAGGCAGCTCCTGCGCTACCGCCGGCTCATCGGCGCGGGCATCGGGGTCGGCCTGCTGGGCGGCGTCTACCTGGGGATCTCCACGGCGGACACCTACGTGGCCACCGCCGACGTCGTCCTGCGCGCGCCGACGGACGACCCGTTCAACCCGAGCCTCGCCCCCGACAAGGCGATCAACATCGGCTCCGAGCGGCAGGTCGCGCTCAGCTCCTCCATAGCCAACGAGGCCGCGAAGAAGCTCGGCGTGTCCGCCAAGGACTTCAGCGCCCTGCGCGGCGGCCTCCAGGTGACCAACCCGCCGCAGACCATGGTGCTGCGCTTCACCTACACCGCGTCCTCCCCCAAGGAGGCCGCGAAGCGGGCCAACGCGATGACGGACGCGTACCTCCTCAAGCGCCAGGAGTCCCTGGACGCGACCCGCGACAAGATGGTCAAGGGGTACCAGGAGCAGCGCGACCCGGTCGCCAAGCAGCTCGACGAGCTGTCCAAGGACATCGCCCGGATGCCGGCCGGCGCCCCGCGCGACACCGCCACCTCCACCAAGACGGACCTGCAGAGCGAGGTCGGCGGCTACAACGGCAAGATCACCAAGCTCCAGGCCCTGGACATGACCCCGGGCCGGGTCACCAGCGCGGCGACCGCGCCCACGTCGACCGACGGCCCCGGCATCGTCATGTCGCTCGCGCTCGGCGCGGCCGTCGGCCTCGCGCTGGGCCTGCTCGCCGCCTGGGTCCGGCTCGTCTTCGACCCGGCGCCCCGCTCCGAGGGCGACGTGGCCCGCGCCCTGCGCGCGCCGGTCCTCGGCTACCTGCCCCGGGACAAGACCGGCGGCGGCCCGCTGCTCGCCGCCGGCGAGGCCGATCCGCGGCTCGCCGAGGAGTACCGCTCGGTGGCCTTCCGACTCGCCTACGACGCCCGGTTCGCCGACCGGCGCCGGCTGCTGGTCGTCGCCCCCCGCGGCAGCAGCGAGACCGCCGCAGCGGTGGCCGTGAACCTGGCCGCCTCCTTCGCGGAGACCGGCAAGGACGTGCTGCTCATCGAGGCGGACCTGCGCACCCCGGTGCTGGCCAGCCAGCTGCCGACGGACGCCGGCGGCCGGCCGCGCTGGAGCCAGACCCCGGGCAACACGACCGCCGGCGGGCGCCACGGCGACTCCGAGTGGCCCGACGGGCGCCAGCTCGTCGTGGACGCCGGGGAGTCCGGCTCCTTCGACCTGATCCCCGGCGAGCGGGCGCGCAACGTGCCCCGTGCGCTGACCTCGGCGCGCGCCACCCGGCTGATCTCCGAGGCCGACTCCCCCAACTCCACCGTCGTCGTGCTCGCGCCGCCCGTGCTCTCGTACGCCGACGCCCTCGCGCTCGTCGACCGCGTCGACGGGGTGCTGGTCGTCTGCGACCCGCGCGCCGTGCACCGCACCGACCTGTCCCGCATCCGCGAGCTGATCAGCGGCGCCGGCGGCACCGTCCTCGGCGCGGTGCTCCACGCACCGCTGCCCGGCGAGAAGCGCGGCCTCAAGGGCAAGGGCGGCTCCCCCGCCGCCCTTGAGGCGCCGACCGCGGCCGCGAAGCCGCGGCCGCCGCAGCCCCAGCCGATCCCGTTCGAGGTCGCCGAGGCCGAACAGCACATCCCGGGCGACGGCACCGACACGGTCGCCCTGCGCACCGTCCGCACGGGCCGGCGGTGAGCCGGCGCGGACTCGCGGCGGTCGCGTCGGTCCTGGACCAGGCAGCTTCCAGCGCCACCAACATCCTGGTGCTGGTGCTGGCCGCCCGGCTGTCCTCGGCGTCCGGGTTCGCCGACTTCTCGATGGTGTATGTGGCGTTCAGCGTGCTCCTCGGGCTGAACATGGCCTACGTCGGCCAGAGCGTCGTCCTGGAGAAGGGCGAGCGGCTCGGCGCGGTGTGCCGGTCGGCCGTCGGCTTCACCGGCCTCGCCTCGGCCGCCGCGGGCGCCCTGCTCGTCCTCGTGGGGCTGGCGCTGCCCGGCCCGGCCGGGCGGGCCTTCCTCGCGCTGGGCACCGTCCTTCCGCTGGTGCTGCTCCAGGACGGCCTGCGGTACTGCTTCTCGGCGCTGCGCGTGCCCGAACGGGCGCTGGCCGCCGACGCGCTGCGCCTCGCGTGCGTCCTCGCGGCGCTGGCCGTGCAGCCCCAGGGGGCCTCGGCGGGGCGGCTGGTGCTGGTGTGGGGGCTGTCCGCGCTGCCGGCGCTGGCGCTCGGGCTGTGGCTGCTGCGGCCGTACGTACGGGGCGTGCGCGCCGACCTGCGGCCGTACCTGCGGCGCGGTCACCTCGGGCAGCGGTTCGTGGTCGAGTTCGCGGTGGGCAACGGTTCCAGCCAGCTCGCCGTGCTCGGCCTCGGCGTCTTCGCGACCCCGCTCGCCGTCGGCGCGCTGCGCGGGGCGACCACCCTCTTCGGGCCGCTGAACGTGCTGTTCAACTCGGCGAACGCGTTCGGGCCGCCGGTCGTCGGCCGGACCTCCGGCAAGCGGGGCGTCGTCCGCCTCACCGCGCTCATGGGCGGCGCGCTCGCGGTCCTGGGCGCCGGGTGGGGGGCCGTGCTGTACGCGCTCCCCGACCGCGTGGGGCGCCGGCTGCTCGGCGACACCTGGGAGGCCGCGGCCGCGCTGCTGCCGGCCACGGGGGCCCAGTACGCCGTCATGGGGCTCGGCACCTGCGCGCTGCTGACGCTGCGGGTGCTCAACCCGAAGGCGACGCTGTCCCTGCAGGTGGTCTTCTCGCTGCTCTCGGTGGGCCTGCTCGTGGGCGGGTACGTCCTGTGGGGCGTGGCGGGGGCCGCGTGGGGACTGGCGCTGGGCTCCGCCGCGAAGGCGGGCGCGGGCTGGCTCCGGGTGGCCCGGCTGAAGGTGCCCGCGCCGGCCGCCGAGCCAGGCCGGCCGGTGCCGGCGGCCTGATCCGCCGGCTTCAGCGCAGGGTGGTGCCCCTGTCCGCGCGGTACGTGGCGACGAGCGCGAGGCACAGGGCCGCGATCGCGACCCGGCCCGAGGCCTGGAGCAGCGGCCCGCGCAGCAGGATGAAGGAGTAGCCCGCGACCAGCGGCACCACCACCGAGATCAGTGCGCCGGGCGGGGCCCGGCGGGTGGCGCGTTTGGCGTAGCGGCGGTCGACGCGGGCGGCGGCGTACCCCAGGCCGAGCAGTCCGCCGACCATGCCGAGCGGGCCGAAGTCGAGCCACAGTTCGGCCCAGATCGGCGAGGAGAGGTTGGTGTTGACGGTGCCCATCCACTGGCCGACCAGCACGCCCGTGTCGCGCGCCTTGCCGGGCCAGACCGCGCGGGGCACCGCGAACAGGATGGAACCGGCGAGCTGGCGGCCGTAGGCGTGGCCGGGCCCCGACTCGGCGTAGGTGATGGTGTTCGCGAACATGCCGATCTGGTCGTAGTCCTTGAGCGCCATCGGCTCCAGGAAGGACGTCGTCTCGACCGGCTTGTAGTTCTTCTCGTCGTAGCGGAAGCGGTCCGCGAACGGGAAGACGAGGAGGGCGATCACCACGGCCATCGACAGCGCCACCCGGTACATCGCGGCGCTCACCGGGAAGACGGTGAAGAGCAGCGCGAACATGACCGTGAGGAACCAGTAGCGGGGGTTCGAGATCGGGTTGTTGACCACCAGGTTCAGGGCGGCGAGCGCCGACCAGGTGACGATGATCGAGACCTTGCGGCGGGCGAACTTCGAGGTGATCAGCCAGCGCGTGTAGAGCAGCAGGGAGAGCAGCGCCGGGACGGTGCCGAAGCCGCGCAGCAGGGCCTGGCCGGCCTGGCCGTCGCCGCTGGAGACGCCGGCCTCCTCGATGCCCGCGATGATCTCCTGGCGGCTGGAGAAGAACACCGCCGGGCCGCCCAGCTTCATGACGAAGGCCGCACTGCACACGAACGACAGGGCCGCGAGGAGCTGGAGGCGCCGCCGGTGGGCCATGACCGGCCGCTCCTCCTTGCGGGGGCCGCCCGAGCGGACGGTGGGCCGGTGGCGGGCCAGCAGGACGCCCACGTCGAAGGCGAGGCAGCCGAGCAGGACCAGGCCGATGGCGAGGGTCAGGTCGGAGCGCGGGCCGACGACGGGCGTCGGTACCCGGCCGAGTACGGCCTGGGCGAGGGGGGCCACGCCCATGGCCATGTAGACGAACAGCCAGAAGGAGCCCTGGAGCAGCTTGCGGCGGCTGGTGAGGACCATCGCGGAGAGCCGGGCGCCCGCGTACATGGTGAGGAGCAGCTGGAGCCAGAAGGCCGCGTCGCGCTGGCCGTCGCCGGTCTGGACGGCGACGAAGAGCGGCAGGAAGACGGTGAACCCGAGGGCGAGGGGGACGGAGAGCGCCCGGGAGAGCAGGGTGCGCGGGGTGGTGACCCGGCCCCACTTGGCCTCGTCCGCGACCGGCGGCGCCGGGCGCGCCGCGGAGGGCTTGCGTATGTCCGTTGCCACTGCGCCCCCACCCGATGTGCCTGATCCGGCCGCAGTCTAGTCTGAGCGGTCGGCGCCCGGGGAGGCGCCGCCGGGGGTGGACGAAGGGGACCTCAGTTGCGCGATCTTCCTGCCTTCACGCTGGCCGGATACGACAAGGGCCGCGGGCTGCTGACGCAGGCACTTTGGTTCGCCGTGATGAACACGCTGTTCATGAGCTGGTTCTGTCCGGCGCGGGTGCGCGTGGCGCTGCTGCGGGCCTTCGGGGCGAAGATCGGCGAAGGGGTGCTGATCCGGCACCGGGTGCGGATCCTGTGGCCGTGGAAGCTGACCGTCGGGGACCACACCTGGATCGGCGAGGGCGCCTGGGTGCTGAACCTGGAGCCGGTGACGATCGGTT
Organism: Streptomyces sp. NPDC058619; assembly: GCF_042717785.1. Lineage (NCBI taxonomy): Bacteria > Bacillati > Actinomycetota > Actinomycetes > Kitasatosporales > Streptomycetaceae > Streptomyces > Streptomyces sp. NPDC058619. The sequence goes on from NZ_JBHXQN010000037.1 coordinate 27,229, forward strand.
CGCACGTGTGCGTCTCCCAGGAGGCGATGCTGTGCACCGGCTCGCACGACCACCGGGCCGCCGACTTCCGCTACCGCAACGCCCCGATCACCGTCGGGGACGGCGCGTGGGTGGCGGTACGGGCGACCGTGCTGGCCGGGGTGGCCCTGGGCCGCTGCGCGGTCGCGGGCGCCGGTTCCGTCGTGCACAAGGACCTGCCGGAGCTGACCCTGCAGACCCAGGACGGGCGTCGCCGCCCGGTGGAGGAGCCCAAGTGAGAGTCCTGCACGCCGTCACCCTGCACTCGCCCTCGCACGCGTTCGGCGGGCCGGTGCGGGTCGCGCTGAACCTGGCCAAGGGGCTGCGGTCCCGGGGCCACGAGGCGCGGCTGCTCGCGCTGGGCGAGGGCTTCGGGGACCCCTGGCCGACCGAGGTCGAGGGGGTCCCGGCCAAGCTGTTCCCGGCGCGGCGGCTGCTGCCGCTGGGCTTCAGCGGGATGACCTCGCCGGCCCTGCTGGCCTCGGCGGGCCGGCTGGTGCGGGACGCGGACGTGGTCCACGTCCACCTGGCGCGCGACCTGGTGACCCTGCCCGTGGCGCTGGCGGCGCTGCGGGCCGGCAGGCCGCTGGTGCTGCAGACCCACGGCATGGTGGACCCGAGCGGGAAGCTGCTGGCCAAGGTGCTGGACGCGCTGGCCGTACGCCGGGTGCTGCGCGGCGCGGCCGCGGTGCTGTACCTGACCCCGCACGAGCGGGAGGGCCTCGACGCGGTCGTCGGCGGGCCGCTGGCGAACGCGGTGCGCCTCGTCAACGGCACTCCGGCGCAGGAGGAGCGGCCCGCCCCCGAGGGGCCGCCGCGCATCCTGTACTCGGCGCGCCTGCAGGCCCGCAAACGGCCGGTGGACTTCGTGGACGCGGTTCCTGCGGTCCTGGCCGCGCACCCGGACGCGGAATTCGTCGTCGCGGGCCCGGACGAGGGCGAGCGGGCGGCCGTACTGCGCCGGATCGCGGAGCTGGGGCTCGCGGACACGGTACGGGTGCCGGGGGCGCTGAGCGGGCAGGAGGTACTGCGCGAGCTGCGCCGGGCGCACGTCTACGTCCTGCCCTCCGTGGACGAGCCGTTCCCGATGTCGGTGCTGGAGGCCCTCGCCGTGGGCGTGCCCCCGGTGGTGACCCACTCCAACGGCCTGGCCCGCGACATCGCGGCGGCCGGTGCCGGGCGGGCCGTGGACCCCGGTCCGGAGGGCGTGGCGGCGGCGGTGCTGTCGCTGCTGGACCCCGCCGCGAACCGGTCGGCGTCGGCGGCGGCCCGTGAACTGGCCGCCGGTTCGTTCTCGATGGACTCCGTCCTGGACACCCTGCTGCCGGTGTACGGGGCAGCCGTACGCGGCTGACCGCGCGCGGGTCGGCCGCCTCCGGGCGGGCCGCCCGCGCCGTACGGCCGCGGGGTGCGTCGGGTCTCGGGTGACCTCGCGGGGCTCACCCGGCCTCGCGGGTCCTGGATGACGTCTCGGGTCTCAGATGACGTCGCTGGTCTCAGATGACGTCGCGGCGCTCCTGCACCACCGGCACCGCGCCCACGGCGCGACGGCGCTTGAGAATGCTGGAGTACACCGCGAGGCCGATGGCACCCACCGCCATCATGATCACGCCGACCAGATCGAGGTCGACGCTCCGCATCTCCCAGTCCGTCGCGAAGGTGAGGATCGCCCCCACCACGATCAGACCGATGCAGCCGCCCAGGCCGGTCATAGGACTCGCCTCCGAATTCGGTGTCGTTGCGCTCTGGACCCGCGGGTACCCGCGATCCGCAGGCGAAAACACCCCGGCCGACAGGCGGTTGGGCGCCGGCGATCACGAACGCCCCTCCCCCGCACCCGTGATGGGTGGGGGGAGGGGCGTTCGGGATCGCCGGGGACCGCGGGGCGGTCCCCGGGAGACGGGCTGGGGCTAGGCGGGCAGCCAGGCGTAGCAGCCGGTCGAGTTGAACTCGGCGGTGCCGGCCGGGACGGTCGCCGTGATCTTGTCGCCCGCCTTCGGCGGGGTCTCGGGGCCCGAGGCCAGGATCGCCCCGTCCTTGCCCTTCGCCTCCCACGTGCAGTTCACGGCCTGCGTCAGCGCCCGGTAGGTACCGGCCGCCGGCGAGGACCGCGGGCCTTCGGGGAAGCCCTTCTCCGCCGCCGCGAGGATCGGCTTCTGGTCCGGGCACAGCAGGTTGATCGCGTCCTTCGCGCCCGCGATCTCCCCGGTGATGACGGCGCCGGTCGCCGCGTCCTTGTCCCGCTTCGCGGTGCGCTGCACGCGCTGGCAGGACTCCTGGCCGGTCTGCAGGACGGCCGCCGGGTCCATCTTCTCCGGCACCCGGCCACTCAGGTACTTCTTCTCCTGCGCGGTGAAGCTGCCCGTCTTCGGGGTCAGCTTGCTGTCCGGGACGACCGGGCCCGACGGCTTCGCCTCGGGCGAGGGGTCCGTCGTGGCCGGGGTGTCCGCCGGGTCCGGGATCGGCGACGAGGCCGGCGGCTTCGCCTTCGCGTCCCCGGCGGAGTCGGCCTTGTCGCCGCCCGAACTGCAGGCGGTCAGCGTGAGGGCGGCGGCCAGCAGAACAGCAGCCGCTGCGGAGCGTCGGTACATCGGTTGGCTCCCGTACTTACTGGGGTGGGACAGGCGTGCGGGGCCCGGCCGGGTACAGGCCGGGCCCCGCACGCCGTCGATCGGTTACTTCGGGCCGAAGGTGAGGACCAGCTGCGGAGCGGCGTCCGCGGCGGTCGCCTCCGAGGACCAGAGCCACAGCGGGTCGGTGCCCGTGCTCTTCAGGCCCAGGCTGTAGCTGCTGCCCAGGACCGGGGAGACCGCGGCGGTGTCCAGCTCCACGCCGTGCACGGCCGAGCCGTCCGGCACGCCGGAGATGGAGCCGAGCGGCGTGGTGCCGAGGGTCGGCTTCGTGTTGAACGTGGTGCCCGCTCCGCTCCACGTGCCGGTGACCGGGACCACGGACACGGTGTCGGCGGTGCCGGCACCCGCCTGCGTGGTGGTCTTGAACTGCAGCGAGACGGACTTCAGGACCTGACCGGCCGGAGCGGCCGGGAGGTTGAAGCGCAGGTACGACTCGTACGCCGAGGTGCCGCGCACCGCGAGTGAGTTCGCCGCGCCGTAGGCGGTGCTCGGAGCGCCCTGGTTGATGTAGGTGTCCTCGGTCGCGGTGACCTTGGAGACCGTGTCGGACGGGGCCTTGGCCAGGTCGAAGTGGTTCTTGACCTGGGTCTGGGTGAGCGCCGTGGGGTAGACGGCCGTCTCGTCGAGCTGCCCGGTGAAGAAGTTGCTCGTCGGACGGTTCGGCCAGCCGGACAGCTGGTCGCCGCCGACGTGCCAGAAGCCCGCGTAGTTGTGCGTGCTGGTGGCGTTCAGCGAGCCCTTGTTCTGACCGTCGACGTACAGCGTGATGCCGCCGGGGCCCTGGGTGCCGACCACGTGGTGCCACTTGTTGTCGTTGTACGTGTCGAACAGGCCCGTGGAGATGGTCCTGGTCGAGCCGTTGTAGACACCGAAGATGAGGCGACCGGTGTTGGTCATGTAGATGTGCTTGTCGTTCGAGCCGCTGAGGCGGTCGGTGTTGTCGCCGAAGCCGACCAGCTTGCCGCCGCGCGTGGTGTTCGTCTTGAACCACGTCTCGATGGTGAAGGTGCTGCCGACCGTCTGGCGGCGGTCACCGTGGACCTGCTGGCTGGTGCCGTTGAATCCCATCGCCGTGCTGGCACCGGTGACGGCACCGGGGGTCTGGCGCAGGGCCGGGGCGTTCAGCTGGACGCCGCTGGTGTTGCCGCCGTTCGAGGAGTCGGCGACGTACGGGCTGACGGTGTCGTCGAAGCGCCAGTACAGCTGGGCGCCGTCCGCCCGCACCTGGTTCGGGTACGACTGGACCGACATCGGGACCGTGACCGGGGCGGTGGCCGACAGCGCGCTCGTGTTGCCGGCGGCGTCGGTCGCGGTCACCCGGTAGGTGTACGACTGGCCGGCCTTGACCGTGGTGTCGGTCCAGGAGGCCTGGGGACGACGCCACTCCAGGGAGTCGGCGGTCATGGTGTGGATCGGGGAGGCCGAGCCGTTGCGGTAGACGCGGTACGTCAGCTTGCTGTCGTCCGCGTCGTAGCTGGTGCGCCAGCGGACCTGGGCCTCGCCGGGCTTGACGCTGCCGACGCTGGCGACCGGGGTCGTGGGGGCGCCGACGTCGCCGGTGGAGGCGAAGCGGGTCAGGCCCCACTGCGGCTTGCCGTTGATGAGGGTGAACTCACCGCCGACCCACATGTACTTGACGTCGTTCTTCTCGGCCACGGCCATGACGCGCGGGCCGATGCCCTCGGTCAGCTCCATGCCGTCGTTGGCCGTCGGGTGCCAGCCGAGCTTGCCCGGGCCGCGTACGAAGCCGTCCACGGGCGCGGGGGCGGAGCCTTCGTGGTTGGTCGGCTGGGCCAGCAGGAAGTGCCGCTTGCCGTCGGAGAACTCCTGCTCGGTCTTGCAGTCGTGCGCGTGCGAGGAGCTGTAGAGCACTCCCTCGTAGGGCAGGACGAACTGGGTCGCGCCGAGGCAGCGGTCGCGCCACTTCTCGGTGAAGTCGCTGAGCTTGAGGCCGATGCGGCCGTCGAAGACGCCGCCGCCGGAACCCTCGTTGCCCGTGTAGAAGCCGGTGTCGTCGGTGGATATGTCCTTGACGACCGAGTTCGACGGGATGTTGGTGTAGGTCTTGGCGACCGCACCGGTGGTGGAGTTCACCACGGCCAGAGCGTGCGTGTTGGAGCCGTTGACGGAGAAGAAGTCGCCGCCCAGCAGTACGTTCTTGCCGTCCGGGGTGACCTCGACGGCGCGGCCCGGCTCGTCGGCGTCGGCCTTGAAGGGCTTCAGCGCCCCGGAGGAGGCGTCGACCGCGGCGAACCGCTCGCGGCCCTCGCCCTCGACGGTGAAGAAGTCTCCGGCCGCGTACAGGGTGTCGTCGGTGACGGCGAGCCCGCGCACGGTGGCGGCGAAGCTCGGGTGGAACGAGGCCTTGGGGGCACAGCTCGCGATGTCGATCGCGGCGACGCTGGAGACCGGGGTGCCGTTGACGGCTCCGAAGTATCCGCCCGCGTACAGGGTCTTGTTGTCCTTCGAGACGACCAGGGTCCGGACCGTCGCGGTCCCCTCGCCCACGGTGAAGGAGAGCTTGCAGGCGGTCGGGTTGCCCGTCGCGGCATCGAGTGCGACGAAGTTGACGGCGTCCTGCTCGGCGCCCGCGGCGCCCTCGGGCGGACGCACCGACGAGAAGGTGCCGCCGGCGAAGACGGTGCCGTTGGCCTGGGCCATCGCCCAGACGACGCCGTTCGTCTGCCAGGTCGGCAGGTTGTCGGCGGTGAACGCCACCGGCGCTGTGATGGCGGACGCCTGAGGCATCAGCACCAGGCCGATGCCGGTGCCGGCACCGGCCAGTGACAGGACGAGGGCAGCAGTCAGCCCTCTGGATCTACGCATGAGCCCCCCAGGGCAATCGCCCGGTTTGATGGCTGAAACTATCCGAACAGCCATATGTACTGGACGCAGACTAGGGCTCACGCGAGGGCCCGGCCACCTCCCTTGACCCATTGCATACCAACTTGGAATCAACCGGGTTCAGCACGGAGGGTGCACTACGGACATACGGCAGGTTTACCCCGGTCACGTCCGCGCAGAGTGGCGCACGTGACCGGAACACGGCAAATCGTAGGCGAGATATAAGGCCTCAGCGGTCGATGCGGACCGTCACGCCCGCGAGCTGGTCCTCGACCTGGCGGATGTCGGCGTCCACCATGATCTTGGCCAGTTCCGCGACCAGGACCGTCGGCTTCCAGCCGAGCAGCTCGTTGGCCTTGGAGGCGTCGCCGATGAGGGCGTCGACCTCGCTGGGGCGCTCGTACTTGGGGTCGTAGCGCACGTGCTCGTTCCAGTCGAGACCGGCGTGGGAGAAGGAGGCCTCGACGAACTCGCGGACGGAGGCGGCCACACCGGTGGCGACCACGTAGTCGGTGGCCTCGTCCTGCTGGAGCATCCGCCACATGGCGTCGACGTACTCCGGGGCGTAGCCCCAGTCGCGGACGGCGTCGAGGTTGCCGAGGTAGAGCTTCTCCTGCAGGCCGGCCTTGATCCGGGCGACCGCGCGGGTGATCTTGCGGGTCACGAAGGTCTCGCCGCGCCGCGGGGACTCGTGGTTGAAGAGGATGCCGTTCACGGCGAACATGCCGTAGGCCTCACGGTAGTTCACCGTGGTCCAGTACGCGAAGACCTTGGCGGCGCCGTACGGGCTGCGCGGGTGGAACGGCGTGCCCTCGTTCTGCGGGGGCGGGGTGGCGCCGAACATCTCCGAGGACGAGGCCTGGTAGATGCGGGTGTCGATCCCGCTGGCCCGGATCGCCTCCAGCAGCCGCAGCGCGCCGAGGCCCGTGACGTCGCCCGTGTAGAGGGGGGCGTCGAAGGAGACGCGGACGTGGGACTGGGCGCCGAGGTTGTAGACCTCGTCGGGCTGTATCCCGCGCAGCAGGTTCACCAGGGCGACGCCGTCGGAGAGGTCCGCGTGGTGCAGGACGAAGGACCGGTTGGCGGTCTGGGGGTCCTGGTAGATGTGGTCGATCCGCTCCGTGTTGAAGCTGGAGGAGCGCCGCACGAGCCCGTGCACCGTGTAGCCCTTGGAGAGGAGCAGCTCTGCGAGGTACGAGCCGTCCTGCCCGGTGACGCCGGTGATCAGTGCGGTCTTGCCCATGGGTTCCCCTTGGTGGTGGTCGGTGCTGTTCGTCGTGGTGAGGCTGCGCCTCGGGGTGCGTGCGGCGGACCGCCCCGGCAGGGGGCGCGCCCCGCGTGCGGGCCGCCGCCCGGGGGCTGGATGGGTACCGTACACGCCCGTTCCGGCTGGCTTTGCAGTGGATTGGAGCCCGCGGCGGCCGGGTGCCGGCCGGTGGACCGGGCGGATCCGCGCGGGAGCGGACTGGCATCATCGGCGGTATGACAAGTTCGCTGCCGCTCCTGCCCCCGAACGCCCGCGTCTTCGTCGCGGGCCACCGCGGCCTCGTGGGCTCCGCGGTCGCCCGCCGCCTGACCGCCGACGGTCACGAGGTGCTCACCCGGGGCCGCGCCGACCTCGACCTTCGCGACGCCGACGCGACCGGGGCGTACCTGAAGGGCGTCCGCCCGGACGCCGTCGTGCTGGCCGCCGCCAAGGTGGGCGGCATCATGGCCAACAGCACGTACCCAGTGCAGTTCCTGGAGGACAACCTCAAGATCCAGCTGAGCGTCATCGCCGGGGCGCACGCCGCCGGCGTGCACCGCCTGCTGTTCCTCGGGTCCTCCTGCATCTACCCGAAGCTGGCCCCGCAGCCGATCAGTGAGGACGCCCTGCTGACCGGCCCGCTGGAGCCGACCAACGAGGCGTACGCCCTCGCGAAGATCGCCGGCATCGTCCAGGTCCAGTCGTACCGCAAGCAGTACGGGGCCTCGTTCATCTCGGCCATGCCGACGAACCTCTACGGCCCGGGCGACAACTTCGACCTGGAGTCCTCGCACGTGCTGCCGGCCCTCGTCCGGCGCTTCCACGAGGCCGCGGCCGAAGGGCGGGACGAGGTCACCCTGTGGGGCTCCGGCACCCCCCGCCGGGAGTTCCTGCACGTCGACGACCTGGCCGCCGCCTGCGCCGTGCTGCTGAACGGCTACGACGGGGACGAGCCGGTCAACATCGGCTGCGGCGAGGACCTGACCATCAAGGAGCTCGCCGAGACGGTCGCCGAGGTGACCGGCTTCCGGGGCCGGCTCGCCTGGGACACGTCCAAGCCGGACGGGACCCCCCGCAAGCTGCTGGACGTGTCCCGTCTGACCTCGCTCGGCTGGAAGCCCGGCATCCCGCTGCGGGACGGCATCGCCTCCACCTACCGGTGGTGGCGCGAGCAGGGCTGATCTCAAGGCATCGGCCCCTCAGTACGCCCCGCGACCGTCGACGACGGCGCGGAGCGTGCGGCCCATGACGTCGACGTCGCTGGTGAAGGACCAGTTGTCGACGTACTGCAGGTCAAGCTGAATCGTCTCATCCCAGGACAGGTCGGACCTCCCGCTGATCTGCCACAACCCGGTCATCCCGGGCCGCACGCTGAGCCGGCGCAGTTCGACGTCGTCGTACTCCGCGACCTCCTCGGGCAGCGGCGGGCGCGGGCCGACCAGGGACATGTGGCCGGTGAGCACGTTGAGCAGCTGGGGCAGTTCGTCCATGGAGGTACGGCGCAGCAGCCGGCCGACGCGGGTGACCCGGGGGTCGCGGCGCATCTTGAACATCAGGCCGTCGTTCTCGTTCGCCCCGGCCAGTTCGGCCTTCCGCGCGTCGGCGTCCACGACCATCGTGCGGAACTTCCACATGACGAAGGGGACGCCGTCGCGGCCGATGCGCCGCTGGCGGTAGAAGGCCGGGCCGCGCGAGCCGACCCGTATCGACAGGACGATCCCCAGGAAGAACGGGGAGAGCAGCAGCAGCCCGAGCGCGGCGCCCGCCCGGTCCAGGGCCGACTTCAGGACGGTCTGCACGCCGCGGCTGACCGGCGGGACGACCCGCAGCATGGCCAGCCCCCCGGCGGACAGGGTCTCGAGCCGCTTGACGGAGACCTCCACCAGCCCAGGGAAGACCGCGAGTTCCAGGCCCGCGTCGTGCAGGGCCCAGGCCACGCGGCGCAGCCGCTCCCCCGCGAAGCGCGCTCCGGGGGCGACGAGCACCAGGTCGGCGTGGTGGCTGCGGACGGCGCCGAGGACGGCGGAGGAGTCCCCGTGAGAGGCCTCGGGCATCGCCTCGCCGAGGCGGGCGGCGACCGGGACTCCGCTGGCGAGGTCGCCGGCGCCGACCGGGACCATGCCGACGACGACGTACGGGTGGTCGGTGCGCGCGGCGAGGTGGGCGATGACGTCCTCGGCCGCGCCGGGCTCGCCCACCACGAGGACCCGGCTGACGGCCTGGGCCTCGCGGCGGGCAGCGGAGAGGTGGCGGTAGGTCAGTTTGTGGCAGGCGACGGTGACGAGCAGGGCGGGCAGCAGGGCCCCGAGCGCGGCCAGCCGGGGGGTGTCCTCCTCGGTCACCACGCGTGCCACGGCGAGGACGCCGATGAGAATCAGCCAGTCGTGTACGACCGGCAGGACTCCGCGCGATTCCCCGAGCGAACGGGCGGTGTAGCGGCGGCGCAACGCCTGTACCCCGGTCCAGGCGAGCGCGGCACCGAGGGCGCAGTAGAGCGGCCGGACCTGCCCGGCGGCCGCGAAGACGAGTCCTACGGGTACGGCCGCGCCCAGGACGTCGGCGGAGACGGCCGCGGGCAGGTACCAGCGGGCCTTGTCACCGAGCCGGCGTACGGGCACAGCGGACTCCTGGGCCGTCCTGGCCACTCTTTGCGCAGGAAAATGGACATGCCTCATGGGCCCCCCTGGCACGTGGTCTATGACAGTGACGGCTGCCCATCGCTTCCCCTGGCAACGGACATCTGCCGCACCGGGAAACAGTACGACAAACACCCGTACGGTAAATGCCGTTTGCGTCAACGAGACCTCTTATTGTCCAAGTGTTAGCAACCGGTACCAGCCGTTCCGAATGCCGGACGGTTTTCGCGGCACACAAAGGTGAATGGTTCGGATACCGGATACGTCACCTCGGACAACGAACCGTTTCCAGCCAACCTTTTGACGCGGCCCTGACATTGCGTGCCGTAGGTGTCACTCTTCGACCGTTCATCGCACCAGCCCTGATCTGCCCGGAGGCCCACCCAGCCGTCCGGAACCCCCCTTGCAGAAGGAGTCTGCGTTGAGGTCCACCCCCCAGAGGCGTGCCACAGCGGCCGGCGCGCTCGTAGCCGCGGCAGCCCTGCTCGCCGTCGGTATACAGACCGGCACCGCGACCGCCGACGCCACCGCGTCGCAGGCACGTACGGCCGCCCAGCCCAACCCGGGCGCGGCGAACGTCAAACTCAGCGCTTCGGAGCGTGCGACGCTCCTTGCCGAGGCCAACTCCACCACCGTGCAGGCCGCCAAGGCCCTCGGCCTCGGCAGCGGCGAGAAGCTGGTCGTCCGCGACGTCGTCAAGGACGCGGACGGAACCACGCACACCTCGTACGAGCGCACCTACGACGGCCTTCCGGTGCTCGGCGGTGACCTCACCGTCCACGCCAAGGGCGGCGTCACCCAGAGCGTGACCAAGGCGACCCACCACGAGATCAAGGTCGCGGACACCACCGCCACGGTCACCCCGGCCGCCGCCGAGGGCCAGGCGGTCGCCGCCGCCAACGCCGAGGGCTCCAAGGAGGCCAAGGCCTCCAAGAGCGCCCGCAAGGTGATCTGGGCGGCCGAGGGCGCTCCGGTCCTCGCGTTCGAGACGGTCGTCGGCGGCCTCCAGCACGACGGGACGCCGAACGAACTGCACGTGGTGACCAACGCCAGGACCGGCGCCAAGATCACCGAGTGGCAGGCCGTCGAGACCGGCACCGGCAACACCATGTACAGCGGCCAGGTGACGCTCGGGACCACGCAGTCGGGCAGCACGTACAACCTGACCGACGCGGCGCGCGGCAACCACAAGACGTACAACCTCAACCGGGGCTCCTCGGGCACCGGCACGCTCTTCTCCGGCCCGGACGACGTCTGGGGCAACGGGCTGCCGGCCAACCTGGAGACCGCCGCCGCCGACGCCCACTACGGCGCCGCGGTCACGTGGGACTACTTCAAGAACGTGCACGGCCGCAACGGGCTGCGCAACGACGGCGTGGCCCCGTACACCCGGGTCCACTACGGCAACAACTACGTGAACGCCTTCTGGCAGGACTCCTGCTTCTGCATGACGTACGGCGACGGTGACGGCAACGCCAAGCCCCTCACCTCCACCGACGTGGCCGCGCACGAGATGACGCACGGCCTGACCTCGGTCACCGGCAACATGACCTACAGCGGCGAGCCCGGCGGCCTCAACGAGGCGACCTCCGACATCATGGCGGCGGCCGTCGAGTTCTACGCCAACAACCCGCAGGACCTCGGCGACTACAACGTCGGCGAGAAGATCGACATCCGCGGCAACGGCACCCCGCTGCGCTACATGGACAAGCCGAGCAAGGACGGCTCGTCCAAGGACGCGTGGTACTCGGGCATCGGCTCGATCGACGTCCACTACTCCTCGGGTCCGGCCAACCACTGGTACTACCTGGCCTCCGAGGGCTCGGGCGCCAAGGTAGTCAACGGCGTGAGCTACGACTCGCCGACCTCCGACGGCCTGCCGGTCACCGCGATCGGCCGCGACGCCGCCTCGAAGATCTGGTTCCGCGCGTTGACGGTCGGCTACTTCAAGTCGAACACCAACTACGCGGACGCCCGCGTCCAGACGCTGAAGGCCGCGGCCGACCTGTACGGCCAGGGCTCCACCATCTACAACAACGTGGCCAACGCCTGGGCCGGCGTCAATGTCGGTCCCCGGATCGTCTCCGGCGTCACCGTCAACCCGATCGCCAACCAGAACACCCAGGTCGGTGGCGCGGCGAGCCTGCAGGTCCAGGCCACCAGCACCAACCCGGGCGCGCTGAGCTACGCGGCGAGCGGCCTGCCGGCCGGTCTGTCGATCAACTCCTCCACCGGCCTGATCTCGGGCACGGCCACCACCGCGGGCACGTCCAACGTGACCGTCACGGTGACCGACTCGGCGAGCAAGACGGGTACGGCGTCCTTCACCTGGACCGTCGGCACCAGCCAGCCGAGCGTCTTCGAGAACACGACCGACTACGCCATCGCCGACAACGCGACGGTCGAGTCCCCGATCACCGTGAACCGCACGGGCAACGCCCCGAGCACCCTCAAGGTGGACGTGAACATCCTGCACACCTACGTCGGTGACCTGAAGGTCGACCTCGTCGCCCCGGACGGCACCCTCTACAACCTGCGCAACCGCACCGGCGGCAGCGCGGACAACATCGTCCAGTCCTTCACCGTGAACGCCTCCTCCGAGGTCGCCAGCGGTGTCTGGAAGCTGCGGGTCGCGGACCTGGCCAGCGCGGACGTCGGCAAGATCGACAGCTGGAAGCTCACCTTCTGACCCTGCGGGGCCGGACACCAGGAGCTGAACGGCGAGAGCCGCACCGTTAGACACGGGGCCGCCCGGGAGGAAACCTCCCCGGGCGGCCCTGTCCCATGGGCCCCCGTCCCTCGGCCCCGGTTGCCGCGGGACCTGCTCCCCTGGCGGCCGGGACCTTCCGCGCCGTGCGCACCGCCGCGGCGGGGGGATAGTGGAGTTCAGCGAACCTACGGAAGCGTAAATTCGGGTGATTCCGAGGACGTGCCCCATGCCGCTGACCTCCGTGCCGCTGACGCCCGTGCCGCCGGTCCCCGTGCCACCGGTCCCCGTGCCACCGGCCCCCGCGACCGTCCCCGCCGTGCGGCGGCCCTGGCTGATCCAGGGCGGCATGGGCGTCGGGGTCTCCGGGTGGCGGCTGACCAGGGCGGTGTCCCTGGAGGGCCAGCTGGGCGTGGTCTCCGGAACGGCGCTGGACGTCGTCCTGGCCCGCGTCCTGCAGACCGGCGACCCCGGCGGGCACGCCCGCCGCGCCCTGGCCGCCTTGCCGCTCCCCGAACTCGCCCGGACCGCCCTCGACTGCTACTTCCGCGAGGGCGGGCTCGACGCGGGCGCTCCGATGCGGACCGCTCCGCGGCTGCGGGCGACGGGCGGGGCCCAGGCCGAAATCCTCACCGTCCTCGGCAACTCCGCCGAGGTGTGGCTCGCGAAGGAGGGACACGATGGCCTCGTCGGCGTCAACTACCTGGAGAAGATCCAGCTGGCCACCGCCCCCGCCATGTTCGGCGCGATCCTGGCAGGCGTCGACCACGTGCTCGTGGGCGCGGGAGTCCCCGGCCAGATCCCTGCCCTCGCCACGCGGCTGGCGCGTTACGAACGCTGCGTCACCCGGATCTCCGTAGAGGGCTCGGAGGAGCCGCTCGGCCACCTCTTCGACCCCGCGGCGCTGCTGGCCGGGCACCTCCCGGGCCCGCTGCGGCGCCCGGAGGTACTGGCCATCGTCTCGCTGCCGGTGCTCGCCGCGTACCTGGCCCGCGACGTTGCGACCCGCCCCGACGGGTTCGTGATCGAGACCAGCGGGGCCGGCGGCCACAGCGCCTCGCCGCGCGGGCCGGTGCGGCGGGGCGAGGACGGCGAGCCGGTCTACGGGCCGCGCGACCAGCCGGACCTCGCCAGGATGGCGGCGCTCGGGCTGCCCTTCTGGCTCGCCGGCGGCCAGGCGAGCCCCGAGGCGGTGGCCGCCGCCCGGGCCCGGGGGGCGGCCGGGGTCCAGGTCGGCAGCGCCTTCGCCCTGTGCGAGGAGTCCGGGATGGCCCGCCACCTGCGCGAGGACCTGCTGGACCGGGCCCGCGCCGGCACCCTCGCGGTCCGCAACGACCCCGAGGCCTCGCCCACCTCGTTCCCCTTCAAGGTGGCGGAGCTTGCGGGTACGGTCTCCGACCCCGAGGTTGCCGCGGCCCGGCGCCGGGTGTGCGACCTGGGCTTCCTCCGGGCCGGGCGGGCCGCCAAACCCCTCGGGCCCGCCGGTCACTCGGGCCGTCGGTCACTCGGGCCGCCCGTTGCTCGGGCCCGCCGAGACGGCGAGGCCTGCCCCCCAACCGGGGCGGGCCCGGTCAGCCGATGCTGCGGAAGACCGTGGCCAGGAGGTCCTCCTCCCCTTCCTCCGCGTCCGGGTCCGCCTCCTCGCCGGCGCCGGTGTCACCGCTCCCGGCCTCGGGACGGTTGGCGTCGTCCGGACGGCCGCCGTTGTCGGGGCGCCCGCCCTCCTCCGGGCGGCCCCCGTCCGCGCCGTCCTGGTCGTCGCGACCCCCGCCCTGCCAGTCGCCGTTGCCCGGGCGGCCTTCCTCGTCGCGGCCTTCGTCATCGCGGCCTTCGTCATCGCGGCCTTCGTCATCGCGGCCGCCGCCGGGGCGGCCGTGGTCGTGCCCGTCGACCGGCCGGAAGAAGGCCGCCACGACCTCCACGTTGCGCGCCCGCTCGCCCGGCACAGCACGTTCGAAGGTTCACCCGTGAGGTCCCGCCGCGCGGCGCGCGGCGGGACTCCTGCGTCACGCCCCCCGCGTCACGGCAGCGGCGCCGGGGCGGGAGACCCCGCGGCGCGGGCCGGCGGGACCGCGGCGGCGGCCGGCGGCGGCGTCGCGGCCGGGCGGCGGATCAGCAGGAACACCGCCAGCGCGCCCGCCAGGCCCATCGCCCCCGAGGCCAGGAACGTCTCCCGCAGCCCGCTCGCGAAGGCCGCGTCCACCAGGCCCGCCAGGGTCTCGTGCGCCGCGCCCGCCGGTGCGGCGGCCAGCAACTGCCCGGCCCCGCCGGAGGCCAGCGGCGCCGACAGCCCGTGGCCCGCCTCGCCCAGGCCGGAGCGCAGCCCGGCGTGGAAGACCGCGCCGAGTACGGCGATGCCGAGCGCCGTGCCCAGCTGGCGCGCGGTGTTCAGGGCGCCGCCCGCCATGCCCGCACGGGCATGGCCCACCGCGCCCATGGCGGTGGCGGCGAGCGCCGGGGTGGCCGTACCCACGCCCGCACCGGTGACCAGCAGCCCCGGGACCAGCGCCGACCAGCCGTCGCCGGCGTCCAGCATCCACGCCTGGAGCAGCGCGCCGACGCCGATCAGCAGCAGCCCGCCGCCGATGGTCAGCCGCGCCGGGGCGCCGTGCAGCAGCCGCCCGGCCACCGCGGAGACCAGGAAGGCGGCCGCGCTCAGCGGCACCAGCACCAGGCCCGCCCCGACCGGGCTCATCCCCTCGGCGGACTGCAGCCACAGGGAGACGTACATCAGGTACGAGAACGCCGCGCCGGACAGCAGCAGTCCGGCGGCCATGACGGCGACGAAGGTGCGGCTGCGGAAGAGGGAGAGGTCCAGCATCGGCCGGGAGCTGCGCAGCTCCACGAGGACGAACGCGCCGAAGGCGGCCGCGCCCAGGGCGAGGAGCCCCGGGGTGGCGGGCGAGCTCCAGCCGTTCTCGCCGACGCGGATCATGGCGTACGTGACGGCCGCGGCCCCCGCCGTGAAGGTCGCCATGCCGGGCAGGTCGAGCCCCTTGGCGTGCGGGTCGCGGGACTCGCCGACGGCCTTGAGGGTGACCCAGACGGCCAGCGCGCACAGCGGCAGGTTGATGAAGAAGATCCAGCGCCAGCCGAACTGCTCGGTGAGCAGCCCGCCGACGATCGGTCCGGCCGCCGCGGCCGCGCCGTTGACCGCGCCCCAGACGCCGAAGGCCACCCCGCGGTCGCGGCCCTGGTACGCCCCGCTGAGCAGGGCCATCGTGGTGGCGAACATGGCGGCGCCGCCGATGCCCTGGAGGGTGCGGAAGGCGATCAGCTCGGCCGGGCCGGTGGCCAGGCCGCAGGCGAGCGAGGCCGCGGCGAACAGCCCGAGCCCGCCGAGGTAGACGCGGCGGCGCCCGATCCGGTCGGCGAGCGAGCCCGCCCCGAGCAGCAGGGCGGCCAGCGCCAGGGCGTAGACGTCCATGACCCACTGGAGGCCGGCGAATCCGGTGTCCATGTCGGCGGACATGTCCGGCAGGGCGACGGTCACGATCGTGACGTCCACGAGCAGCATGAACGCCCCGAGGCAGACCGCGGTCAACGGCAGCCATTTGCGCATGGCGGGAACCCTTCTGGGGGTGCGGGGGGTGGTGGCGGGCCCCGGATCTGTCCGGCGGCCTCCCCAAGGTCCCAGCGTGGCGGCCGCGCCCCTTAACCAGCGCCCACCCGCTGCCGGATTCCGGTAGTCAGCGGGTCTGGAATGATGGAAACCATGCATCCGACCCCGCACGGCGGCACGCTGGACGAACTCGACCGCGCCCTCGTCCAGGCCCTGACGCTCGACGGCCGGGCCTCCTTCGCCCGGCTCGCGGAGGTGCTGGAGGTCTCCGACCAGACCGTCGTGCGCCGCTACCGCCGGCTGCGCACGACCGGCCTGGTCCGCGTGGTCGCCCTGCCGCTGGGCCGCCGGGTCGGCCTCTTCGAGTCCTGGCTGCGCGTGCAGTGCGCGCCGGACGCGGCGCTCCCCGTGGCGCAGGCGCTGGCCCGCCGCCCGGACATCGCGTGGGTGACGCTGAACTCGGGCGGTACGGAGATCCAGTGCATGACCCGGGCGCGCACCCGCCAGGACCGGGACACCCTGCTGCTGGAGAAGCTGCCGCGCACCCGGCGGGTGACCGGCATCGCCGCCCACACCATCCTGCGGAAGTTCTTCGGCGGGCCGGAGGCGTGGGCCGGTCTGGACGTCCTGCGCCCGGACCAGGTCGCCGCCCTGGAGCGGCCGCCGGTGGAGCCCGGTCCGGAGCGGTACACCCTGGACGAGACGGAACTCGCCCTGCTGGCGGTGCTCGGCCAGGACGGCCGCGCCGGCTATCCGGAGCTGGCCCGCGCCACCGGCCTGTCGGAGTCCACCGCCCGGCGCCGGCTGGAGCGGCTGCGCGAGTCGGGGGCGGTCTTCTTCGACGTGGAGATCGTCCCGGCGCACCTCGGCTACGAGGCGGAGGCCACCCTGGTCCTGACGGTCCCGCCGGCCCGGCTGGCGGAGGTGGGCGCCGCGATCGGCAGTCATCCGGAGGTGCCGTTCGCGGCGGCCGTGACCGGGGCGGCCTCCCTGATGGCGGTGGTGGTGTGCCGGGACACCGACGCCCTCTACACGTACCTGACGGAGCGGATCGGCGCGGTGCCCGGCATCCGGCAGGTCGAGCTGATCCCGACCCTGCGGAACATCAAGCGGGCCGGGATGCTCGTGGAGGACGGGCGGCTGATGGACCCGCCGCCCGCCCCCTGAGCCCGCCGTGCGTTCCCCGCGGGTGCGGGGTCAGCGCAGCAGTACGCCGCCCCCCGCGTCCGTGTCCACGGGTCCGGCGACCAGGCCCAGTTCGGCCGGGACCGCCAGCAGCGGGTGCGTGGGCAGGATGCGCACCGTGTAGCCGAAGGGCCCCGTACGGTCGAGGGCGAGCGGGCCCTCGTACACCCAGCGGCCCTCCAGGTCGGGTCCCGCGGCCGGCTTGAGCGGGAAGGCCCGCCCGTCGCGGATCACGTCCTGCGGGTCCACCCGCCCGGCGACCGCCTGCACCTCCACGTCCTCGGGCGTGAGCGCGTCCAGCGCCACCCGCACGCGCAGGGTGAGGGTGGCCCCGAGTTCGGCGGTGCCGTTCACGGGGGCCGCGGCGACGGCCTCCACGTGCTCGACGGCCACCCGCGGCCAGGCCGCGCGGGCCCGCCCCTTCCACCAGGCGAGGTCCCGCGCCGCCTCCGGGGTCAGGGCCCGGTGGGCGAGCGCGGCCGGGGCGTACAGCCGCTCCACGTACTCCCGGACCATCCGGCCGGCCAGCACCTTCGGGCCCAGCGAGACCAGCGTGCGCCGGACCATCTCGATCCACCGCACCGGGAGCCCGCCGCGTCCGACCCGGTCGTAGAACCGGGGTGCGACCCGGCTCTCGATCAACTCGTAGAGGGCATTGGCCTCCAGGTGGTCGCGACGGTCCTCGTCCGCGCCCAGGCCGTCGGCGGTCGGGATGGCCCAGCCGAAGTCGGGCTCGAACCACTCGTCCCACCAGCCGTCCAGCACGGACAGGTTCAGGCAGCCGTTCAGCGCGGCCTTCATCCCGCTCGTGCCGCAGGCCTCCAGCGGCCGGAGCGGGTTGTTGAGCCAGACGTCGCAGCCCGGGTAGAGCTTCTGCGCCATGCCCATGCCGTAGTCGGGCAGGAACACGATCCGGTGGCGCACCCGCGGGTCGTCGGAGAACCGCACCAGCTCCTGGACCAGCCGCTTCCCGCCGTCGTCGGCGGGATGCGCCTTGCCCGCCACCACGATCTGCACCGGCCGGTCCGGGTCCAGCAGCAGCCTGCGCAGCCGGTCCGGGTCGCGCAGCATCAGCGTCAGGCGCTTGTACGAGGGCACGCGCCGGGCGAAGCCGATGGTGAGCACGTCCGGGTCGAGCACGGAGTCCACCCAGCCCAGCTCGGCCTCGGCCGCGCCGCGCTGGCGCCAGGACGCCCGCAGCCGGTCCCGCACCTCCTGGACCAGCTGCTCGCGGAGCACCCGGCGCAGGTCCCACACGTCCTGGTCGGGGATCTCGGCGACGGCGTCCCAGCGGGCGGAGCCGCCGACGGACAGGGCGTCCTCGGTGCGGCCGGCGCCGATCTGGCGGGCGCCGAGCCTGACCACCTCCGGGGCCACCCAGGTCGGGGCGTGCACCCCGTTCGTGACCGAGGTGATGGGCACGTCGGCCGGGTCGAAGCCGGGCCACAGGCCGGCGAACATCTCCCGGCTGACCGCGCCGTGCAGGGTGGACACCCCGTTGGCCCGCTGGGCCAGGCGCAGCCCCATGACCGCCATGTTGAACACCCCGGGGTCGCCGCCGGGGTACGACTCGGCGCCCAGTTCAAGGATCCGCTCGACGGGTACGCCGGGCAGTTCCCCGCCCTCCCCGAAGTGCCGGGCGACCAGGCCCCGCTCGAAGCGGTCGATGCCGGCCGGGACGGGGGTGTGCGTGGTGAACACCGTTCCGGCGCGCACCGCCTCGACGGCGGCGTCGAATCCGAGGCCCTCCTCTCGTTCCAGTTCCCTTATGCGTTCGAGCCCGAGGAAGCCGGCGTGGCCCTCGTTGGTGTGGAAGACCTCGGGGTCGGGGTGTCCGGTGATCGCGCAGTAGGCGCGCACCGCGCGCACGCCGCCGATGCCGAGCAGCATCTCCTGGAGCAGGCGGTGGTCGCTGCCGCCGCCGTAGAGCCGGTCGGTCACCTCCCGGGCCGCGACGTCGTTGTCCTCGACGTCGGAGTCGAGGAGCAGCAGCGGTACGCGGCCGACGCGGGCCTGCCAGATGTGCGCGTGCAGGGCGCGGCCGCCGGGGAGGGTCAGCGAGACCCGGGCCGGGGTGTCGTCGTCCTGGCGCAGCAGGTCGAGGGGGAGCTCGTTGGGGTCGAGTACGGGGTAGTGCTCCTGCTGCCAGCCGTCGCGGGAGAGGGACTGGCGGAAGTAGCCGTGACGGTAGAGCAGTCCCACGCCGATGAGCGGGACGCCGAGGTCGCTGGCGGCCTTGAGGTGGTCCCCGGCGAGGATGCCGAGGCCGCCGGAGTACTGGGGCAGGGCGGCGGTGATACCGAACTCGGGGGAGAAGTAGGCGATCCCGGCGGGCAGGCCGCCCGCGGTCTCCTGCCCCTGGTACCACCTCCCGCCGTTGACGTAGTCGTCGAGGTCGGCGGCGACGACGGCGAGGCGCCGCAGGAACCGGCGGTCGGCCGCCAGTTCCGCGAGCCGGGCCGCGGAGACGGCGCCGAGCAGCCGGACGGGGTCGCCGCCGGAGGCCTGCCAGCCCTCGGGGTCGACGGATTGGAAGAGTTCGCGGGTCTCGGCATGCCACGACCAGCGCAGGTTGCGCGCGAGGTCGGTGAGCGGCAGCAGGGTCTCCGGGAGGACGGGGCGCACGGTGAACCGACGGATAGCCTTCACACGTTCCACCTTCGCAGGGGATTGCGGATCGGAGCGGCCGCACCACGCTGTGCACCCGCGCATCACCCCGGGAAGGCTAGCGAGCCGAACGCCTCCCGGCCATGCCGCCTCCCCCACCCCTCCCCCGGCCCGCCCGGACCAGGACGCCGGCCCGGGACAGGGCGGACGGCAGGTGCGCCATGGGCGCCGGGGCGCCGGCGAGCAGGACCTCGGTGTCGCCGTCGAGGCACCGCGCGACCTGCCGGGAGGGGCGGACGGGGCGGTGGGGGTCCGTGGGTGGCGCGGCCGCGCACCCCGACCGGTGCGAGGCGGTCGGCCGGCAGGGCCCGGCGGCGCAGGGTGGCGACTTCCGTCGGGGACGAATGCGCGGTCCCCGACGGGGAAACCGAAGGAAGGACCGGGGCGTCATCGCGGCAGTACGGCCGGTCACCCAGCACGCAGGCCTCGAAGGCCACCTCCGCGCCCGACGCCCACGCCCGCCGCATGCGCCGCTCGCGGCTTCAGGCAATCGGGTCGGGGAGGAGGGCACCCACGATGCCGCCCACGAGATCGGCGATCACCGTACCGTCAGCCCGCCCGCAGCAGAGGCGTACGCGACGTGGGAGACGGGTCTGACGGATGGTTCCGCACCGTACACCGCTGGTCCTCGCCCGGCCTGACGGGGCATCGGCGGCTGCCGGTCCGGCGCCGCGCACCCCCGTGCCACTACGTACGAGTAGTTAACCAGCGACCCGGGTTGGGCGGGGTGAGAGTGGGAAGGGCTCCCCGGGTACGTGTGGTACCCGCACGGCGCACCCGCCCCCAACCTCTCCCCGCCACCCGAGTGAACGCGGACAGGAGCGGCCATGCCCGCAGCCCAGCCGTCTTCCGAGCGGCTAGAAACAGAGCGAACAGAGCGTGCACTACCAGCCGTAGTACCGGCTGGCCTGTTGTCACCGAGCCCTGCGAACTGCCCCCAGGTGATCCCATCATGATCGGTCGCATTCCCGTGCTGGACGTCCGCCCCGCCGTCGACTGCGGCGCCAGACCCGCCAAGGCGGTGGTGGACGAGGTCTTCGAGATCTCGGCCACCGTGTTCCGCGAGGGACACGACGCCGTGGCAGCCCACGTCGTCCTCAGAGATCCGAGCGGGCGGCTCCGGCCCCCCGTGCCCCTGCGCGAGCTCGCCCCCGGTACCGACCGGTGGGGGGCCCGGGTGTCCGCCGAGGTAGAGGGGAGGTGGACGTACACCGTCGAGGCGTGGAGCGACCCGGTGGCCACCTGGCGGGCCCACGCGGCGATCAAGATCCCCGCCGGGATCGACACCGGGCTGGTGCTGCTGGAGGGCGCCGAGCTCCTCGCGCGGGCCGGCGCCAAAATCCCCAAGCGGGACGGCCGCGTGGCCGTACTGGCCGCCGCCGACGTCCTGCGGGACGAGGACCGGCCCGTCGCCGAGCGGTACGCGGCCGCCCTCGACCCCGCCGTGGACGCCGCGCTCGCGAAGCGCCCGTACCGCGAGCTGGTGAGCGCCGCGAAGCCGCTCGCCCTGCTCGTCGAGCGCAAGCGGGCCCTCTTCGGCTCCTGGTACGAGATGTTCCCCCGCTCGGAGGGGGCCGTGGCCGAGCCGGGCACGGCTCCGGTCAGCGGAACGTTCCGCACGGCCGCCGAGCGGCTGCCGGCGATCGCCGGGATGGGCTTCGACGTGGTGTACCTGCCACCGATCCACCCGATCGGCTCGACGTACCGCAAGGGCCCGAACAACACCCTCTCGGCGGGGAGTTGGGATCCCGGCGTGCCGTGGGCGATCGGCTCCACCGAGGGCGGGCACGACGCCGTCCACCCCGACCTCGGCACCATCGAGGACTTCGACGCCTTCGTGGCACGCGCCGGTGAGCTGGACCTGGAGATCGCGCTGGACTTCGCCCTCCAGTGCTCCCCCGATCACCCGTGGGTGGAGAAGCACCCGGAGTGGTTCCGCCACCGGGCCGACGGGACGATCGCGTACGCCGAGAACCCGCCGAAGAAGTACCAGGACATCTACCCGATCCACTTCGACACCGACATGGCCGGCATCGTGCAGGAGACGGTGCGGATCCTGCGGTACTGGATGGAGCACGGCGTCCGGATCTTCCGCGTCGACAATCCGCACACCAAGCCTGTCGTCTTCTGGCAGAAGGTGATCGCCGACATCAACAAGTCGGACCCGGACGTGATCTTCCTCGCCGAGGCCTTCACCCGCCCGGCGATGATGCGCGCGCTCGCGGCGGTCGGCTTCCAGCAGTCGTACACGTACTTCACCTGGCGCAACACCAAGGCCGAGCTCACCGAGTACCTGACCGAGCTGTCGGGCACCCGGTCGGCCTCCGTCATGCGGCCGAATTTCTTCGTCAACACCCCCGACATCCTCCACGAGTACCTTCAGCACGGCGGCCGCCCGGCCTTCGAGGTGCGGGCGGTCCTGGCCGCCACCCTCTCCCCCGCCTGGGGCGTCTACGCCGGGTACGAGCTGTGCGAGGGCACCCCGGTGCGGGCGGGCAGCGAGGAGTACCTGAACTCCGAGAAGTACGAGTTCCGGCCACGCGACTGGGCGGCCGCGGACCGCGACGGCGCCACCATCGCCCCGCTGATCACCGCGCTGAACCGGCTCCGCCGGCGCAACCCCGCACTCCAGCAGCTGCGCGACATCCACTTCCATTCGACCGACAACGAACAGGTGATCGCCTATTCGAAGCACGCGGGAGCCAATTCCGTACTGGTGGTCGTCAACCTCGATCCGCACCACACCCAGGAGGCGACGGTCTCGTTGGACATGCCGGTACTCGGCCTCGACTGGCACGGGTCCCTCGCGGTGCGCGACGAGCTCACCGGCGAGACCTATCACTGGGGCAGGGCGAACTACGTGCGCCTAGAGCCGGGCCGTACGCCCGCGCACGTGCTGGCCGCTCTGCGACCGTCCCCGCCCACCGGAGGGTCACCCACCACATGATGATCAACGATCCCGTCCACGACACCTTCGAGGACACCCCCGCCAAGGACCGCGATCCCGACTGGTTCAAACGGGCGGTGTTCTACGAGGTCCTCGTCCGCTCCTTCCACGACAGCAACGGCGACGGCGTGGGAGACCTCAAGGGGCTCACCGCCAAGCTGGACTACCTCCAGTGGCTCGGCGTCGACTGCCTCTGGCTCCCGCCGTTCTTCGCCTCACCCCTCCGCGACGGGGGCTACGACGTCTCCGACTACACCTCCGTGCTCCCCGAATTCGGCGATCTCGCCGACTTCGTGGAGTTCGTGGACGCCGCGCACCAGCGCGGCATGCGGGTGATCATCGACTTCGTCATGAACCACACGAGCGACCAGCACGAGTGGTTCCAGCAGTCCCGCAAGGACCCGGAGGGTCCGTACGGCGACTACTACATGTGGGCCGACAACGACAAGCAGTACCAGGACGCCCGCATCATCTTCGTCGACACCGAAACCTCGAACTGGACGTACGACCCCGTACGCAAGCAGTACTACTGGCACCGCTTCTTCTCGCACCAGCCGGACCTCAACTACGAGAACCCGGCCGTGGTCGAGGAGATCGTCTCGGCGCTCCGGTTCTGGCTCGACCTCGGCATCGACGGCTTCCGCCTCGACGCCGTGCCCTACCTGTACGCCGAGGAGGGCACCAACTGCGAGAACCTGCCGCGCACCCACACCCTCCTCAAGCGGGTCCGTGCCGAGATCGACCGGCACTACCCGGACACCGTGCTGCTCGCCGAGGCCAACCAGTGGCCCGAGGACGTCGTCGACTACTTCGGGGACTTCTCCCAGGGCGGGGACGAGTGCCACATGGCGTTCCACTTCCCCGTCATGCCGCGCATCTTCATGGCCGTGCGGAGGGAGTCCCGCTACCCGGTCTCCGAAATCCTGGCCAAGACCCCGGCGATCCCGGAGCGCTGCCAGTGGGGCATCTTCCTGCGCAACCACGACGAGCTCACCCTCGAAATGGTCACGGACGAAGAGCGCGACTACATGTACGCCGAGTACGCCAAGGACCCGCGGATGCGGGCCAACATCGGCATCCGGCGCCGGCTCGCCCCGCTGCTGGACAACGACCGCAACCAGATGGAGCTGTTCACCGCCCTGCTCCTGTCACTGCCGGGCTCACCGGTGCTGTACTACGGCGACGAGATCGGCATGGGCGACAACATCTGGCTCGGCGACCGCGACGGCGTGCGCACGCCCATGCAGTGGACCCCGGACCGCAACGCCGGTTTCTCCTCCTGCGATCCGGGCAGGCTGAACCTGCCGGTCATCATGGACCCGGTCCACGGGTACCAGGTCACCAACGTCGAGGCGGCCATGGCATCGCCCTCGTCGCTGTTGCACTGGACCCGCCGGATGATCGAAGTCCGCAAGGCAAACCCCGCCTTCGGACTGGGCTCGTACACGGAACTGCCGTCGTCGAACCCGGCGGTCCTGGCATTCCTCCGTGAACACGGGGACGACCTGGTGCTGTGCGTGCACAACTTCTCGCGCTTCGCGCAGCCCACCGAACTGGATCTGCGGTCGTTCAACGGACGGATCCCGTTGGAACTCACGGGTGACGTGCGCTTCCCGGCGATCGGCGAATGGCCGTACCTGCTGACCCTGGCGGGACACGGCTTCTACTGGTTCCGCCTCCGCAACGAGACGCGCAACGAGACGCGCACCGAACTGCGCGCCGAGCAGTAGCCGGACACAGGCGAACGAGCCCGAGAACGGCCCGAGAACGGGGCGGGCGCACGCGAATGGGTCAATCGCCCGCCCCTGTAAGGATCATCCTGACCCGACACTCGCACATACCGGAGAAGCAACTGCCGCACATCCGGGACACTCTGCGCATTCTGTGACGGCCCGGGGAAAGGACGCGACGCCATGTCGGAGGCAGCATCCGCCCGGAGTCGGCTGGCGGCCGACCGGGCCGCCGGGATCGGCCCGCTGGAACCGATGCTCAGGGCCTGGCTGCCCGCGCAGCGCTGGTTCGCGGGCAAGGGCCGGTCCATCACCAGGCTCAGGGCCGTATCGGCCGCCGAGCTGCTCCCCCCGGGGTCGGCCCCCGGGTTGCTGCACCTGCTCCTCGACGTGGACGGGGACTGCTACCAACTGCTGCTGGGCGTACGCCCGTCCCTGCCGCCCGCTCTCGCGCCCGCGCTGATCGGCCACGCCGAGGAGGGCCCGTACGCGGGCAGGGCGGTCTACGAGGCACTGGGCGACCCACGCCTCGCGGCCATGCTGCTGGAACGATTGCGCGCCCCCGGCGCGCTCGGCCCGCTCCGCTTCGACCGGGACCCGGACGCGCCGATCCCGGCCGGACTGACGCCCCGGCCGCTGTCCGGCGAGCAGACCAACTCCTCGCTGATCTTTGGGGATTCGTACATCCTGAAGGTGTTCCGGCGGGTCGGGCCCGGGGTCAACCCGGACCTGGAGCTGCCCAGGGCGCTGGCCGCCGTCGGCTGCACCCGCGTCCCCGCACCCGTCGCCTGGTACGAGGCCGACCTGGCCGGCAGCGAGCCGCTGACCCTGGGCGTCCTCCAGCCGTACCTGCGCGGCTCCGACGACGGCTGGCAGCTCGCGCTGCGCCGGCTCGGCGCGGGCGCCGACTTCACCGCCGAGGCGCACGCGCTCGGCCGGGCCACCGCCGAGGTGCACAGCGCGCTCGCCTCGGCCCTGCCCACCGTCGCGCTCGGCCCGGAGCAGACCGCCCGGCTGGCCGCCGGGATGACGGCGCGGCTGGCCGCCACCGCCCGGGAGGTGCCCGCGCTGCGGACCTTCGAGGCGGGGCTGCGCGGTGCCTTCGACGCACTGGCCGCCTCCCGGGGGGCCGGGGTGTCCGCCCAGCGGATCCACGGGGACCTCCATCTGGGGCAGACCCTGCGCACCCTCGACGGCTCGTGGTCGTTGATCGACTTCGAGGGCGAGCCGGCCCGGCCGCTGGCCGACCGGCGCCGTCCCGAACCGGCGGTGCGCGACATCGCCGGGATACTGCGCTCCTTCGACTACGCCGCCCGCTCGCACCGGCCGTTCGCCCCCGCCTGGGCGGACGCCTGCCGGGCGGCCTTCTGCGAGGGTTACGCCCGCACCACGGGTCGCGACCCCCGCGAGGACCCGGTGCTGCTGCGGGCGTACGAGACCGACAAGGCCGTGTACGAGGCCCGCTACGAGTTCCGGCACCGCCCCGACTGGCTGCACGTCCCGATGGCCGCCATCCGGCGGCTCTCGGAACCCGTCCGCCCCGCCCACCGCGTGCCGCCCACCCCGGCCGCACCGGGCTCCCTCTCCCCGCACCCCCATCAGAAGCCCCCGAGGAGGCCGCTCGCGTGAGCGCCGCACGACAGCCGTCACCGACCGTCCGCGACGAGTCCGGGGACTCCGCCCCGGCCGCGAGAAAGCCCCGCACCCCCCGCGCCCGCCGGGCCGCCCCCGCACACGGGGTCCGGCCGGCGCCCCCGCTGGACGCCGGGGACCGGGCCCGCCTGTTGGAGGGCCGCCACCACGACCCGCACGGGGTGCTGGGCGCCCGCGCGCAGCGGGGCGGCGTCTCCTTCCGGGTGCTGCGCCCGTACGCCAAGGCCGTCACGATCGTCGCCAAGGGGCTGCGGGCCGAGCTCTTCGACGACGGGGACGGGCTGTTCTCGGGGCTGCTGCCGCTCGCCGAGGTGCCGGACTACCGGCTGCTGGTGGCGTACGACAGCGACGAGATCGAGGTGCACGACCCGTACCGGTTCCTGCCGGCGCTGGGCGAGCTGGACCTGCACCTGATCGGCGAGGGGCGGCACGAGGAGCTCTGGACGGCGCTGGGCTCGCGGCCGATGGAGCACCAGGGGGTGGCCGGCACCCGCTTCACGGTGTGGGCGCCGAACGCCCAGGGCGTCCGCGTCGCCGGGGACTTCTCCTACTGGGACTCCGTCGCCTACCCGATGCGCTCGCTCGGTTCGACCGGCGTGTGGGAGCTGTTCCTGCCGGGCGTCGGCGCCGGGACGCTGTACAAGTACGACATCACGCGCCCCGACGGCAGCCACACCACGCGCGCCGACCCGATGGCCCGGGCCGCCGAGGTCCCGCCGGCCAACGCCTCCGTCGTCACGGTCTCGACGTACGAGTGGAACGACGCGCGGTGGATGGCCGGGCGCGGCGCGCGGCCGCCGCACCAGGCGCCGTTCTCGGTGTACGAGGTGCACCTGGCGTCCTGGCGGCCCGGGCTCTCCTACCGGCAGCTCGCGGAGCAGCTCCCCGCGTACGTGAAGGATCTCGGCTTCACCCACGTGGAGCTGATGCCGATCGCCGAGCACCCCTTCGGCGGCTCGTGGGGCTACCAGGTCACCGGGTTCTACGCGCCGACCTCCCGGATGGGCTCGCCGGACGACTTCCGCTTCCTGGTGGACGCGCTGCACCAGGCCGGGATCGGGGTGATCGTCGACTGGGTGCCCGCGCACTTCCCGCGCGACGACTGGGCGCTCGCCGAGTTCGACGGCCGCCCGCTGTACGAGCACCACGACCCGCGGCGGGCCGCGCACCCGGACTGGGGGACGCTGGAGTTCGACTACGGCCGCAAGGAGGTCCGCAACTTCCTCGTCGCCAACGCCGTGTACTGGTGCGAGGAATTCCACGTCGACGGGCTGCGCGTGGACGCGGTCGCCTCGATGCTGTACCTCGACTACTCGCGCACCGAGGGCGAGTGGGCGCCGAACGAGCACGGCGGACGGGAGAACCTGGACGCGGTGACGCTGCTCCAGGAGATGAACGCCACCGTGTACCGGCGCTGCCCCGGCGTGGTGACGATCGCGGAGGAGTCCACGGCCTGGGAGGGGGTGACCCGGCCGACCGACGCGGGCGGGCTCGGCTTCGGGCTGAAGTGGAACATGGGGTGGATGAACGACACCCTGCGGTACATGTCGAAGGAGCCGGTGCACCGCAAGTACCACCACCACGACATGACCTTCGGGATGGTCTACGCGTTCAGCGAGAACTACGTGCTGCCGATCTCGCACGACGAGGTGGTGCACGGCAAGGCGTCGCTGGTGTCGAAGATGCCCGGTGAGGACTGGTGGCAGAAGCGGGCCGCGCACCGGGCGTACCTGGGGTTCATGTGGGCCCACCCGGGCAAGCAGCTGCTCTTCATGGGGCAGGAGTTCGCCCAGGGGTCGGAGTGGTCGGAGACGTACGGACCGGACTGGTGGCTGCTGGACAGCTCCTACCCGGCGGCCGAGGACCACCAGGGGGTGCGCCGCCTGGTGGGCGACCTGAACCACACGTACGCGGCGGCGCCCGCCCTGTGGGAGCGGGACAGCGTCCCGGAGGGCTTCGCCTGGGTGGATTCCGACGCCGCCGAAGACAACGTCTTCGCCTTTCTGCGGTACGCGCAGGACGGCTCGCAGCTGCTGGCGGTGTCGAACTTCTCCCCGGTGGTCCGGCACGGGTACCGGCTCGGGGTGCCGGAGGAGGTCCCGCTGTGGCGGGAGGTCCTCAACACCGACATGCAGCGGTACGGGGGCAGCGGCATCCACCACACGGCGCCGCTGCGCCCGGAGCCGGTGCCGGCCCAGGGACGGGCGGCCAGCTTGCGGCTGACCCTGCCGCCGCTGGCGACGGTCTGGTTCAGGCCGTAGCGGCCGGGGCCCCGGTCAGGTGCTCCTCCGGTTCCCGGAGCGGCTTGCGCTTGGCCCGGGCCCCGACCATCCGGCGTACGGGCCCGCCGACGTCGAGGCAAGGAGCGGACGGAGTGCGTCACGGGACTTGCGTCGGCGGGCGCTGGCTGAAACCTTGTGGTGGCAGTGGATCTTCCCTCGTACCGATTACCGGACAGTCGCTGAGAAACCCGACGAATGCCCTTAACTCTCTAGGATGTTCCTACGAGTTATGGGCTTGTTTGTTTGGTCTGTAGGCGCAGCGGCCTGGCCACTTCTACGGTATGCCGTGTGCACTCCAGCCCACCTTTCAATGCCCCCGCCGCGCGTCGTCTCCGCGCGGCCCTGGGCATGGCGCCCGGCCACGTCGCCTACGGCCTGCGCGCCCAGTACGGACTGCTTGTCGCGCCCGAGACCGTGATGGCCTGGGAACGTGGCGAGATTTCGCCCACCTCCGCCGAGCTGACGGCTCTCGCCGGTGTCCTGTGGTGTTCCCCCGGGGAGCTGATCGCAGAGCCGGTCAGTCTTCGCGAACACCGGATATCCAGGGGGCTGGCCGCCGAGGAGCTGGCCCGGCGGGTCGGCCTGGAGGCGAACGCGTACCAGAAGATGGAGGACGCCGGACGCTGGAAGGGCAACGAGCGCCAGTCCGCGGCCCTCGCCCTGGTACTGGGGCTGACGCTGGCGCAGTTCGTGACGGCCACGGGCAAGGACGAGGAGCTCGCCGAGGTGCTGCGCAGCGCGGTCACCACGCGCTGGCAGGCGTACGTGAAACCGCTGTCGAAACTGCTGCCGATCCCCCGGCCCCATCTGGAGCGGGTACTGGAGCGGCTGCACGGGGACTACCAGTCGCGGATGGTGGCGACCCTGAGCTGGGGCGGCGCCGAGGGCTCGGCCGGAACGGGCGACGCGGGCCGGGAGTTCCTGGCCGAGATCGTGGGGCGGTTCTGGGACCTCGCGGGGCGTGCGGCGTAGCACACACCCGGGCGGCCCCGGCTCTGCGGTGAACGGCTCCGGCCCGTCCCGGGAGGGGGCGGACCGGGGCCGTTCGGCCGCGGAAGTGGGGCCGGAGGTCCCGGATGGTCCCGCGCCGCGGGGCGACGGGACCGGGGGGCGGCTAGAAAACCGACTCGGCCTCGTACATCCGGTTCTCGGGCACGGTCTTCAGCTCGGTGACCGCGTGGGCCAGCGGGGCCATCACGATGTCGGTACCGCGCAGGGCGGTCATGTTGCCGAACTCGCCCCGGTGGACGGCCTCCACGGCGTGCCAGCCGAAGCGGGTCGCGAGGACGCGGTCGTAGGCGGTGGGCGTGCCGCCCCGCTGGACGTGACCGAGGATGACC
This sequence comes from Streptomyces sp. NPDC058619, assembly GCF_042717785.1. Taxonomy (NCBI): domain Bacteria; kingdom Bacillati; phylum Actinomycetota; class Actinomycetes; order Kitasatosporales; family Streptomycetaceae; genus Streptomyces; species Streptomyces sp. NPDC058619. The sequence goes on from NZ_JBHXQN010000037.1 coordinate 56,679, forward strand.
GGGCGGGCCTCCTTGCCCAGGCGCCGCTCCAGCTCGACGGCGAGGCGGTTGCCGATGCCGGCGAAGCGCTCGTGGCCGTACTGGTCGATCGCGCCCTTCTCGTACGGCATGGAGCCCTCGGCCGGGTGCGCGCCCTCGGCGACGCAGATGACGGCGAACTTCTTCCCGCGGGCGAAGCGCTCCTCCACCATCTTCACCAGGGCGTCCACCTCGAAGTGGCGCTCCGGCAGGCAGATCCCGTGGGCGCCGCCGGCCATGCCGGACTCCAGCGCGATCCAGCCGGCGTGGCGGCCCATGACCTCGACGACCATCACGCGCTGGTGCGACTCGGCGGTGGTCTTGAGGCGGTCGATGGCCTCGGTGGCGACCATGACGGCGGTGTCGAAGCCGAAGGTGCGGTCGGTGGAGGAGATGTCGTTGTCGATGGTCTTCGGTACGCCGACGACCGGCATCCCGGCGTCCGACAGCATCCGGGCGGCGGTCAGGGTACCCTCGCCGCCGATCGGGATGAGGGCGTCGATGCCGTAGCGCGTGGCCAGTTCCCGGGCGTTCTCGGCGGCTTCGTGGAGGCGGGCGCGCTCCATCCGGGCCGAGCCGAGGATGGTGCCGCCGCGGGCGAGGATGCCGCTGACGGCGTTGATGTCGAGGGGGCGGTAGTTGCCGTCGAGGAGGCCCTTGAAGCCGTCCTCGAAGCCGATGACCTCGTCCCCGTGCCCGACGGCGGCGCGGTGTACGACCGACCGGATGACAGCGTTGAGGCCCGGACAGTCGCCGCCTGCGGTGAGAACTCCGATACGCATCGTGCTGTGTCTCCTGCTCCTGGTCGTACCTGGCCTTCCGCGTGCGGGCGGACGGCCGTACACATGAAGGGCGTATGGGTGAAGCGTGTCCGATTGTTCCACGTGCGGGGGGTACGGCGCGCTGTGTGCCACTCCGGTCCGGGGGCCTTTCGACCCCTCTGGGCAGGCCTTTTTGCCGGCGGGTGTCCTATCCATCCGCAGGGGTATTGTCAAGAGGGCAAGCCCTTCCCAACCGGGTCAATCACGCCCTGGACCCGCTCGACCCGCTCGCCGGCCGCCGCGGTGGGGCGGCGCGGTGGGGCGGCGCCCGCACCAGCATCCGCATCCGCTTTCGGGCGGACCAGCCACAGACATGGACGGAGAGCACGCGTGACGCGCAGCGTGTACGTGACCGGTATCGAGCGGGGGGACGGCCGCCAGGTCGTCGAGCTGGGGATCATGGAACTGCTGACCCGGCAGACGGGCCGGGTGGGCGTCTACCGCCCCTTGCTCCACGACAGCCCCGACCGGCTCTTCGACCTGCTCAAGGCCCGGTACCGGATAGACCAGGACGCCTCGACGGCCTACGGCATGGAGTACCAGCAGGCCTCGTCCATCCTGGCCGAGAAGGGCACCGACGAGCTGGTCTCGCAGCTGGTGGACCGCTACCACCGCGTGGCCCGGGACTACGAGGTCATGCTGGTCCTCGGCACCGACTACGCCGACACGAACCTGCCCGACGAGCTCGCCCTGAACGCCCGCCTCGCCAACGAGCTGGGCGCGGTCGTCGTCCCCGTCGTGGGCGGGACCAAGCACGCCGCCGAGGCCGTCCGCGCCGAGGCGCGCAACGCCTACCGCGCGTACGCGTCGCTGGGCTGCCACGTCGTCGCGATGATCGTCAACCGGGTGGCCGCCGAGGACCGCGAGCCGATCGCCGAGCGGCTGGCCGCCCGCCTCCCGGTCCCCTGCTACGTGCTGCCGGACGACAAGTCGCTGTCCGCCCCGACCGTCGCCCAGATCACCCGGGCGCTGGGCGGCGAGGTGCTCCTCGGCGACAAGGCGGGGCTGGCCCGCGACGCACTGGACTTCGTGTTCGGCGGCGCCATGCTGCCGAACTTCCTGAACGCCCTGACGCCCGGCTGCCTGGTCGTCACCCCCGGGGACCGCTCCGACCTGGTCATCGGCGCGCTGGCCGCCCACACCTCGGGCACCCCGCCGATCGCCGGCGTTCTGCTGACCCTGAACGAGCGCCCGGGCAAGGACATACTGACCCTGGCCTCCAAGCTGGCCCCGGGCACCCCGGTGGTCTCGGTCGCCGGGAACAGCTTCCCGACCGCGGCCGAACTCTTCTCGCTGCAGAGCCGGCTGAACTCGGCCACCCCCCGCAAGCTGGAGACCGCACTCGGCCTCTTCGAGCGGCACGTGGACACCGCCGAGCTGCGCGACCTGCTGTCGGTGGCCCGCTCGGAGCGCGTCACCCCGATGATGTTCGAGCACGAGCTGCTGGAGCGGGCCCGCTCCGAGCGGCGCCGGGTGGTCCTTCCCGAGGGGACCGAGGAGCGCGTGCTGCGCGCCGCGGACGTGGTGCTGCGCCGGGGGGTCTGCGACCTGACCCTGCTGGGCGAGGAGCCGGCGATCCTGAAGAAGGCCGCCGACCTCGGCATCGACATCTCGGCCGCGCAGCTCATCGACCCGGCGAAGTCCCCGCTGCGGGAACGATTCGCCGCCTACTACGCCCAGGCCCGCGCCCACAAGGGCATGACCGTCGAGCTCGCCCACGACGTGGTCACCGACGTGAACTACTTCGGCACCCTGATGGTGCAGGAGGGCCTCGCCGACGGCATGGTCTCCGGGTCGGTGCACTCCACCGCCGCGACCATCCGCCCGGCCTTCGAGATCATCAAGACCAAGCCGGAGGCGTCCATCGTCTCCTCGGTGTTCTTCATGTGCCTGGCCGACCGGGTCCTCGTCTACGGGGACTGCGCGGTCAACCCGGACCCCGACGCCGAGCAGCTCGCGGACATCGCCGTCCAGTCGGCGGCCACCGCCGCGGCCTTCGGCGTCGAGCCGCGGATCGCGATGCTCTCGTACTCGACCGGCACCTCGGGCTCGGGCGCGGACGTCGACAAGGTCCGCAAGGCCACCGAGCTCGTCCGCGCGCAGCGCCCCGACCTGCTCATCGAGGGTCCGATCCAGTACGACGCGGCCGTGGAGCCCTCGGTCGCCGCGACCAAGCTGCCCGGGTCCGACGTGGCCGGGCGCGCGACCGTGCTGATCTTCCCCGACCTCAACACGGGCAACAACACGTACAAGGCCGTGCAGCGCTCGGCGGGCGCCGTCGCGGTCGGCCCGGTGCTCCAGGGTCTGCGCAAGCCGGTCAACGACCTCTCGCGCGGCGCCCTCGTGCAGGACATCGTCACCACCGTGGCCATCACGGCCATCCAGGCGCAGGGCGCGCCGGCGCCCACCGCCTGACCCCTCCCCCCGTCCGCGACAAGGAAAGACCCCACCGTGACCGCATCGCGCGTACTCGTCCTCAACTCCGGCTCCTCGTCGGTCAAGTACCAGCTCCTCGACATGGCGGACCGGTCCCGCCTCGCCGTCGGCCTGGTGGAGCGGATCGGGGAGGAGGCCTCACGCCTCGTCCACGAGCCGCTGACCGGTCCCGGCGCCGCCGGCGGCAAGCGCGAGCAGCTCGGGCCGATCGCCGACCACGGGGCGGCACTGCGCGCCGTGGCGGCGGAGCTGGCGGCCGACGGGCTGGGGCTGGACTCCCCCGAACTGGCCGCCGTGGGCCACCGGGTGGTGCACGGCGGTACGAAGTTCACCCGGCCGACCGTGATCGACGACGCGGTGCTGGCGGAGATCCGCAGCCTGATCCCGCTGGCCCCGCTGCACAACCCGGCGAACGTGACGGGCATCGAGGTGGCGCGGGAGCTGCGCGCGGACCTCCCGCAGGTGGCCGTCTTCGACACCGCCTTCCACGCGACGATCCCGGAGTACGCGGCCCGGTACGCGATCGACGCCGCGACCGCCGACAAGTACGCCATCCGGCGGTACGGCTTCCACGGCACCTCCCACGCGTACGTCTCGCGGGCGACGGCAGGGCTGCTCGGCAGGGCGCCGGAGGAGGTCAACGTGATCGTGCTGCACCTGGGCAACGGCGCGTCCGCGTCGGCGGTCCGGGGCGGGGTCTGCGTGGAGACCTCGATGGGCCTGACCCCGCTGGAGGGCCTGGTCATGGGAACGCGCTCCGGCGACCTGGATCCGGCGGTCGTCTTCCACCTGGCGCGGGTGGGGGGCCTCTCGGTGGATGAGATCGATTCGCTCCTGAACAAGAAGAGCGGTCTGCTGGGCCTGTGCGGCGACAACGACATGCGCGAGGTGCTGCGGCGGGCGGGCGAGGGCGACGAGGCCGCGACCCTGGCCTTCGCGGCGTACGTGCACCGGCTGAAGAAGTACATCGGGGCCTATTCGGCGGTGCTCGGCCGGGTGGACGCGGTGGCGTTCACGGCCGGGGTCGGCGAGAACGCCCACCAGGTCCGCGAAGCTGCGGTGGACGGCCTGGCCGAGCTGGGCCTCGCGCTGGACCTCGAGGCCAATGCCGCGCGCTCCCCGGAGCCGCGGCTGGTCTCGGCGGAGTACGCCCGGGTGGCCGTGGCCGTGGTCCCGACGGATGAGGAACTGGAGATCGCCACCCAGGCGTACGCGCTGGTTACTCAGTAGTCACTTTGGACTTTCCGCCAGACGGAATATTCCGCTGCGAAACAAACCGATAGGATCCGCTCCATGCGCCGTTCCAAAATCGTCTGCACGCTGGGCCCCGCCGTCGACTCGTATGACCAGCTGAAGCTGCTCATCGAGGCAGGTATGAACGTGGCCCGATTCAACTTCAGCCACGGTTCCCAGGCAGAGCACCAGGAGCGGTACGACCGCGTCCGGAAGGTGTCCGAGGACACCGGCCGCGCCGTGGGCGTCCTCGCCGACCTCCAGGGCCCGAAGATCCGTCTGGAGACCTTCGCCGAGGGCCCCGTGGAGCTGGTGCGCGGTGACGAGTTCACCATCACCACCGAGGACGTCCCGGGCGACAAGTCCATCTGCGGCACCACCTACAAGGGCCTGCCGGGCGACGTCTCCAAGGGCGACCAGATCCTGATCAACGACGGCAACGTCGAGCTCCGGGTGACCGGGGTCGACGGCTCGCGGGTCAAGACCATCGTCATCGAGGGCGGTGTCATCTCGGACCACAAGGGCATCAACCTGCCGGGTGCCGCCGTCAACGTCCCCGCCCTGTCGGAGAAGGACGTCGACGACCTCCGCTTCGCCCTGCGGATGGGCTGCGACATGGTCGCCCTGTCCTTCGTCCGCGACGCCGACGACGTCAAGGACGTCCACAAGGTGATGGACGAGGTCGGCCGCCGGGTCCCGGTCATCGCCAAGGTCGAGAAGCCGCAGGCCGTCGCGAACATGGAGGCCGTCGTCGACGCCTTCGACGCCGTGATGGTGGCCCGTGGCGACCTGGCCGTCGAGTACCCGCTCGAAAAGGTCCCGATGGTCCAGAAGCGGCTCATCGAGATGTGCCGCCGCAATGCCAAGCCGGTGATCGTCGCGACCCAGATGATGGAGTCGATGATCACCAACTCCCGCCCGACGCGCGCGGAGGCGTCCGACGTCGCCAACGCGATCCTCGACGGCGCGGACGCGGTCATGCTGTCCGCCGAGTCCTCCGTGGGCGCGTACCCGATCGAGACCGTCAAGACGATGTCGAAGATCGTCACGGCGGCCGAGGAGGAGCTCCTCTCCAAGGGCCTGCAGCCGCTGGTCCCGGGCAAGAAGCCCCGTACGCAGGGCGGAGCCGTCGCCCGCGCCGCGTGCGAGATCGCGGACTTCCTCGACGCGAAGTCGCTGGTCGCCTTCACGCAGTCCGGTGACACCGCCCGCCGGCTCTCGCGCTACCGCGCGTCCCAGCCGATCCTGGCCTTCACCACCGACCAGGGCACCCGCAACCAGCTCACGCTGAGCTGGGGCGTCGAGTCGTACGTCGTCCCGCACGTGGACAACACCGACGCGATGGTCGACCTCGTGGACGCGGAGCTGCTCAAGCTCAACCGCCACAACCAGGGCGACACCATGATCATCACGGCCGGCTCGCCCCCCGGCGTCCCGGGCACCACCAACATGGTCCGGGTCCACCACCTGGGCGGCGCCGCGAGCGCCTGACCCGGCCCGCACACGCCTGGCCCTGCCGCACAGAGCCCGAGGGCGGGGGGGGGGCGCGCACACCTGAAGCGCGGGGGCGCGGCCCCGGGGGGGGGGGGGCGGCCGGGCGGTCCGGGGCGGGGGGGGGCGGGGGTTGTGTTAGG
>NZ_JBHXQN010000038.1:0-60439 GCF_042717785.1 Streptomyces sp. NPDC058619
TCCGCCGCTACGTCATCTGGCGAAACCGCCACGCCGACGACCGGCGCCTACGCGCCGTCGTCGACAGGGCAAACGTTGCCTGACGCGGCACTAGCGTCTGGCGGGCGTCTGGCGGTGCTGGTCGGTGCGTCCGTCCCGGCGGGTCTGCTCCGGGGGGCGTTGTCAGTGGGGTCCGGCAGGCTGGGGACATGACGACTCCGTGGACCCTTGCCGATATCGAGGCGGCCATCCGGGCGGGATGGTCGGCCGAGACCTGCTCGCCCGACGACGTGGAGCGCGCCCCCTGGACGGCCGACAATCCGGCCTGGGGGCACTGTGACATCACGGCCCTGCTCGTCCAGGACGTGGTCGGCGGCGAGCTGATGGTCGGCGAGGTCTGGCACGGCGGGGAGCGGCAGGGGTACCACTGCTGGAACGTGCTGCCCGGGGGGATACCCGTCGACCTGACCCGGGAGCAGTTCCGGCACGGGCAGACGGTGACGCCGGGGCGGCCGATGGGGAAGCGGCCCTCGGGGCGGCTGCCGAGGCGCTGGGAGGAGTACCAGCTGCTGCGGCGACGGGTCATCGACAAGCTGGGCCCGCTGCCGGGGGTGGTCGAGACGGCGGACGGCCGCCGGCTCGCCTATACGGACTTCGGCGGGGGCGGCGCTCCGCTGCTCGCGCTGCACGGGCACTTCCAGGACCGGCGGACCTTCGGGCGGCTGGCCCGCGAGGTGGGTCCGGCGTGGCGGGTGATCGCCCTCGACCAGCGGGGGCACGGGGACTCGGACCGCGCGGGGGACTACACGGGGGAGGGGTACGTGGCGGATGCCGCGGCCGTTCTGGAGCACCTGGGGCTGGGGCCGGCGGTGGTGCTGGGGCATGCGCTGGGCGGGGTCACGGCGTACCGGCTCGCGGCGCGGCGGCCGGAACTCGTACGGGCGGTGGTGGTCGAGGACATCGGGGCGGTGGTCGACGACGACGTGTCGTTCGCGCGGGACTGGCCGAGGCGGACCCGTACGCGGGCCGGGTTCCTGGCGGCGGTGGGGAGCGCGGCGCCGCACCTGGAGGGGTACCTGCGGGAGTACGCGGACGGGTGGGGTACCGGAGTCGAGGTGGAGGACGTGGTGGCGTCGCAACGGGGGCTGAACGGCGACCACTGGGGGGACTGGCTGGCGGTGCGGCGGCCGACGCTGCTGGTGCGGGGGGACCGGAGCGGGGTGCTGTCGGCGGAGCACGCGCGGGAGATGACGGTGCGGAGGGCGGGGGTGCGGCTGGTGGAGCTGCCGGCCGGGCACGCGGTGCACGCGGGGGATCCGGAGGGGTTCGTCGCTGCCGTGCGGGGGTTTTTGGCGCGGGTGTGACGTGTCCCGTCCGGGGGTCGGCTGGGCGGTGCGGTGCGGTGCCGGTGCCGGTGCTCGTGCCCCGGGTGGGCGGTTGTGCCCGGGGCGGTGGGAGGTGGGGCGGGGTTGCGGGGATCTGCCCCGGGCCCCGCGCCTCAATCGCCGGCGGGGCTGGAGGGGGGTCGGCGGGCTGGAGAGGGGTCGGTGGGGCTGGGAGGGGCTTCGCGGGGGGTGGGGCGGTGGGGTTAGGGCCAGTGGGTGGGGTGGGTGAGGGGGTGGGGGATGCGGGTGGAGGGGTTGCCGCGGGCCGCGTTCAGTTGGGGCTGGGTGAGGAAGAGCGCGTCGCGGAGGTCGGCGCCCCGGAGGTCCGCGTCGCGGAGGTCGGCGCCGATCAGGTCCGCCGAGCGGAGGTCGGCGTGGCTGAGGTCGGCGGCGATCAGGTAGGCACCGCGGAGGTTCGCGCCGCGCAGGTTCGAGCCGGAGAGCCGGGCGCCCATCAGGTCGGCGCCGCGGTGGTTCTTCGTGCGGCCCGGCACCTTCGCCCGTACGAGCTCGCTGGCCTTCAGGAGCAGCGTGTTGATCTCCTGGCGCAGGGCGCCCACGTCCAGGTCCGTGAGGGCGTCGGCGTCGGCGCGGGTCCACCGCTCGGTTGCGGCGAGGGCGCGGCGCAGGCCGGGGTGGACCGGGGCGGCGGCCGGGAGGGCCAGGGCCTCGGCGACGTAGGAGAGCAGCTCGTGGAGCTGCCGCATCACGGGGAAGACCTCGTACATCTGACGGGCGGTGCCGGGGTGGCCGCGCCAGTCGCGGCCCCCGAAGGTGACCTGGGAGACCTGCTGGCCCGCGCCGAAGCAGTCGAAGACCGTGCAGCCGCGGTAGCCCGAGTCGCGCAGCCGGGTGTGGACGCCGCAGCGGAAGTCCTGGCCGAGGTTCTTGCAGGGGGTGCCCGCGGGCTTGTTCGCGGCGAAGTCGCTGGACTTCGCGAAGGGGAGGGCGACGCAGCAGAGGGCGAAGCAGTTCGCGCAGTCGGCTTGCAGGAGCGGCAGGGCGGGCACCTCGGGCACGTCGGGGAGGCCGGGCACCTCGGGGAGGTCGGCGGAGCGCGGAGCAGGTGGTGTCGGCACGTCGTCCATTGTCACCTTTCGGACCGGGCGAGCCGCATCTCGTGAGCCGACCAGCGGACGCCGTCCACTTCCACGACGTCCTCGTCCACCCGCTCGGTCCGGAAGCCGAGCCGTTCGTACACGCGCAGGGCCGCCGTGTTGTGGGCCCAGACGCCGAGGCCGAGCTCCGGCACACCGTCCGGCTCGCCGAAGGCCCGCTCGACGACCAGGGACACCATCGCGGTGCCGAGTCCCCGGCCGCGGGCCGCTGGGGCGATCAGGATCCGGCCGAGGCGGATGCCCGCCAGTGAGGCGTGTCCGACGGGCTGCCCGTCGGGGGACAGGGCCGTCCAGGTGCGGCGGCCGGGCTCGGCGGCGTAGGAGGAGAGCTGTCCGTCGTCGAGGGGCCAGGAGAAGGCGGGGCCGACCCAGGTCATCAGCTCGGCGGGAGTGGTCACCCAGGAGCGGAGCAGCGTGATGTCGGCTGCGGGCCGGAAGGGGCGCAGGGAGAGGGGGAGCCGTGACGGGTGCGGGAGCCGTGGGGTCGGCGGGGGCTGATGCGGCTGCGGCGGCTGCGGGGGCACTCGGCAAGTATCCGGGGCCCGGCAGGGGTTGATCGTCGGAGGGAGGGACGGTGAGCATCCCTTCATGACAGAAGTGATCGCAGTCGCCGTCATCACCCTGCTCGCGGTGATCAGTCCCGGGGCGGATTTCGCCATGGTGGTCCGCAACAGCTACCTCTACGGGCGGCCCACGGGTCTGTTCGCGCCGCCGGGGTGGCGGCCGGTGTGCTCGTGCACGTCTCGTACACGATGCTCGGGGTCGGTCTGCTGATCGCCTCCTCCACCGCGCTGTTCACCGCGATCAAGCTGGCGGGCGCGGCCTATCTGGTGTGGATCGGGATCCGGACCTTCCGGGCGCCCGCCGAACTGACCGTCGACCTGGAGTCGAAGTCCGGGCTGACCCGGGCCGGGGCGCTGCGGTCCGGTTTTCTGACCAACGTGCTCAACCCGAAGACCACGCTGTTCGTCGTGTCGACGTTCACGCAGGTGGTCGGCCCGGACACCCTTGTGTGGCAACAGGCGGGCTACGGGCTGTTCATGTCGGTGGCGCACCTGGGCTGGTTCGGCGCGGTGGCGCTGTTCTTCTCGGACTCCCGGCTGCGCGACCGGATGCTGAGGGCGCAGAAGGCGTTGAACCGGGCGATCAGCTCGGTACTGGTGGGGCTGGGGGTGGGCCTGGGGTTCGCCCGCTGAGTCGGGGCGCGGGGGTGGTGCCCGGAGTTACCTCTCGGTAGCGTGCCCGGCATGAGTGCTGGCGCGAGTGCTGCCGAGGGGTTCTTCGAGCGGGTCGACGCGGGACGGTTCCTGGCCACGGAGTACACGCGCGGTCCGTGGGACCCGGGCGCGCAGCACGCGGGGCCGCCCGCCGCGCTGCTGGGGCGGGTCGTCGAGGAGCGGCCCGGTGCCCGGGAGGACATGCGGATCGCCCGCATCACGTACGAGATCCTGCGGCCGGTGCCGATCGGTGCGCTGGAGGTGACCACGAGCGTGCTGCGGGCGGGCCGGAGCACGGAGGTGGTGGAGGCGGCGCTCGTCCCGGCGGGCGCGACGCAGCCGGTGGTACTGGCGCGGGCGCTGCGGATCAGGGTGGCGCCGGAATCGGTGCCGGCCGTCGTCCCGGGGCCGGAGCTGCCGCCGCCGGGGGACGCGGGGGTGACGCCCTTCTTCCCCGTGCCGTGGGAGACGGGCTACCACTCGGCGATGGAGACCCGGTTCACCGAGGGCGCGTTCGTCGAGCGGGGGCCGGGCACCTGCTGGATGCGGATGAGGGTGCCGCTCGTCGCGGGGGAGGACGTCAGGCCGCTGGACCGGGTGCTGATCGCGGCGGACTCGGGCAACGGCATCAGCGCGGAGCTGGACTTCGCGCAATACGTCTTCGTCAACGGGGACCTCACGGTCCACCTGCACCGGCACCCGGTGGGCGAGTGGGCGTGCGTGGAGGCCCGTACGAGCGTGGACGCGGCCGGGATCGGGCTCGCGGACGCGCGGCTGCACGACGAGAAGGGGCCGATCGGCCGGAGCGCGCAGAGCTTGTTCGTCGCGCCGCGGTAGTCCTCAACGCCCTTGCCGCGCACCTCCTGGGCGCGCAGGGACCGCAGCTGATCGGCTTCGGGATCGCGCGGGGCGTCGGGTCGACGGCGCTGACGCAGGCCGGGCAGGTGCCGGGGACGCCGAGTACACGGCGCCGGAGGTGCTGCCGGGGGCGGTGGCCGGGGCGGCGGCGGACGTCTTCGCGCTGGGCGCGACGCCGGCGTACGCGGCGACGGGACGGCCGCCGTACGGGGCCGGGACGGCGGCCGGCATCGGGTGCCGGACGGTGCACGAGCCGGTGGACGTGGCGGGGGTGGACCGGCGGGGTTCCTGAGCGCTGCCGTGAACCTGTCGGACAGCTGGGACTCCGGCGACTACGTGGAGTTGACCTACCCGGACGACTTCCCGGGAGCCGTTCCGCTCGCCGGGGACCGGGGGACTGGACGGTGGTCTTCTATCGCGTCGAGGATGGGGCGGGGAGGACGGAGTAGAGGGAGAGGGCGGGGAGGACGGAGTAGAGGGAGAGGGCGGACAAGGCGGAGAAGCGCGAGGGCATTTCCTGCTCGGGATCCAACGTGGCCCGGTGAGCACTGGCAGCCGGACACCGCGCCCGACAGCGGGCCCGCGGGCCCGCGAACCCGGTCGCGGTGCCGGGCGGGTGGTTCCAAGTGGGCTAGTCCGATAGGCGACACGGTCAAATCACGTCGGAAAGCGGCAGCGATGGGGGAGGGTTGACGGGTGCGCAAATTCTGGATGGCGAGTGGGATCGGGTTGGGGCTCTGCCTGAGCTTCGTCGTGCTGCTCGTCGTGGGCACGTATTCGGCCGCGGCCGGTCTCGCGGGGGCGGGCTCGGGCGGTCGTGCGGTGGGGTTGGTCAAGGGGGCCGTGCCGGGGAAATACCAGGCGCTGGTGGAGAAGTGGGGCAACCTCTGCCCCGCCATCAACCCGGCGCTGCTCGCCGCGCAGCTCTACTCCGAGAGCGGCTGGAACCCGAACGCCGTGAGCCCGGCGGACGCGCGCGGCATCGCGCAGTTCATCCCGGGCACCTGGGCGGGCCACGGCATCGACGGGGACGGGGACGGGGACCGCGACATCTGGGACCCGAGCGACGCGATCCCCTCGGCGGCCTCGTACGACTGCGAACTCGCCAAGGACGTGGCGAGGGTGCCGGGTGACGCGACGTCGAACATGCTCGCCGCCTACAACGCGGGCGCGTACGCGGTGATCAAGTACGGCGGGGTCCCCCCGTACCGGGAGACGCAGGGCTACGTGAAGACGATCACGACCCTCGCCAAGAGCTTCGCCCGCCCCGTCGGCCGGGTCGCGCCCTCCCAACAGGCTGCGGGCGCCATCTACTTCGCGCAGAAGCAGCTCGGTACGCCGTATCTGTGGGGCGGCAACGGGACGCCCGACCAGGACGGCCGGTTCGACTGTTCGGGGCTGACGAAGGCCGCGTACGAGACGGTGGGGATCGAGCTGCCGCGCGTGGCGAACGACCAGTACAACGCCGGTCCGCACCCCTCGCGGGCCGAACTCCTCCCCGGCGACCTGGTGTTCTTCTCTGATGATCTGACGAATTCGCGGGAGATCCGCCACGTCGGGCTCTACGTGGGCGGCGGTTACATGATCAACGCTCCGTTCACCGGCGCCGTGATCCGCTTCGACAAGATCGACACCCCCGACTACTTCGGCGCGACGCGCGTGACGAAGGATGGTGCGCAGGCCCTCCCGGAGCGCGCCGCGGCGAGCGGGGCGCCCGGCAACTCTCCGTGAGGTCCAGGCCCTGAGCTGCGACGATGAGTCACTCTTCGATAACGTTGGGGTGATCATTCGGTGGAGAGTGGAACGTGGTCGCCAGAACGGGCGTTCCATGGGCACGGGGGCTGATCAACCGGGGGGCGAACGGGTGCGCACAGGGGCGCGCCCACGGGGGAACCCGCCGCAACAGCAAGGGGCCGCGTCGCCATGGCTGGACTCACGACCGGTGGGCCGAATGTGGATGTCAGCCTGCTGTACGGGATCAACTCCCTGGCCCGGCAGGCCCCGGGCTGGTGCGACCGGGCGGTGAGCCTGGCCGGCGAGTACGGGATTCCGCTCGCCCTGGTGCTCCTGGTCCTGTGGTGCTGGCGCGGTGCGCGCCGGCAGGACGAGGCCACGGCCGCCGAGTCGTTCGCCGCGCTCGTGTGGGCCCCGCTGGCCGCCGGGCTGGCGCTCCTCCTCAACGCGCCGCTGCGTGAATTCGTCGGGCGGCCGCGGCCGTTCCGGCAGCACGAGGGGCTGCAGGTCCTCGACCCCGGCCCCGGGACGGGCCTCGCGACGGGGCTGGCCAGGACGGACTTCTCCTTCGTCAGCGACCACGCCACCCTCGCCATGGCCCTGGGCGTCGGGCTGTTCGTGGCCCACCGGAGGATCGGGCTCGTCGGGATCGGCCTCGCCCTCGTGGAGGGCTTCTGCCGCGTGTACACGGGCGTCCACTACCCGACCGACGTCATCGGCGGTTTCGCGCTCGGCACCGCCGTCGTCCTGGTGCTCGCGCCGCCGGCGCTGGCGCTGCTGACCCCGGTGGTGGGGGCGGTGAACCGCTCCGCGCGCGTCGGGTGGCTCGTACGGTCCAAGCTGCGGGCGGTGCCGCTGGCGGTGGACCTGACGCAGGCCCAGACCCCGCCGGCGGGGCAGCGCCCGCACGAGAGCGACCTCGCCGCCTGAGCGGTACGTGACGCCGAGCGGCGCCCGAGCCGTCCGAGACGCGCGGGCAGCCGCGGCCGGCGTACGGAGACGGATACAGGTACGGGTACGGGTTCACGCGTGGGCGAACGTGTTCCACGCGGTCAGCAGCGCGGCCGCCACCAGGCACAGCGCGGCCGCCCCGAAGCAGACGCGCACCGCAGTGGGCCGCGGCCGTGGCCTCACGGGTCGCCGTTCTCGTCGCGCCCGGAGGCGTCCTCGTCGCGGCGGTAGCGGGAGCGCAGCCACAGCCCGGTGGCCACCGCCGCGGCCGTGGTGAGCCCGACCGCCAGGGCCACGTCCCCGGGGCCGTCCGCCGTGCCCACGGGCCGCGCCCAGGCCGTGGCGGCGGGCGCGGAGGCGAGGAGCAGGGCCCAGAAGAGGGCGGCGAGGCGGGCTGCGGGACCTGGCATGAGTCAAGGGCATACGGTCCGGCCCGCACCGGCCAGCCGGGCCGTCCGAACGGGCGACACGCCCGGGGACGGGGCACGCAGACCGGCCGTGCGCCGACGGGCCTACCCCGCCGTGTGGCGGGTGGCGTCCTTGCGGGCCAGATCGCGGGAGCGGCGGGCCGGCCCGGTCCAGCCGCAGGTGCAGACGGCCAGGCAGAACGAGCCGCGTTCGGTGGTGGAGGCGGTGTGGCCGGAGGCCGGATCCGGCGACCGGGGGTGCTGCGGGGGCCCGGCGGCCTCCGCGAGCGCCGGTCTGGTCCGGGGGAGGGGTACGGAGGCAAGCGGAGGGACCGGGGTCGCTTCGGTGTGCGGTTCCACGCCTCCACGGTACCCGCGGTGGGCACGGGCCGGGGACGCGAGCGGGCCGTGACGGGAAACCCCGGACCTCGTTAACCGGAGCGGGTGGGGCCTCGGGCAAACAGCGGTCATGCGTTGGGGGTTGGCAGGCGATGGTGGTGCACCAGCACAGGCGGCGGCGCGGACGCGCGGGTGAGGCGCTGCTCGCGGTCGGCGTCTCGCTGGCGGTCGTGGTGACGGGCGGGTGCGGGGGCCCCGCCCGCGGCAGTGACGACGGGCCTCCCGCGGACCCGGAGGCCGTGGTCCGCGGAGCGGCCGACGTGCTGACGAGGTCCGGCAGCGCCCGGGTCCGTACGGCCATGGAGATGGCCACCGGCGGCACCCGGGTCACGATCCGCGGCGAGGGCGGGGTCGACTTCACGAACCGGATGGGCCAGCTGCTGGTCATGCTCCCGGCCGACGTGAAGGGCCAGGCGGACCACCGGCCGATCACCGAGCTGCTGGTGCCGGGCGCGCTCTACATGAAGAACCGGGGCGCGGGGGTGCCCGCCGACAAGTGGGTACGGGTCGACACGACCACCCTCGCCGACGGGAACCTGGTGACCGGAGGAGCCACCGATCCGCTGGTCGCGGCGGAGCTGCTGCGGGGCGCGCGGGAGGTGACGTACGTCGGGGAGACCGAGGTGGCGGGCACCAGGGTGCGGCACTACCGGGGGACCACGGACATCGCGCGGGCGGCCGGAAGCGCGTCGGCGGGGGTGCGGGGGGCGCTGGAGGCGGCGGCGAAAGGGTTCAGCAAGGACGCGGTGCCGTTCGACGCGTACCTGGACGCCGAGGGGCGGTTGCGGAAGGTTCGCCACCGGTTCACGTACGTCAACAATGGCGTGATCGATGTCTCGTCGACGACGCTCCTGTACGGGTTCGGAACGCCGGTGACCGTCGTATTGCCCCCGAGCGGGGACATTTACGCCGGGAAGATCGCCGAATAGCCGGGTGGGCGGGCTCGTGGCGGCGCGATCGGGCCATGCCGGGTATCCGGAAATGGTCCATCCGTGTCATGCGGGGGGAGGCGGGGCCTCCCTAGGCTGGGAGGGCGGCCGCCGGCGGGTCGGGCGGGTGCCGGTGAACGGCGGGCGACGAGTCGTGAGCGGCGAGCCGTGAGTTGTGAGCCGTGAGTTGTGAGCCGTGAGTTGTGAGTTGTGAGTTGTACTGATGGTCGATGTCCGTATGGCGAAAGATCGGGGTGACGTGCGTGACTCCCGCAGGCTGTAAGACGGTGCAGGACCACGTGGCGCTCGCCGAGATCGAACTGTGCGGTGAGCTGATCATCGCGGCGTCGGCGGCCGTCGAGGAGCGGTTGAGTCAGGACCGCATCGACGAGGTGCTGATGGGGGTCGGGCTCTAGCCGGTCGGGCCGGGGCCCGTCCCCGTTCCCCCTGAGCCGCCGCGGCGCCGGCGCGCGAGCGGCCCCCGGCTGCGCCCGGGCCGCCCGAGGCTCCGCCCCGGACCCCGCGCCTCAAACGCCGGCGAGGCTGGATCGGTCAGGTGCGGAGGAGGCGGGCGATGGCCTTCGTGGCTTCCTCGACCTTGGCGTCGATCTCCGCGCCGCCCTTGACCGCCGCGTCGGCGACGCAGTGGCGCAGGTGCTCCTCCAGCAGCTGGAGGGCGAAGGACTGCAGGGCCTTCGTGCTCGCGGAGACCTGGGTGAGTATGTCGATGCAGTAGACGTCCTCGTCGACGAGGCGCTGGAGGCCGCGGATCTGGCCCTCGATCCGGCGCAGCCGCTTGAGGTGCTCGTCCTTCTGGTGGTGGTAGCCGTGGACGGTGCCGCCTTCGTGCGGCGGGGCGGCGGGAGCGCCGGTGCCGAATCCGGGGGTGCCGGATTCGGAGGTGCCGGATGCGGCGGTGCCGGACTCGGCTCCCGGGCCCTCCGTCTCGATGGTCGTCATGCGTCCTCCCGTGGTCCTGGCCTGAGGGATGCATACCCCTCATGGGTATAAGATACCGGGCCCCCGACGCGGAAACAGGGGTCCGTGACCCTCACTCTGCCTGATGGAGGACACTGGGGAACGGCCGGTTAGCCGTGGCCGGGGGATGCGCCTAGCATCAGCCTGACCGAATCCAATGCACCCCGAGGACCTCACGTGCGATTTCGTCTGACCCCCAGGGAGACGAGCTTCTACGACATGTTCGCCGCATCCGCGGACAACATCGTCACGGGCTCGAAGCTCCTGATGGAACTGCTCGGAGCGGACTCATCCGCCCGGGTCGAGATCGCGGAGCGGATGCGGGCTGCGGAGCACGCGGGGGACGACGCCACCCACGCGATCTTCCACCAGCTGAACTCCTCCTTCATCACGCCGTTCGACCGCGAGGACATCTACAACCTCGCCTCGTGCCTCGACGACATCATGGACTTCATGGAAGAGGCGGTCGACCTGGTCGTCCTCTACAACGTGGAGGAACTGCCGAAGGGCGTCGAGCAGCAGATCGAGGTACTGGCGCGCGCGGCGGAGCTGACCGCCGAGGCCATGCCGCACCTGCGGACGATGGACAACCTGACGGAGTACTGGATCGAGGTCAACCGCCTCGAGAACCAGGCCGACCAGATCCACCGCAAGCTGCTCGCCCAGCTCTTCAACGGCAAGTACGACGCCATGGAGGTGCTGAAGCTCAAGCAGATCGTCGACGTGCTCGAAGAGGCGGCCGACGCGTTCGAGCACGTTGCGAACACGGTGGAGACCATCGCGGTCAAGGAGTCCTGAACCTCGTGGACACCTTCGCCCTGATCGTGACCATCGGTGTCGCGCTCGGCTTCACGTACACCAACGGTTTCCACGACTCCGCGAACGCGATCGCCACCTCGGTCTCGACCCGCGCGCTGACGCCGCGGGCCGCGCTCGCGATGGCGGCGGTGATGAACCTCGCCGGTGCCTTCATGGGCAGCGGGGTCGCCAAGACGGTCAGCGAGGGCCTGATCGAGACGCCCCACGGGAACCGGGGCATGTGGATCCTGTTCGCGGCGCTGGTCGGCGCGATCGTGTGGAACCTGATCACCTGGTACTTCGGCCTTCCCTCGTCCTCCTCGCACGCGCTGTTCGGCGGCATGGTCGGTGCGGCCCTCGCGGGCGGCACGGAGGTCATCTGGTCCGGTGTTCTCGACAAGGTCGTCATCCCGATGTTCGTCTCACCGGTGGTCGGCCTGGTCGTCGGCTACCTGGTGATGGTGGCCATCCTGTGGATGTTCCGCCGGGCCAACCCGCACAAGGCCAAGCGCGGCTTCCGCATCGCGCAGACCGTCTCCGCGGCCGGCATGGCGCTGGGCCACGGCCTCCAGGACGCGCAGAAGACGATGGGCATCGTGATGATGGCCCTGGTCATCGCCGATGTGCAGGGGGCCGGCGACGCGATCCCGATCTGGGTCAAGATCGCGTGTGCCGTGATGCTGTCGCTGGGTACGTACGCCGGTGGCTGGCGCATCATGCGCACCCTCGGACGCAAGATCATCGAGCTGGACCCGCCGCAGGGCTTCGCGGCGGAGACCACCGGTGCCTCGATCATGTTCGGCTCGGCGTTCCTCTTCCACGCTCCGATCTCCACCACCCACGTGATCACCTCAGCGATCATGGGTGTCGGCGCGACCAAGCGGATCAACGCGGTCCGCTGGGGCGTCGCGAAGAACATCATCCTGGGCTGGTTCATCACCATGCCGGCGGCGGCCCTGGTCGCCGCGGTCAGTTTCTGGATCGTGAACCTGGCCTTCGTCTCCTAGGCCGTCCGACAGGACGCCCGGTCGGAGCACCCGATCCACGAAAGTGGGCCGGCTCCCCCCACCCAGGGGGAGCCGGCCCTTTTCCTTTCGCCCCGCGGTGGCACCGCCATGCAGCACCGCGGGACGTTCACGCCCAACCCGGTCTAGCCGAAGCGGCCCGAGATGTAGTCCTCGGTCGCCTGCACGGACGGGTTGGAGAAGATGCGGTCGGTGTCGTCGAGCTCGATGAGCTTTCCGGGCTGGCCGACCGCCGAGAGGTTGAAGAACGCGGTGCGGTCCGAGACGCGGGCCGCCTGCTGCATGTTGTGCGTCACGATGACGATCGTGAAGCGCTCCTTGAGCTCGCCGATCAGGTCCTCGATGGCGAGGGTGGAGATCGGGTCGAGCGCCGAGCAGGGTTCGTCCATCAGCAGGACCTGGGGCTCGACCGCGATGGCGCGGGCGATGCACAGGCGCTGCTGCTGACCGCCGGAGAGGCCGGAGCCGGGCTTGTTCAGGCGGTCCTTGACCTCGTTCCAGAGGTTGGCGCCCTTGAGGGACTTCTCGACGACGTCGGACAGCTCGGACTTCTTGAAGCTGCCGTTCAGCCGCAGGCCCGCCGCCACGTTGTCGAAGATCGACATGGTGGGGAAGGGGTTCGGGCGCTGGAAGACCATGCCGACCGTGCGGCGGACCGCGACCGGGTCGACGCCGGGACCGTACAGGTTCTCGTCGTCCAGGAGGACCTTGCCCTCGACGCGGCCGCCGGGGGTGACCTCGTGCATGCGGTTGAGGGTGCGCAGGAAGGTGGACTTGCCGCAGCCGGAGGGGCCGATGAAGGCGGTCACCGAGCGGGGTTCCACGGTCATCGAGATGTCGTCGATGGCCTTGTGGCCGCCGTAGAAGGCGGAGAGGCCGCTGACGTCGATTCGCTTGGCCATGAGGGGTCACTTCGCTTTCGGAGAGTCGCGTCAGCGACCGGTCTTCGGGGCCTTCCAGCGGGCGATGCCGCGAGCCACCAGGTTCAGGATCATGACGAAGGCGATCAGGACGAGCGCTGCGGCCCATGCCCGGTCGTAGGAGGCTTCACTGCCGACCTTGTACTGCTCCCAGATGTACAGCGGGAGCGAGGACTGGGCGCCTTCGAAGGGGTTGTTGTTGATCAGCTGGGTGCCGAAGACCAGAAGCATGATCGGCGCGGTCTCGCCGGCGATGCGGGCGACGGCCAGCATCACGCCGGTGGCGATGCCGCCGATGGCCGTGGGGAGCACGACCTTGAGGATCATGCGCCACTTCGGTACGCCGAGGGCGAGGGCCGCCTCGCGCAGCTCGTTCGGGACGAGCTTGAGCATCTCCTCGGTGGAGCGGACCACGACCGGCATCATCAGGATCGACAGGGCCATCGCGCCTGCGAAGCCGGAGGGGCCGAAGCCGAGCATCAGGTTCCAGGTCGTCAGGATGAACAGGCCCGCGACGATCGAGGGGATGCCCGTCATGACGTCGACGAAGAAGGTGACGGCCTTGGCGAGTCCGCCCCGGCCGTACTCGACCAGGTAGACGGCGGTCAGCAGGCCGATCGGTGCGGCGATCAGCGTCGCGAGGGCGACCTGCTCCAGGGTGCCGAGGAGGGCGTGGTAGACGCCGCCGCCCTCTTCGAAGCTGGTCACGCCGTTCATGGAGTGGCCGAGGAAGTCCCCGTCGAGCACCTTGACGCCGCGGCTGATGGTGGTCCACATCAGGGAGAGCAGCGGGATGACGGCGAGGACGAAGCAGACCCACACGAGGGAGGTCGCGACGCGGTCCTTGGCCTGGCGGCGGTTCTCCACCACCGCGCTGGCGGTGTACGTGATCGCGACGAACAGCAGGGCGGCGATCAGACCCCACTGGATCTTGCTGTGGAGGCCGAAGACGAGGCCGGTGCCGCAGCCGAGGGCGACCGCGAGGACGCCGATGGCGGCCGGAGCCCAGCGGGGCAGGCCGCCTCGGGTGAGGCTGTCGGGGGCGGCGGACTTCGGGGCCCGGACGGGCCGCTGGTCCTGGAGTGCGTGGCTCATCAGGCGTTCGCCCCCGAGAATTCCTTGCGACGGGCGATGATCAGGCGCGCCGCGCCGTTGACCAGCAGGGTGAGCAGGAAGAGGACCAGGCCGGAGGCGATCAGGGCGTCGCGGCCGAACTCGTTGGCCTCGTCGAACTTCGCGGCGATGTTCTGCGCGAAGGTGCCGCCGCCCGGGTCCAGGACGTGGAACGAGATCAGGAAGCTCGGCGAGAGGACGGTCGCCACGGCCATGGTCTCGCCGAGCGCGCGGCCGAGGCCGAGCATCGAGGCGGAGATGACGCCGGAACGGCCGAAGGGCAGCACCGACATCCGGATGACCTCCCAGCGGGTCGCGCCGAGGGCCAGGGCGGCCTCCTCGTTCATGCGCGGGACCTGGAGGAAGACCTCGCGGCTGACGCTGGTCACGATCGGCAGGATCATGATCGCGAGCAGGATGCCGACGGTGAACAGGGAGCGGGCGACGCTGACCTGGGTGCGCTCGAAGACGTACGTCCAGCCCAGGTACTCGTCCAGCCAGAGGTTCAGGCCGTTCAGCTGCGGTACGAGGAAGAGGGCGCCCCAGATGCCGTAGATGATCGAGGGCACGGCGGCCAGCAGGTCGACCACGTAGGCGAGGGGTGCGGCCAGCTTGCGCGGCGCGTAGTGCGAGATGAACAGGGCGATGCCGACGGCGATCGGAACCGCGATGACCATCGCGATGATCGAGCTGACGACGGTGCCGAAGAGCAGGACGGCGATGCCGAAGACGGGCGGGTCGGCCGACGCGTTCCAGTCGAAGGTGGTGAGGAAGTTCCCCTCGTTCTTCGACAGGGCGAGGACCGCACGGTAGGTGAGGAAGGCGGCGATCGACGCCATGATCACCAGGAGCAGGATGCCGGAGCCCTTGGAGAGCCCCGCGAAGATCTTGTCACCGGCGCGGCCGGTGGACCTCTCGCTCCTGGAGACAGGCGGAGCCGTGTCTATCGGGGTGGGTGTGGTGGAAGCCATGGTCTTTCCGGTCTGTGGGAGGGCGAGGCCCCCTGGCGGCGGTGCACCGGATTCCCCCGGGTGAAGGGGAGGGTCCCGGGGCCGGTCCGCCGCCCCGGACGGGGGGAGCGGACCGGCCTCGGGGTCTTGATCAGGAGAGCGAGGCGATGACTTCGCGGACCTTGGCGTTGATCTCGGCGGGGATCGGCGCGTAGCCGTTCTCCAGGAGGACCTTCTGGCCGGCGTCCGAGGCGGTGTAGTTCAGGAAGGACTTGACCGTCGGCAGGGTCTCGGCCTTGTTGCCCTTGTCGCAGACGACCTCGTACGTCACCAGGACGATCGGGTACGCGCCCTCGGCCTTGGTGGTGTAGTCGAGCTTCAGCGCCAGGTCGGAGCCGGTGCCGGAGATCTTGGCGGCGGCGATGGCCTTGGAGGCGTTCTCACCGGTGGCCGGGACCGGGGCGGCGGCGCCCGTGTTCAGGTCGACCGTCTTGATGTTCTGCGAGCTGGCGTAGGAGAGCTCGAAGTAGCCGATCGCACCGTCGACCTGCTTGACCTGGGTGGCGACGCCCGAGGAGCCGGAGGCGCCGAGGCCGCCCGGGGCGGCCCACTTCTTCGCGGCCTCGTGCGGCCAGGCGTCGGGCGCGGCGGCCTTGAGGTACTTGGTGAGGTTCTCGGTGGTGCCCGAGTCCTCGGAGCGGTGGAAGTGCTGGATGGCGGTGGGGGGAAGCGTGATGCCGGGGTTCAGCTTCTTGATCGCCTCGTCGTCCCACTTCTTGATCTTGTCGTTGAAGATGTTGGCGATCGCGGCGGCGTCGAGGTTCAGCTTGTCGACGCCCGCGACGTTGAAGCCGAGGGCGATGGGGCCGCCGACCATCGGCAGGTCGATGCCCTGGCCGCCGGTGCAGATCTTCTTGGACTCCTCGACCTGCTCCGGCTTCAGCGCGGAGTCGGAGCCGGCGAAACCGACGGTGCCCTGGTTGAAGGCGACGATGCCCTCGCCGGAGGAGGAGGACTTGTAGTTCACCTCGACGCCGGTGCAGGCGGCCATGTAGTTCTTCACCCACAGGTCGACCGCGTTCTTCTGCGCGGACGAGCCCGAGGCCAGGAGCTTGCCCTTGGCCCCGTCGCACTTGATGTCACCCGCGGCGGCGGTCGACGGCTTGCCGCTGGCGGAGCCGCTGTCCTTCGTGTTGTCGTCCGAGCCGCACGCCGTGAGGACCAGGGCGCCGGACACGACGAGCGCCCCGAGGGCGGAGGCACGAAGCCGGTTCTTGCGCTGAAGCTTCACTTTCGGGTGTTCCTTCCAGAAGCCGCCGGCCGCTTTCTGTGTCGGGGCGGCGTGCGAAGAGGACTGCTACGTCGGTGTGCCCGGCCGGACCGCCTGACCTGCGGGCGTTCGCACCGTGCACCACCGAAATTAGGCCGGACAGGTGAAGTGGCCGACCGGTGCGAGTGAACGGACGGTGAACCGTGGCGGACGACCCGGTGCGTTCGGGCCGGAACGCACCCTGGCGTAAGTATCCGTTATTCGTCCGTTACCTCGCCCGCGGCGCGACCGCGGGTTCCGGCAGCCAGACGTGACGGAAGGCGGCGCGGGCCGCCCCTGCCGCGTGCCGCTGGTCCGCGTGCAGCACCCCCAGGGCGTACGCCGTGGCCGGGGCTATGCGCGGGGTCCGGGCCGCCGTGGCCGAGGCGGCGGCGGCCTCGGCGGCGTCGCGGTGGCAGTCCAGGGCCTCGCCCGCGGCGGCCGCCCGGGCCACGTCCTCGCCGAGCGCCTCGCGGGCGTACCGGTGGATCCGGAGCAGGCGGCGCACCTCGTGCCAGAGCCCGTCGTGGTCCGCGTCGTACGGGTGCCCGCCGTCGACCGGGGGCAGCGCCGCGACCGCCGCCGACAGGCGGGTTTCGGCCACCGCCGCGAGCGGGAGCAGGACCTCCTCGACCCGTCCCCGGGCCGCGACGGGGTCCAACGGGACGTCCGAGGCCAGGACGGCCACCGCGTCCGCCACCGCGTGGAAGCGTGCGGAACCGAGCGCCTGGAGGGTGGCCGAGTGGGCGCGCGTACGGGCGAGGGTCAGCTGGCGCTCCAGGAGTGCGCCGGCGCGCGCGGAGCCGACCGTGAGCGCTCCCGCCGAGGCGCCGCGCGGGGCGGGGACCTCGGGGGAGCCCGAGAGCCGGTGCAGGGCGTCCATCAGCCGGGTCAGCCGGGCGGCGTACGCGTGCTCGTGCGCCAGGGTCGAGGACAGCCACACCAGCTCGGTGCGCAGCCCGTCGGCCCAGGCGGACTCGGTCACCACGCGGAAGGTCGCCAGGGAGCCGCTGATGCGGCGCGCGGCCCCTCGAAGGCCGCGCGCCGCCTCGGAGCGGCCGGTGGAGTCGGCGCCGTTCGCCGGGCTCTCGTCGTGCAGGCGCAGTCCGCGCAGGAAGGCGGTGGCCTGGGAACGCAGGAACGCGGCGAGCACGTCACCCGCGCCCGCCATCGGGTCATGGTTTGGCTGAGCCACGCCGGCGCCTCCGGGCGTCTATGAGCATCTCCTGTACGTGCCGCAGCGGCTGGCCCTCGGAGTCCGTGCTGTGCCGGGTCCATTCGCCGTCCGGGCCCAGGTGCCAGGAGGAGGTGGCGTCGGACATGCCGGTCTCCAGCATCCGGTCCAGTGCCGCGCGGTGGGCCGGGTCGGCGACCCTGACCAGTGCCTCGATGCGGCGGTCGAGGTTGCGGTGCATCATGTCGGCGCTGCCGATCCACACCTCGGGCTCGCCGCCGTTGCCGAAGGCGAAGACCCGGGAGTGCTCCAGGAAGCGGCCGAGGACCGAGCGGACCCGGATGTTCTCCGAGAGCCCGGGGACACCGGGCCGCACCGCGCAGATGCCGCGGACCCAGATGTCGACCGGCACGCCCGCCTGGGCGGCCCGGTAGAGGGAGTCGATGAGGGCCTCGTCGACGATCGAGTTCATCTTGAGGCGCACGTACGCCGGGCGGCCGGCCCGGTGGTGGTCGGCCTCCTTGTCGATCCGCGCGATCAGCCCGTCGCGCAGCGAGCGCGGGGCGACGATCAGCCGGCGGTAGGTCTCGCGCCGCGAGTAGCCGGACAGCCGGTTGAAGAGGTCGGAGAGGTCCGCGCCGACCTGCGGGTCCGCGGTGAGCAGGCCGAGGTCCTCGTAGAGCCGGGCGGTCTTGGGGTGGTAGTTGCCGGTGCCGACGTGGGAGTAGCGGCGCAGCTGGTCGCCCTCCTGGCGGACGACGAGCGACAGCTTGCAGTGCGTCTTGAGGCCGACCAGCCCGTACACGACGTGGCAGCCGGACTCCTCCAGCTTGCGCGCCCACTTGATGTTGGCCCGCTCGTCGAAGCGGGCCTTGATCTCGACGAGCACGAGGACCTGCTTGCCGGCCTCGGCGGCGTCGATCAGGGCGTCCACGATCGGGGAGTCGCCGGAGGTGCGGTACAGCGTCTGCTTGATCGCGAGTACGTCCGGGTCGGCGGCGGCCTGCTCCAGGAAGGCCTGCACCGAGGTGGAGAAGGAGTCGTACGGGTGGTGCAGCAGCACGTCCCGCTCGCGCAGCGCCGCGAAGATGTCGGGGGCGGAGGCGGACTCGACCTCGGCGAGGTCCCGGTGGGTGCCGCCGACGAACTTCGGGTACTTCAGCTCCGGCCGGTCCAGCGAGGCGATCCCGAAGAGGGCGGTCAGGTCGAGCGGGCCGGGCAGCGGGTAGACCTCGGAGGAGTTGACCTTCAGCTCCTGCACGAGGAGGTCCAGCACCCCCGGGTCGATGGACTCCTCGACCTCCAGGCGGACCGGCGGCCCGAAGCGGCGCCGCATGAGCTCCTTCTCCAGGGCCTGCAGGAGGTTCTCGGCGTCGTCCTCCTCCACTTCCAGGTCCTCGTTGCGGGTCACGCGGAACATGTGGTGCGCGAGCACCTCCATGCCGGGGAACAGCTCCTCCAGGTGCGCGGCGATGACGTCCTCCAGCGGGACATAGCGCTGCGGGGAGGCCTCCAGGAAGCGGGAGAGGAGCGGCGGGACCTTGACCCGGGCGAAGTGGCGGTGGCCGCTGACGGGGTTGCGCACGACGACGGCCAGGTTGAGGGACAGGCCGGAGATGTACGGGAAGGGGTGCGCGGGGTCCACGGCCAGCGGGGTCAGCACCGGGAAGATCTGGTTCCGGAACAGTGTGAAGAGGCGGGCCTGCTCCTTCTCCGTGAGGTCGGGCCAGCGGATGAGGTGGACGCCCTCCTCGGCCAGCGCCGGGCAGATGTCCTGCTGGAAGCAGGCGGCGTGGCGGGCCATGAGCTCGCGCGAGCGCGTCCAGATCAGGTCCAGCACCTCGCGGGGCTGCAGGCCGGAGGCCGAACGGGTGGCGACTCCGGTCGCGATGCGCCGTTTGAGGCCGGCGACCCGGACCATGAAGAACTCGTCAAGGTTGCTGGCGAAGATCGCCAGGAAGTTCGCGCGCTCCAGCAGGGGCGTCGTCGGGTCCTCGGCGAGCTCCAGCACCCGCTCGTTGAAGGCCAGCCAGCTGCGCTCGCGGTCGAGGAAGCGGCCCGGTGGCAGCTCGCCGCCGTCCTTGTCGTCGTAGGCGTCCAGGTCGGAGTCGAGATCGGGTTCGAGATCGACGTGCGGGCGGTGCGCGGAGATGGAACCTATCCGTGCGTGCGCGCCCGTGACGGAGGCGGGGGACGTGTGGGACGGGTGCTGGGCGGGGACCTCGGTGGGGCCCGCGCTGGACTGGTGGCTCATGGCTCCATTCTTCCGTGCAAGCGGCAGGACAGGCGCGTCGGACGTGTCGGCCGTCAGTCGGAGTCGGGGCTGCATGCCGGGAGGGTCGCAAGCGCGTCTTAATGCCCGGTGAATGGCGTGTGGCTTCCCGGGTCCGGCTGGCGCACGAGTCGCTTGCGCGGGGCGGGCCGGGTCCCGGGCGGGGCTTGGGGGTACGGGGTCCCGTGCCGGGGCCCGTGCGGGGCTCCGGGGGGTGGCGGGGGCCGTGCCGGGTTCCGTGCGGCGCCGTTGCCGGGGCTCCGCCCCGGACCCCGCGCCTCAAACGCCGGCGGGGCTGATTTTGGCCCGGCCTTGTTGCGTGCGCGGCTGGGTGGGGTCTGGGGCCCGGGGGCGGGTTCCGGTGGGCGGGGTCCCGGGCCCGGGCGGGGTCAGCTTTCGGTGCGGTACATCAGGTCCACCTCGTGGGTGGTGAAGCCGAGTCCCTCGTACACGGCGAGGGCCGCCGGGTTGTCGGCGTCCACGTACAGCATCGCCGTGGGCAGGCCCCGGTCCGCCAGGTGGCGCAGGCCGATCGCCGTGAGGGCCTTGCCGAGGCCGCCGCCCTGGGCGCCGGGGCGGACGCCGACCACGTACACCTCGCCGAGCCGGTCCGCCGCGTGGACCTTCGTCCAGTGGAATCCGACGAGCTCCCCGTCGCGCTCCGCGAGGAAGAAGCCCTCGGGGTCGAACCACGGCTGGGCGATCCGGTCGTCCAGGTCGCGCTGCGTCAGCGAGCCCTGCTCGGGGTGGTGGGCGAAGGCGGCCGCGTTCACGGCGAGCCAGGCCGCGTCGTCCGCGCCGGGGACGAAGGTGCGCACGGTCACCCCGGCCGGCAGGGCCGCCCCGGGCAGCGGGGTCGCGTCGGCGCCGAGGGGACGGCGCAGCTGGCGCAGTTCGCGGAAGAGGGTCAGGCCGAGGACCTGCGCGAGGTGCCGGGCGGCGGACTTGCCGCCGTGCGCCCACACCCGCAGCCGCTTGCCGGAGCCGGCGAGCAGGGCCGATCCCAGGGCCCGCCCGTGCCCGCGTCCGCGCAGCGCGGGGTGGACGAGGAGCTCGGCGGCCGGGGCCTCGACCGGGTCGGTGTCCTCCAGCTGCCCGTACCCCGCGAGCCGGCCGTCCGCGGTGAGCAGGAAGTGCCGGATGCCCTCGCGCGGGCCGCCGCGCAGCTGGAGCCGGCCCTGTTCGGAGACGGCGGTGGTGCCGTCCGTGCGCGCCGCGTCCTCGATCAGGGCGAGTACGGCGTCGGCCTGGTCCTCCGTCAGTTCGTCGAGGGTCTCAATCTGCCGTCCCGGCTCCAGGGCCGCTGCTGCGTCAGTCATGGCACGAGCCTACGACCGCGGGGGTCGTGCGGTGGAGCGCGGCCCGGGCGCCGGTCCGTCTTCTGCGCGTAACCACCTCGATACCCGTACCCCCCTGTCGCGCTACGCGCGTTGACCATAGGCTGCGGCGGACCTCCCAAGCTGTCTCGCTGTCCACAAAGGGGAACAAATGTCAGCGACGCCACAACGGCTCCGCCGCTCCCGCCGGTTGACCCTCACCGCCCTCGCCGTCACGGCCGGGGCCGGGGCGATGGTCGCCGCCGCACTGCCGGCCGGTGCCGCGAGTGGTGGCGGTGCGGCCAAGAGCCGGACCGTCGATGTGCAGATGCTCTCGTTCAACGATTTCCACGGCACCCTGGAGCCCCCGCAGGGCTCCTCCGGCACCGTGACCGAACGTCAGGCCGACGGCACCACCAAAGCCATACCCGCGGGCGGGGTCGAGTACCTCGCGACCAGCCTGCGCGAGGCCCGCAAGGGCCACGAGTACTCCGTCACCGCCGCCGCCGGTGACATGATCGGCGGCAGCCCGATGCTGTCCGGGCTCTTCCACGACGAGCCGAGCATCGAGGCGCTGAACAAGCTCGACCTCGACGTCTCCAGCGTCGGCAACCACGAGTTCGACGAGGGCAAGACCGAGCTGCGCCGCATGGCGTACGGCGGCTGCCACCCCGTCGAGGGCTGTTACGAGAACGGCAAGACCTTCGAGGGCGCCGAGTTCCCGTACCTCGCGGCGAACGTGACGGACGCGAAGACGAAGCGTCCGCTGATGTCGCCCACCTTCATCTGGAAGAAGGGGGACGTGAAGATCGGCTTCATCGGCGTCACCCTGGAGGGCACTCCGGACATCGTGACCGCCGAGGGCGTCAAGGGCCTGAAGTTCGGCGACGAGATCGAGTCGATCAACAAGTACGCGGCCGAGTTGAACAAGCAGGGCGTGAAGTCGATCGTCGCGCTGATCCACGAGGGCGGTCTGCCCGCGAACGGCGCGTACAACTACGACTGCGACGCCCCGGGCGCGGGCGCCGGCATCTCCGGTGCGATCGTCGACATCGCCAAGAACGTGGACCCGAAGGTCGACGCGCTGGTGACCGGCCACACGCACCAGGCGTACGCCTGCAACATCCCCGACCCGGCGGGCAACCCGCGTACGGTCACCTCGGCCGCCTCCATCGGCCGCCTGTACACGGACACCACGCTGAAGTACGACCGGCAGACCAAGGACATAGTCCGTACGCCGGTCACCTCGCCGAAGCCGGTCAACAAGGTCGTCAACCGCGAGCAGCCCAAGGCCGCGGACATGACCGAGCTGATCCAGCGCTGGAACCAGCTGGCGGCCCCGGTCGCCAACCGCCCGCAGGGCTTCATCTCGGCGGACATCCCGGGCCGCGGCTCGCCGGAGTTCGAGAAGCCGCTGGGCGACCTGATCGCCGACGCGCAGCTGGAGGCGCTGGCCCCGGCCGGCAAGGGCGGCGCGCAGCTGGCGCTCATGAACCCGGGCGGCATCCGCTCGGACCTCGCCTACAAGGCCTCGGGCCAGGAGGGCGACGGCGTCGTCACCTACGGCGAGGCCTTCACGGTCCAGCCGTTCACCAACATGATGAACGTCGTGGACCTGACCGGCGCCCAGCTGATCACCACGCTCCAGCAGCAGGTCAGCGGCCCGGTCAACGGGCCGAGCCCGAAGATCCTGCAGGTGTCGAAGGGCTTCACGTACACCCTGGACACGACGAAGGCCGGTGCGGACCGCATCGTCGTGGACTCGGTGAAGCTGAACGGCGCGCCGATCGACCCGGCCACGACCTACCGCGTCGCGATGAACGAGTTCCTGGCGGGCGGCGGTGACGGCTTCACCGTCCTGAAGGAGCACAAGAACAAGCTGGTGGGCGCGTCCGACCTGGACTGCTTCAACGCCTACCTGACGGCCAACTCCTCCGAGACGTCCCCGATCGCCCCGCCGGCGGCGAACCGGATCACGGTCGTCAAGTAGTACTCCCGTACCGCTGGTTCGACGCGCCCCGGCGCGTCCCTCACGCGAAGAGCGCGCCCGAAGGGGCGGTGGGCCGTTCGGGCCCGCCGCCCCTTCGGCGTTCCCCGTGGGGGAGGGACTCAGAGGCCGGCCAGGAACGTCCTGACCGCCTGGGTGAAGCCCTCCGGGTCCTGGAACGGGACGTAGTGCTCCGTGTCGAGGCCGACGTACGCCGTCCCCGGGCGTCGCGCGACCATCGCGTCGGCCTGGGCCTGAGGCAGGGCCGTGCTGCGCAGGCCGTGGACGAGCAGGGCCGGGCAGTCGCTCGCGAGCCAGGTGTCCCAGTGGGACCCGTACCCCTGCTCCACGGTCGCCATGGTGTCCTGCGGGTGGAACGGCAGCCGCCAGCCGGAGCCGTCGGGGAGGGGCCGCAGGAAGGGTGCGACGCCCTCGCCGAACGGACCGCAGGCCGTGACGAGTTCCTCGCGGGTCCCCGCGGTGTACGGGAGGTCGGGCAGGAAGTCGAGGAAGCCGTGGCCGAGGGGGCCCGGGATCTCCACGGGGGCGTCGACGTTGACGAGCGCGGAGACCAGGTCGGGGCGGTCGGCGGCCAGCCGGTAGGCGTTGAGCCCGCCGAGCGAGAAGCCGAGGACCGCCACGGGTGCGGCGGTGAGGCCGAGGTGTTCCAGCAGGGCGATGGCGTCGGCGACGTATCCGGCGCGGTCGTACGCGCCGGCGCGGTCGGAGTCGCCGTGGCCGCGCTGGTCGGGGGCGATGACCCGCCAGTCGTCGCCGAGGGCGGCGGCCAGGCCGGCGAAGTGGGCGCCTTCGGACAGGCCGCCGTGCAGGGCCAGGAGCGGGCGGCCGGGCCCGCCGAAGTCCAGGTAGGACAGGGTGCGGTCGTCGATCGTGAGGTCGTGGCGCATGCGTTCTCCCCGTTCTGTCTTTCGGTGTCCCCAGCCTGACAGGACTTGGGCATGTGCGCAATACGTTTGTGTAGGGCGCTTGCCCAAAACGGCCCGCGGCTACGATCCCGCCATGGGAAATCGCGAGGACCTGCTGGCCGGAGCGCGCCGCTGCCTGGAGGAGAAGGGCTATCTGCGCACGACCGTGCGCGACATCGCCGCGGCCTCGCAGGTGAGCATGGCCGCGATCGGCTACCACTTCGGCTCGCGCGAGGCGCTGCTGAACCAGGCGCTCTTCGCGGCCGTCGACGAGTGGAGCGACGCCGTCGGCGGGCTCGCGGGGGAGGGCGAGAGCGCCGAGGAGCGGTTCGCCGACATGTGGGACCGCAAGGTGCGCAACTTCGGCGAGCTGCGCTGGCTGTGGATCGCCAACGTGGAGGCCTTCGTGCACGCGCAGTCCTCGCCGGAGCTGCTCGCCGCGCTGGCCGCCGGCCAGCGCGCCGCCCGCCCGCACGTGGCCGCGCTGCTGCGGGGGGTGCCTGAGTCCGAGGTGGCCGAGGCCGACGCCCGGAGCCTGGGATCGGTGCAGATCGCGCTGATGACCGGGGTGATGGTGCAGGCTCTGACCGATCCGGAGCAGGCGCCGACCGGCCGGGAGCTGGTGGCGGGGCTGCGCGGGCTGGCCGGGCTGCTGGACGAGGGGGGCGCGGCCCGTACGCCGCCCGGATCCGGTGCTGCCGGCGGGTCGCATTCCTGAGGTGTTCACGCCATAATCCGCCCATCACCGGGTCGGCGAAGGGGCGGACATGGGACTGGACCGGCGGGCATTTCTGGTCGGAGCACTGGCGGCGGGCACCGGCGCGGCGACCGGACTGGGGACGGCGGCCCCCGCCTCCGCCAGGACGCGCGGCACCCAGGACTGGATGGCGGGCCTCGGCGACGCCACGCCCCTCCAGCGGATGACCATCCCCGGCACCCACGACTCCGGTGCCACCAAGGGCGGTCTCTACGTCGCCTGCCAGAACACCTCGATCGCGCAGCAGCTCGACTCCGGCATCCGCTTCCTCGACGTCCGCTGCCGGGTCACGGGCGGATCGTTCGCCATCCACCACGCGGCCTTCTTCCAGGACCTGATGTTCGGCGACGTCCTGGTGGCCTGCTGGAACTTCCTCGCCGCCCACCCCTCCGAGACCGTCCTCATGCGGGTCAAGCAGGAGTACTCCGGCGACAGCGACGCCACCTTCCGCGCGGTCTTCGACGACTACCTCGACAACCGGGGCTGGCGCCCGCTCTTCCGCATCGCCGACACCCTGCCGACCCTCGGCCAGGCCCGCGGCAAGGTCGTCCTCCTCGCCGACAACGGCGGCCTGCCCGGCCTGCGCTACGGCGACGGCAACGTCTTCGACATCCAGGACGAGTACAATGCCGAGCCCTTCGCCAAGCGCGGCAAGATCGAGAACCACTTCCGCCGCGCCGTCCAGCAGCCCGGCAAGCTCTTCGTCAACTACGCCAGCACCGCCGCCTACATGCCGCCCCGCTGGAACTCCGACCGCCTGAACCCCCAGGTCCACGGCTTCGTCGACGGCGGCGAGATGGCCGGCCGCACGGGCCTCGGCATCGTCCCGATGGACTTCCCGAACACCCGGGGCGGCCTGGTCGCCTCACTGATCCGGCACAACTGACGGCGGCGGGGCCGGCGCGCCCGGGATGCGGAGCACCGCCTCCGTGCCCGGGCCGCCGTCCCGGGCCGCGCGCAGCAGCGCCGTGCCGCCCGCGCGCTGCACCGTACGGGCCACGATCGACAGGCCCAGCCCGCTGCCGGGCAGGGCGCGCGCCGACGGGGAGCGCCAGAACCGCTCGAAGACGTGCGGGAGGTCCTCGGCCGGGATGCCCGGCCCGTGGTCCCGTACGGTCAGCGCGCCCGCCCGCAGCGTCACCTCGACCGTGCCGCCCGGCGGGCTGAACTTCACCGCGTTGTCCAGGACGTTGACCACCGCCCGCTCCAGCGCGGGCGCCTCGCCCCGTACGTACCAGGGCTCCAGGGCGGAGCTGAAGTCCAGCTCCGGGCCGCGCAGCCGGGCCCGGGACAGCGCGGTCCCGGCGATCTCGTGCAGCGCCACCACCCCGAGCGGGCCGGGGGGGACCGCGTCCGGCCGGGACAGCTCCTGGAGGTCCCCGATCAGCGCGGCGAGCTCCGTCATCTGCGCCTTCACCGAGGCCAGCAGCTCCCTGCGGTCCTCGGGCGGGATGGCCCGCCCGGTGTCCTCGCTGCGGGCGAGCAGCTCGATGTTCGTACGGAGCGAGGTGAGCGGGGTGCGCAGCTCGTGCCCGGCGTCCGCGATCAGCCGGGCCTGGCGCGTCTGGGAGGAGGCGAGCGCGGCCGTCATGGAGTTGAAGGACCGCGACAGGCGGGCGATCTCGTCGTCGCCGTCGTCGGGGATCCGTACGGTCAGGTCCTCGGTCCGGGCGATGTGCTCGACGGCGTCGGTCAGCTCGTCGACCGGCCGCAGCCCCGTACGGGCCACCCACAGTCCGGCGGCGCCCGCGCCGACCACGCCGACGCCGGACACGAACAGCAGCACCCAGGCCAGGGTGGACAGCGGCTTGTCGATGTCGGCGAGCGGCTTGGCGATGGAGATGCCGAACACGGGCCCGCCGGACACCACCTGCGCGGGCGTCGTGTAGACGCGCATGTCGACGCCGTCGGAGGTCGTCACGTCCTGCAGGGTGGCCCGCCGCTTGCCCGCCGCGATCTCCTTGTCGACGGCGGTCACGGGCAGGGTCGCCGGCCCGCTCACCCAGCAGTGCCCGCCCTGGGCGGTGACGATCTGGACCGTCGCGTTCAGGTTCCCGGCGATGTCCTGCTGCGACTCGGCGGGGCGGGTCACGCAGCGCCCCCCGTCCAGTACCCGCCCCACCTGCGGGTTCGGGTTGGTGGCCATCAGCGAGCGGTCCAGCTGGTCCCGCAGCTGGGCCCGCACCATCACCCAGGACACCGCCGCCACGGCGGCCACGGCGACCGCCACCGCGACCGCGACCAGCAGCGCCAGCCGGGAGCGCAGCGGCAGCGCGCGGAACCTGGCCGTCGGGCTCACTCGGGCCCGCTCTCGCCGGCGCGCAGCACGTAGCCCACCCCGCGCACGGTGTGGACGACGCGGGGCTCGCCGCCGGCCTCGGTCTTGCGGCGCAGGTACATCACGTACACGTCCAGGGAGTTGGAGCTGGGCTCGAAGTCGAAGCCCCACACGGTCTTGAGGATCTGCTCGCGGGTCAGGACCTGGCGCGGGTGCGCGAGGAACATCTCCAGCAGGGTGAACTCGGTACGGGTCAGCTCCACCGGCCGCCCGGCCCGGGTGACCTCGCGGGTGGCGAGGTCCATGCGCAGGTCGCCGAAGACCAGCGCGTCCTCGTGCTCCGCGCCGCCGCTCCGCGGGGTGGCGTACGAGCTGCGGCGCAGCAGGGCCCTGACCCGGGCGAACAGCTCGTCGAGCTCGAACGGCTTGACGAGGTAGTCGTCGGCGCCCGCGTCGAGGCCGGTGACGCGGTCGCCGACGGTGTCCCGGGCGGTGAGCATCAGGACGGGGGTCACGCCGCCGGCGGCGCGCAGCCGGCGGGCCGCGGTCAGGCCGTCCATCCGGGGCATCTGGATGTCCAGCACGATCAGGTCGGGAGCGTACGAGGCCGCCTTGTCGAGGGCGTCGATCCCGTCGACGGCGGTCTCCACGGCGTACCCCTCGAAGGCGAGACTGCGGCGCAGGGCCTCGCGCACGGCCGGCTCGTCGTCGACGACGAGGATGCGCTGCTGGTCGCCTTCGGCGGCGTTCATGGATGCTCCCCCAGGGGTGTGCGGTCGGTGCGCGGCGGCGCCTTCCAGCCTCGCACGGGCGGGCTAGTAGGAGGTGCCGAAGCCGTTCGCGGCGGAGCCGGTGCCGTCGTCGCCGCTGCCCTGGCCGGCGCCCGGGCCGCCCTTGCGGAGGGAGTCGAGGTCGGCCTTGACGGTGTCGACCGGGATGGCGAAGCCGAGGCCGACGCTGCCGGCGCCGGCAGCGTCGCTGGACGGGGAGTAGATCGCGGACGGCATGCCCACGATCTCGCCGTTCATGTTGACGAGGGCGCCGCCGGAGTTGCCGGGGTTGAGCGAGGCGTCCGTCTGGATGGCCTTGTACGAGGTGGTCTCCGAGCCGGTGTTCCCGTTGAACTGCCGGCCGCCGTAGGAGAACGGGAAGCCGCCTCCCTGCTGCTGGCTCTGCGGGGACTGCTGCTCCGACTTCGGCACGTTCACCTCGCGCTCCAGCGCGGAGACGATGCCGCTGGTGACGGTGCCGGTGAGGCGGTCGGGGGAGCCGATGGCGACGACCTGGTCGCCGACCTTCAGACCGCCGGAGTTGCCGAGCTTGGCGGGCTTGAGGCCGCTCGCCCCCTCGAGCTTGATCAGGGCGAGGTCCTTGTCGGGATCGGTGCCGACGATCTTGGCACCGTACTTCGTGCCGTCGCTCATCGTCACCTGGATCTCCGAGGCACCGCTGATCACGTGGTTGTTGGTGACGATCTCGCCGTCCGCGGTGAGCACGATGCCGGAACCGGTGCCCTGGCCGGAGCCGGTGCGCGTGTCGATGCGGACCACGGAGGGGCTGACCTGCTCGGCGACGCCGGAGACGGTGCCGATGTTGGACTGCGAGACGTTGGAGCCGCTGACCCCGCCCCCGGAGCCGGCGGCCGAGTGGCCGACGAACTGCTGGACGGCGGCCGCGGTGCCGCCGCCGATGACGGCCGCGGCGAGCGCCACGGCGGCCAGCAGCGCGACCGGCTTCCTGGCCCGCGGCGAGGGCGCCGCGTGGGCGGGGCCGCTCCAGGCGGTGGTCGCCGGGGGCGCCGTCTCGCCCTGCATGACCGGGGGCCGGTGCGCCTCGTGCCAGCCGGGCGCGGGGGCGGGCGGATACGCGGGCGGCGGCGGGTACGAGGCCCCCGCCGCGTCCTGGGCCGGGCGGTTCTCCTGCGGGTACTCGCCTTCGCGGCGGAAGCTGTCGGTCATGTCTCAGACTCTGTCCGCGGATCATGAGAGCTTCCTGAGCCTGGCCTGAGAAGCCCGACAGAACCGCGTATGCCCGATATAAGGACCCGCGAGAAGCCGCCCGCCGCCCCTCTACCGCCCCGAACCCCATCCGTCACGACCTCGAACCCCGCGGCCCGCTATAAAGCGCCGAGCCGACACGTCCGAGCCGACAGCGCCCACATCCAGCCCCGCCGGCGTTTGAGGCGCGGGGTTCGGGGCGGAGCCCCGAGAAGCCGGCCCGCAGGGAGAAAACGCACGGGGCCGGGGCCCAGGGGACCTGGGGCGCACGGCGCCGGCCGAGCCGGAGCACACCCCCACCGACCGCCGGAAGCTACCGGCAGCCGCACGACCGCCGGATCACCAGCGCCGACGGGAACTGCTTCAGCCGCTCCCGCCGCGACCCCGCGACCCGCAGCCCGTCGTCCAGCACCAGGTCCACCGCGGCCCGCGCCATCGCCGGGCGGTCGGAGGCGATCGTCGTCAGCGGCGGGTCCGTCAGGGCCGCCTCCTTGACGTCGTCGAACCCGGCCACGGCCAGCTCGCCCGGCACGTCGATGCGCAGCTCCCGGGCGGCCCGCAGGACGCCGATCGCCTGGTCGTCCGTCGCGCAGAAGATCGCCGGGGGGCGGTCCGGCCCGGAAAGGACCTCCAGGGCCACCTGGTACGCGTCGTAGCGGTTGTACGGGGCCTGGAACAGCCGGCCCTCCACCGAGCGGCCGGACTCCAGCATGGCCCGGCGCCAGCCCTCGACGTGGTCGGCCACCGGGTCGCCCACCTCGGGGGTGTTCTCCACGCCGCCGAGGCAGGCCACGTACGGGTGCCCGTGCTCCAGCAGGTGGCGGGTGGCGAGCTGGGCGCCGCCGATGTCGTCCGTGACGACGGCGACGTCGTCGATCGCCTCGGGACGCTCGTGCAGCAGCACGATCCGCGCGTCCCAGGCCTCGATCTCGGAGGCCGCGCGCTCGCTCATGCCCTGGCTGACCAGGATCAGGCCCGAGACCCGCATGCCGAGGAACGCCCGGAGGTAGTGGACCTCGCGCTCGTCGCGGTAGTCGGAGTTCCCGACCAGGACCATCTTTCCGCGCTCGGCGGCGGCCTGCTCGACCGCGTGCGCCATCTCCGCGAAGAACGGCTGCCGGGCGTCCGGGACGATCATGCCTATGAGGTCGGTGCGCCGTGAGGCCATCGCCTGGGCGACCCGGTCCGGGCGATAGCCCAGCTCCTTGATCGCGGCGAGGACACGCTCGCGCGTGGCCGGGGCAACCGGCCGGGGTCCGTTGTTGATGACGTAGCTCACGACGGCGGTAGAGGTACCCGCAAGTCGCGCCACGTCATCCCGCGTCACCTTGGCCACGCGCGGCAGTCTACGCGGGGTGACCTACCTCTGGGCAGGGCGTCCTGCGGAGTGGATGCTCACAGGGTCTTCGGCCGCCCGGGTGACGGCCGGGGCGTCCTGGGCGGCGTCCTGGGCGGCGTTCTGCGAGGCCGCCCGGGAGGTGGCTGAGGCGGTTTGCGCCGCCAGCTGCGCCGCCGCCTGGGCCGCGGCCTCCGCCGCCGCCCGCTCGACCTTCTCGGGAGTGACGAAGCGGTAGCCGACGTTGCGGACCGTGCCGATCAGCGACTCGTGCTCGGGACCCAGTTTGGCGCGCAGCCGCCGTACGTGGACGTCCACCGTCCGGGTGCCGCCGAAGTAGTCGTAGCCCCAGACTTCCTGGAGCAGCTGGGCGCGGGTGAAGACCCGGCCCGGGTGCTGCGCGAGGTACTTCAGCAGCTCGAACTCCTTGAAGGTCAGGTCCAGGACCCGGCCCTTCAGCTTGGCCGAGTACGTCGCCTCGTCGACCGACAGGTCGCCGTTGCGGATCTCCATCGGGGAGTCGTCCGAGCCCATCTGCTGGCGGCCCGTGGCCAGCCGCAGCCGCGCCTCGACCTCGGCGGGGCCCGCGGTGTCCAGGAGTACGTCGTCGATGCCCCAGTCGGCGGTGACGGCCGCCAGGCCGCCCTCGGTGACGACGAGGAGCAGCGGGCAGCCCGGCCCGGTGGAGCGGAGCAGCTGGCACAGCGACCTCACCTGCGGCAGGTCGCGGCGGCCGTCGACGAGGATCACGTCGGCGCCGGGGGTGTCCACGAGGGCGGGGCCCTCGGCGGGTGCCACCCGGACGTTGTGCAGCAGCAGGCCGAGGGCGGGCAGCACCTCGGTCGACGGCTGCAGGGCGTTGGTCAGCAGCAGGAGAGAGCTCATGCCCGATCACCTGCCCGGGTCGGGCGGTCGAACACGGTTCGCTGGTCCATCACGTCGGTTCCTCCTCGGTCCCGTCGAGGACGTGCGCGGTACTGCTTCGTACGTAGTGCGTGCGTCGTGCGTGCGTCGTGCCTCGTGCCTCGTGTGCGGTGTCCCGGCCGGCCCCGCGCCCTGAGGCCCGGAGGGACACCACGTTCTCGTTCTGTTCAACGCGCTGAAAGCACAAAAGGACCCGGGGGCAACGTTGCCCGGATCCTCTTCGCAGCAGAATAGCCCACCGGCGCTTTCGTGGCCGAGGCTTCTACCGATACCGATTCTGTGGTTCCTGCCACGCCCTGCCCTGTGTATGCCCCGGTTTCACCTGATCGACGGCCCTCCGGCGGACCCTCCGGGTGCACGCGGGGCGCGTGGATGCGCGTGGGAGCGGGGGGTAGGAGGGGTCATCATGGAGGCCGACGGTAGAGAGCCGACGATAGGAGCAGCAGTGGCAACCGGAACCATCCGCTACTGGGCGGCGGCCAAGTCCGCGGCCAAGACGGCGGAGGAGCCGTACTCGGCGCGCACCCTGGCCGAGGCGCTCGACGCCGTGCGGGAACGCCACCCCGGGGAGCTGACCCGGGTCCTGCTGCGCTGCTCCTTCCTTGTGAACGAAGAGCCTGTGGGCAAGCGCCCGCACGATTCCGTCCAGCTGACCGAGGGGGGCACCGTCGAGGTGCTCCCGCCGTTCGCGGGCGGGTGAGCGGGAGCCGATGAGTACGCCCGAAGAACACCAGCGACAGCAGCACGCGCAGGCCCAGGCCCAGGCTCAGGCCGCCCGGGCCGAGGCGCAGGCGCAGCCGCAGCCGCAGGACCCGTACGGGACCCAGACCTGGCAGTCCGACACCTGGGACACCAGCTACCAGCCGGTGCACGTGCCGCAGGGCGAGGCCCCCGGCCGTCCGGTGGCGCCCGAGGGGTGGTTCCGCGACGAGGCCCCCGCTGAGGTCGCCGGTGGCCCGGGAACCGGCGCCGCGCCGGACGCCGGGTCGTACGGGCAGCCGTACGCGGCCCCGGCGGACCCGCGACAGCAGGCCCAGCCCGGGCCGCAGTCGTACGGGCAGCAGCCCGAGCAGGGGTACCCGCAGCAGCAGGCCCCGCAGGCCCCGCAGCCGCAGGCGTACCCGCAGGCGGCCGCCCAGGCCCAGCAGCCCGGGCCGCAGTCCTACGGGCAGCAGGACCAGCAGGGGTACGGGCAGCAGGACCAGCAGCCGCAGCCGCAGGCGTACCCGCAGGCGGCCGCTCGCGACGGGTGGTCCCGCGACGAGGCGCAGGCGGCCGCGCCCGCCCCCGGCTGGCCGCAGGACGGCGGCACGGCGGCCCCCGCCGCCGCCGAGACGGCGTACCTCCCGCCCTACCGGGAGACCCCGGCCGAGGCGACGGCGTACCTGCCGCCGTACCAGGAGGCCCCGGCCGAGGCGACGGCGTACCTGCCGCCGTACCAGGAGGCCCCGGCCGAGGCGACGGCGTACCTGCCGCCGTACCGGGCCGAGGACCAGGACCGGGCAGGGGAGCGGGAGCAGGCTTCCGCGGCGCCGGAGGGGTGGTTCCGCGACGAGGCTCCGGCCCCGCGGGAGACCGCCCCCCGGGAGACCGCCCACCAGGCCCCCGCCCACCAGGCCCCGGCCCCCCAGGCCCCGGCCCCCCAGGCCCCCGCCCAGGACTGGTCCCATGGCGGCGGCGGCGCCGCCACCGGCTGGCCGGAGGCCTCCGCCGCCGAGCAGACGGCGTACCTGCCGCCCCAGGCCGCCGAACCGGCGCCCGAGCGGTCCGCGCCCGCGGGCCCGGCCGCCGCCGGGCAGCCCGCGGGCCCGGCCGCCGCGCAGACGGCCTACCTGCCGCCCTACCCCGGTCCCGGGGCCGCCCCGGCCCGGGGTCCGGCCCACGCCGCGCCCGCTCCCGCGGAGGAGGCCGGGGAGGAGCCCGCGTACTCCCC
Organism: Streptomyces sp. NPDC058619; assembly: GCF_042717785.1. Taxonomy (NCBI): domain Bacteria; kingdom Bacillati; phylum Actinomycetota; class Actinomycetes; order Kitasatosporales; family Streptomycetaceae; genus Streptomyces; species Streptomyces sp. NPDC058619. The sequence goes on from NZ_JBHXQN010000038.1 coordinate 32,971, forward strand.
GCCGACCCTCGCCGGGAACACCCTGCGGGCCGTCGACCCCGCCCAGGCCCGCGCCGAGGGCCGGTCGCCGATCATCGACCCCGGCCCGCAGCCCGCCCTGCTGACCGCCGCCCTCGGGGTGCTGCTCGCCGCGGCCGCCGCCTTCGGGACGTACGCCCTGCTCGTGCCGCTGGTCGCCCTCCAGGGGCTCACCGCGGCCGGCTGGTTCCGCCTCAACGGCATGTGGCCGGCCCGCCAGGGCATCGCCCTCGCCTTCGCCGGGGCCCTGGTCGCCGACGCGGCCGTGCTCGCGGTGGACGACCCGTACGGGCCCGGCGCGATCGTCGGCACCCTCGGCGCCTGGGTGCTGCTCACCCTCGTGCTCCAGCTGCGCAGCCACGCCGACCCCGACGAGCGGATGTACGGGCTGATGGCCTCGGTGGCCTCCGCCGCCCTCGCGATCGTCTGCGCCGGCTACCTGGCCGCGGACTCCGCCGCCGTCACCGTCGGCGCGGCCGCCGTCGCGGTCGCCGTCGTCGCCCGCGCCCTGCCGCTGCCCACCGCGCCCTCCGTCGGCCTCTCGCTGGCTGCCGCCGCCGGGGCCGGCATCGCAGTCGGCGGGCTGAACTCCCTCGGGGCGGGCGGGGCCCTGGTCGGCCTCGTCGCCGGGGTGTGCGCGCTGATCGGGCTGCGCGTGGCGGCGTACGACTACCCGTCGAAGTTCGTCCACATGACGGCCGGGGTCGCGCTGCCGCTGGCGGCCGCCGCGCCCGCCGTGTACCTGATCGGGCGGGTGGTGGGCTGATCCCTGCTCGACAACGGGCATGGTCAACTAGGCGCACGAACCGACAAGTAGCAGGGGAGGGGCACGTGCGCTTTCTACGTGTGGTCGTGATCATCGGTGTGGTTATGGGGGCGCTCTTCGTCGGCGCGGACCGCTGGGCGGCCGGGTACGCCGAGAACCAGCTCGCGGACCGGATCCAGTCCCGCCAGGGCCTGGCGGGCACCGCGGAGGTGGAGATACACGGCTTCCCGTTCCTGACCCAGGCGGCCAGCCGGGACCTGGACCGGGTCGACCTGAAGCTGCGCGGCGTCGAGGCGATGGCGGACGGCCGCAAGACCCGCCTCGCGGAGCTCGACGCGAGCTTCCGCGGCGTGACCCTGAACGGGGACTACACGCGCGGCACCGCCCGGCGTGCCGAGGGCAGCGCCCTCATCACGTACGCCGACCTGACCGCGGCCTCGCAGACGGGCGCGACCCTCGCCTACGGCGGCGCGCCGGGCAAGGTGAAGGTCACCGCGGGGATCGAGGTGCTCGGCAAGTCCCTGACGCGCAGCGTGGTGTCGACCGTCACCCTGGAGGACGCGAAGGACGGCAAGGGCGGCAAGGTCGTCCGGGTGCACGCCGAAGAGGTGCCCGGCGAGGGCATCCCCGGGATCGAGGGCCTGGTCCGCAAGAAGACCGACTTCGACCGCCGGCTCGACGGCGGACTGCCCGCGGGTCTCCGGCTGTCGTCCCTGACCTCCGACGAGACCGGTGTTCACCTCGCGCTGAGCGGCTCGAACGTGGTGTTGGCCGGATCGTGAGACGGTGCGGTCCGATCCGCAGATGGACGGGCCGCGAGAAGGGCTCCGGGAGCGGTGCGGCGGCCGCCCGGGGCCCTCGTATCCCAATATCCGGACGATCCTGTCTCGGTATATGACACACCGGTGACAGGGCGGCCGATTCGTCCCTACGATCCATGCCTATGAAGCATCAGCAGGCGGACCTCACGAAGCGGCGGGCAGTAGACCTGTGTCGCGTCGCCGCCATGCTCTGTCGATCCATGTGACCTGTGGAGCGCATCCGCTCCACCAGCCGGACGACGGCTTTCCCGCGTGACCGCACCTGCTCCCGATCCCCTGACGCCTCCCCGCGCAGGACCGGGCGAGCGCATCCGGAACGCACGCACCCCGCAGCACCCGCAGCACAGCCCGCCGCACACTGCCCGGAGGAGAACACCATGAGCCGCAGCGACGTCCTCGTAGACGCCGACTGGGTCGAGGCCCACCTGAACGACGCGAACGTCGTCATCGTCGAGGTGGACGAGGACACGTCCGCCTACGACAAGAACCACATCACCAACGCCGTCCGGATCGACTGGAAGAGCGACCTCCAGGACCCGGTCCGCCGTGACTTCGTGGACCAGGAGGGCTTCGAGAAGCTCCTCTCCGCCAAGGGCATCTCCAACGACGACACCGTCGTCCTCTACGGCGGCAACAACAACTGGTTCGCGTCCTACGCCTACTGGTACTTCAAGCTCTACGGCCACCAGGACGTGAAGCTCCTCGACGGCGGCCGCAAGAAGTGGGAGCTCGACTCCCGCGACCTGGTCGACGGCAAGGAGGTCCCGAACCGCCCGGCCACCGACTACAAGGCCAAGCCGCAGGACACGTCCATCCGCGCCTTCCGTGACGACGTCACGGCCGCGATCGGCTCCCTGAACCTGGTCGACGTCCGCTCGCCCGACGAGTTCTCCGGCAAGCTGCTCGCCCCGGCGCACCTCCCGCAGGAGCAGTCGCAGCGCCCCGGCCACGTGCCGACCGCCCGCAACATCCCGTGGTCGAAGAACGCCAACGACGACGGCACCTTCAAGTCGGACGACGAGCTGACCGCCCTCTACGAGGCCGAGCAGGTCGACCTGGCGAAGGACACCATCGCCTACTGCCGCATCGGTGAGCGCTCCGCGCTCACGTGGTTCGTGCTGCACGAGCTCCTGGGCCAGGAGAACGTCAGGAACTACGACGGCTCGTGGACCGAGTACGGCTCCCTGGTCGGCGTGCCGATCGAGCTCGGCCCCAACAAGTAACCCAGCAGTCGACCTGCAAGGCGACCCTGCCGGGCACGCAGGGCCCGTAGTCACGTACGACCTCTCTAGGACAGGACAGAGAACATGTGTGGAGCACAGATCGGCGGGCCCGACCTCGCGACGCTGAAGCCCGGTGAGACCGCCATCCAGGGCCAGATCACCCAGGGCGGCGAGCCGGTGTCCGGCTACGTCCGCCTGCTGGACTCGACCGGCGAGTTCACCGCCGAAGTTCCGACCTCGGCGACCGGCCAGTTCCGCTTCTACGCGGCGACCGGCTCCTGGACGCTGCGCGCGCTCGTTCCGGGCGGCACGGCCGACCGCAACGTCGTGGTCGCCGACGCCGGCGGCGTGACGGACGTGGCGATCGCGGTCTGACCACCGCTCCGCGCACCACTGCCTCACCGCGCACCACTGCGTAACCGCGTGACCGTATAACCGCAGAGCCGGCCGAAGGGCCGCACCCCCGGGGGTTGGACGCCACTGGATCGGGGTGCGGCCCTTCGTGCCGTCCGCGTCCGCGCACTTGTCAGCGGGGCGCAGCGCCCTACGCTGGAGGTATGTACGCCCGGCGCCGACGCGTCTACTTCCTGCTCATGGGCGGATGCCTGTTCCTCTTCGTCTCCGCCTGGTCCTTCGTGCGCCTGTGGTCGGTGGAGGCCGCGGTGGCCCTCTGCGTGGTCGCCATGGTCATCCCGCCGGTCGCCGCGATGATCGCCAACCGGCGCGGACCGGACGACCGCTGGTGGGACGACCCCTCGGGTGACCCGAAGTCGGACGAGTGGTGGGACGAACTGGACGGAAAGCGGCGCCGCGAGCCGTGAAACCCGGTGAGACAACGGCGTGAACCGGATCGAGACCGACGGTGTCTGGGGCCGGGCCCGGATCGACCAGTCGGTCCCGGACGCCACCGGGGTCTCGGTCCACGAGGAGGCCGTCCCGGTGGGCGACGAGAAGATCAGGGTCGGGTGCGTCCAGTCCGGTGACGTCCAGGCGGTGATCCTCCAGACCCGGAAGGGCGATCTGCCCTCCGTGCCGCTCCACCAGACGGTGATCCTCCAGGGTCAGCTGCTCAGCTGAGGCCCGTACGGGCCACCTCGCCAGAGTGCGCCGGTCCCCGGGCCAGTAGGCTTGGGGACCGGCCCGTACACCGCACCGAATCCTCCGAGGAGCACCCCGTGCTTGAGGCAGTCTTCACCTCCCTGCTGGTCCTGGTCTGCGTCGGCGTGATGGCCTTCACCGGTCTCGCCGTCAAGAAGCTGTACCAGGGTCAGCGCTGAGCGTCCGCGCAGCTGACCGCCCCGGAACCCCTCCGACAGATCGCCTGAGCAGCCATTCATGATCCAGATCCCGTCCGACCTGAACCCGGGCCTCGTCCCGCTCGCCTTCCTCCTCGGCACCTGGGAGGGCGCGGGAGTCTTCGACTTCCCCGGTGAGGAGAAGTGCAACTTCGGCCAGGAGGTCGTCTTCAGCCACGACGGCCGGGACTTCCTGGAGTACAGCTCCCACACCTGGGTCCTCGACGCCGAGGGCGAGAAGGTACGGCCGCTGGAGTCCGAGTCGGGCTACTGGCGCATCGACAAGGACCGCAAGGTCGAGATCGTCATGGTCCGCGACCAGGGCGTCGTCGAGGTCTGGTACGGCGAGCTCGCCGACCAGAAGCCCCAGATCGACCTGGCCACCGACGCGGTCGCCCGCACCGCGGCCTCCGGCCCGTACAGCGGCGGCAAGCGGCTCTACGGGTACGTGAAGAGCGACCTGATGTGGGTCGGCGAGAAGGCCACCCCCGACGTCGAGCTGCGCCCGTACATGTCGGCCCAGCTGAAGAAGGTCGTCACGCCCGAGGAGGTCGCCGAGATGGCGCGCAACCTCCCGGACATGCCGGACGACGGCATCGCCTTCTTCCGCTGACCCGTATCCGCGGGCTGTACGACGAGGGACCGCGGGACCGCCCGCGGTCCCCTCCCCGCGCTTACACTGGCCGGGTGGTGAGGACCGAGCACGCCAAAGGCACCGAGGGCACCGACTGGAAGACCGACCTGCGCCAGCGCGGGTACCGGCTCACTCCCCAGCGCCAGCTCGTGCTGGAGGCCGTCGACCACCTGGAGCACGCCACCCCGGACGAGATCCTCGTCCAGGTGCGCAAGACCGCCTCCGGGATCAACATCTCCACCGTGTACCGGACGCTGGAGCTCCTGGAGGAGCTCGCGCTCGTCTCGCACGCGCACCTCGGCCACGGCGCCCCCACCTACCACCTGGCCGACCGGCACCACCACATGCACCTGGTCTGCCGGGACTGCGCCGACGTGATCGAGGCCGACGTGGACGTCGCCGCCGAGTTCACCGCCAAGCTCCGCGCGACCTTCGGGTTCGAGACCGACATGAAGCACTTCGCGATCTTCGGCCTCTGCAAGAAGTGCGCGGCGGCACACCGTGCCGCGCAGGCGTAGCTGAGTCGTACGCTTGGTCCCATGACCAGCAGCCCCTTGCTCCACCTCCCCGGCGCCGTGCAGGCCGAAGGCCGCGACGAGGGCGTCGCCGCCCACTACGGCGAGCTGTTCGGCGAACAGCGGACCCTCGCCGACGGCCGCGGCTTCGTCGACCTCTCCCACCGCGGTGTCGTCACCGTGACCGGGGCCGAGCGCCTCAGCTGGCTGCACCTGCTGCTCACCCAGCACCTCACCGAGCTGCCGGCCGGCCAGGCCACCGAGGCCCTGATCCTCTCCGCCAACGGCCACATCGAGCACGCGCTCTACCTCGTCGACGACGGCGAGACCACGTGGGCACACGTGGAGCCCGGCACCCAGACGGAGCTGATCGCCTACCTGGAGTCCATGAAGTTCTTCTACCGGGTGGAAGTCGCCGACCGCACCGAGGAGTTCGCGGTCGTACACCTGCCCGCCGGCTCCATCGCCGAGGTCGCCAAGGAGCACGCCGTACGCGAGACCGCCCACGGCCGCGACGTCTTCCTGCCCCGCGCCGAGCTGGAGTCCTTCGCCCTCTCCCACGGCCCGGCCGCCGGACTCCTCGCCTACGAGGCCCTGCGCGTCGAGGCGCACCGGCCGCGGCTCGGTCTGGAGACCGACCACCGCACCATCCCGCACGAGCTGGGGTGGATCGGCACGGCCGTGCACCTCCAGAAGGGCTGCTACCGCGGCCAGGAGACGGTCGCCCGCGTCCACAACCTGGGGAAGCCCCCGCGCCGCCTGGTCTTCCTGCACCTGGACGGCTCCGAGGTGCTGCTCCCGGCGCACGGCGCGCCGGTCCGGCTCGCCGCCGACGGCGAGGAGGGCCGCCAGCTCGGCTTCGTGACCACCTCGGTGCGCCACCACGAGCTCGGCCCCATCGCCCTCGCGCTGGTCAAGCGGAACGTGCCGGTGGACGCGCCGCTGCTGGTGGGCGGCACGGCCGCCGCGCAGGAGGTCGTCGTAGCGCCGTAGCGCCGTCGCGTCGTCGCGCCCGGGTGACGCCGCCGCCGCGCTAGATGTCGATGACGATGGTGAACGGGCCGTGGTTGGTGAGCGAGACCCGCATGTCCGCGCCGAAGCGGCCCGTCTCCACCGTCGCGCCCAGCGCCCGCAGCTGCGCCACGACCTCGTCCACCAGCGGTTCGGCGACCGGGCCGGGCGCGGCCGCGTTCCAGGTGGGGCGGCGGCCCTTGCGGGCGTCCCCGTAGAGCGTGAACTGGGAGATCACCAGCAGCGGCGCGTCCACGTCGCTGCAGGACTTCTCCGCCTCCAGGATCCGTACGGACCAGAGCTTGCGCGCCAGCAGCGCGGCCTTCTCCGGCGTGTCGTCGTGGGTCACCCCCACCAGCACGCACAGTCCCTCGCCGACGATCTCCCCGACGGTCTCGCCGGCCACGACGACGCTCGCGCCGTCCACCCTCTGCACCACTGCTCGCATACCACCTGTGTACCAGGCGTGCACCCGTCCGGGGCCGATCGGGTGGAGTGGGACTGCACCGGGGCCACGGAGAGTGGCACGATGCACGCAGGCGGTGCCTGTGCGCCGCACCGGTCGAGGGGACGGACCCGTTCGTATGAATCCTTCTGGTACCTCCGTACCTGCTTCACCCGCTTCCATTTCCGCTGCCGCGGTACGACCGCCCGCGCAGCGCACCGCCGAGAACGCGGTCCCGCCGACGCCGAACACCGCGCTCGGGCTGCCGGAACTGCGCGCGCTGCGCCGCGACGCGCAGCGCGACGAGGCCGATCTGAGCTACGTGCGGCGGCTGTTGCAGGGCCGCATCGACATCCTGCGGGCCGAGCTCGCCCGGCGTACCGACCCCGAGGCGCCGGTGGTGGACCGGCTCTCGGAGATCCTCGCCGACGCCCCCTCCAGCCGCAGCGCCTCCGCCCGGCACGTCACGCTCGGCACCCCGCACGGCGAGGAGTACCGGCTGCTGGCGGCGGAGATGCTTTCCGACGTGGAGCTCTCGGACCTGGGCGCCCGTACCGACGGCGAACTCCACGACGGGCTGGGCCGCCTGGTCCGGTACGAGCAGCAGGTCTCGCGGCGCCGGCACCAGCTCCAGCGCACCGCGGACGACTGCAGCGCCGAGATCACCCGGAGATACCGGGAGGGCGAGGCGCAGGTGGACGACCTGCTGGCGTGAGCGTCCCGCCCGGCCGCCCGGACATCGGGGTCCGCCCGGGCATCCCGGCCCTCCCGGACATCAGGGCCCGCCGGGCATTCCGGCCCCGGAAATTCGGGGGACGCGGGCCGGTGCGCCGATTAGCGTGGTCCGGCATGAGCGCTGACGTCCGGACGATCGCCGCATCCGACCTCCCCGACTGGCTGCGGACCGTGAACACCGGCTTCCTGGAAAGCGCCGGGGTGAGCGACTCCGACGTCGCCCAGCGGGCCCGGCACGGCGACTTGGCGCGCACCCAGGGGGCGTTCGACCCCGACACGGGCCGCTGCGTGGCCACCTTCCGCTCGTTCCCGCAGGAGCTGACCGTGCCCGGCGGCGCGGCCGTCGGCTCCAGCGCGGTCACCAACGTCACCGTGCTGCCCACGCACCGCCGCCGCGGTCTGCTGACCCGCATGATGGCCGCCGAGCTGACCGCCGCCCGGGACCGCGGCGACGTGCTGTCGACACTGATCGCCGCCGAGTACCCGATCTACGGGCGGTACGGGTACGGGCCCGCCGCGTCCGTCTCGGAATGGGAGATCGACGTACCGCGGGCCGGGCTGGACCCCCGCTGGTCGGCGCCCGCCGACGGCGGCCGCATCGACCTGGTGGACGCCGCCGAGGCCCGCCGGACCGGCCCCGGGCTGCACGAGCGGCTGCGGGCGGCCACCCACGGCGCGGTGGACCGCGACGCGCGCTGGTGGAGCCTGGCGACGGGCGCGGAGGAGATGTCGTACCGCCCGTACAAGGAGCAGTTCCACGCCGTGTACCGGACGGCCGCGGGCGAGGTGGCCGGCCTCGCCGTCTACGCCGCCGACGGGCACTGGACGGATGCGAAGCTCCCGAAGAACACCGTGCAGGTCAAGCAGCTGCTCGCGGTCACCGCGGACGCGGAGCGGGCGCTGTGGCACTTCCTGTGCTCCATCGACTGGGTCGCCAAGGTCCGCACCGGCTTCCGGGCGCCCGACGACCTCGTCGCGCAGCTGCTGCCCGACCCGCGGGCGGCCGCGCTGGTGACCACGGCCGACTTCCTGTGGGTGCGGGTGCTGGACGTCGTACGGGCGCTGGGCGCGCGGACGTACGCCGTACCGGGGGTGCTGGTCCTGGAGGTGACGGACGCGGCGGGCCTTGCGGACGGCCGCTACCGGCTGGACGCGGCCAAGGGCGCGTGCGAGCGCACCGGGGATCCGGCGGACCTGCGGCTGGAGGTGTCGGCGCTGGGCTCCCTGTACCTCGGCGACGAGTCCGCGGTGCGCCTGGCCCAGCTCGGTCGGATCGCGGAGGAGCGCCCCGGGGCGGTCGCGCTGGCGGACGCGGTGTTCCGCACCGCGCGGCGGCCGTGGTGCCCGGACGTCTTCTGACCGGGCAGGCTGGAGACGGGGACCGGGACCGGACACCGGACACCGGACACCGAAGACCGGACACCGAAGACCGAGGACTGAGGTACTTGACGCTTTCGACGTCACTTGTGGAACGGCTGCGCGCCGCGGGCTGCGTCTTCGCCGAGGAGGAGGCCGACCTGCTGGTCTCGGCCGCGCGGGACGACGGCCACCTGGCGGGCATGGTGGCCCGCCGGGTCGCGGGCGAACCGCTCGAGCACGTGGTGGGCTGGGCGGAGTTCTGCGGACTGCGCGTGGAGGTCGGGGCGGGGGCGTTCGTACCGCGCCGGCGCACCGAGTTCCTGGTGCGGGAGGCGGTGGCGCTGGCCCGGCCCGGCGCCGTGGTGCTGGACCTGTGCTGCGGGGTGGGCGCCCTGGGCGCGGCGGTCGCGGCGTGGGTGCCGGGCGGGGTGGAGCTGCACGCGGCGGACATCGACCCGGCGGCGCTGGCGTACGCGCGGCGCAACGTGGCCCCGTACGGCGGGACGGTGTGGGAGGGCGACCTGTACGGGCCGCTGCCCGCGTCGCTGCGGGGCCGGGTGGACGTCCTGGTGGTGAACGCCCCGTACGTCCCGACGGAGGAGGTGGCGCTGATGCCGGCGGAGGCCCGGGACCACGAACCGCTGGTCTCCCTGGACGGCGGCGCGGACGGCCTGGACGTCCACCGCCGGGTCGCGGCGGGAGCCCTGCCCTGGCTGGCCCCCGGCGGACACCTCCTGATCGAGACGAGCGCCCGCCAGTCCCCGCGGACGGCCGCGGCCCTGTCCTCGGCGGGCCTGGAGGTCCGCACGGCGACGTCGGAGGAGCTGTACGCGACGGTGGCCATCGCCCAAGCCCCGGGGCGGCCGTCTCCCGACGCCTGAGGACCGTCAGCCGCCTGGACCGTTCAGGACGGGGCGAACTCCGGTGAGCCGGCGATGCGGTAGCCGAGCTGCGCGCGGGTCGGTGGCGCCCAGGTGGGCGGCGAACTTGGAGATGTGGGCGCGGCAGGTGCGTACGGACGCGCCCGGCCGCGCGCGGCGGCGCCACCGCTGCTGTTCTCGGACATATCGTTCACCACGGCGGGCCCCGTGCCCCGTCCCGCCCCGGGTGCTAGATGTTGCAAGCGGCTGCTTGCAATAGTTAGCAAGCTCGGGCAGGATCGGGGCATGGCATCGCTCAACGTCGGAAACCTCGGCGAATACCTCCGCGAGCAGCGTCGGCAGGCCCAGCTCTCGCTGCGGCAGCTGTCCGAGGCCGCGGGCGTGTCGAATCCGTACCTGAGCCAGATCGAGCGCGGGCTGCGCAAGCCCTCCGCGGACATCCTCCAGCAGCTCGCCAAGGCGCTGCGGATCTCCGCGGAGACGCTGTACGTGCAGGCCGGGATCCTGGACGAGCGGGACCCGGACGAGGTGGAGACGCGGGCCGTCATCCTCGCCGACCCGTCCATCAACGAGCGGCAGAAGCAGGTGCTGCTCCAGATCTACGAGTCCTTCCGCAAGGAGAACGCGCTCGACACGGCCGGTACGGCCGCTGCGGCCGGGGCGCCCGACGCGTCCGCCGACGAGATGCCGTAGAAGACGAACCGACATGGATCCGGGAGGACCCGCACATGGCCATCGCCGATGACCTGAAGAAGACCCTCACCGACCCCACCCCGCTCTACTTCGCCGCCGGCACGGCCGACCTGGCCGTGCAGCAGGCCAAGAAGGTGCCGGGGCTCATCGAGCAGCTGCGCGCCGAGGCCCCCGCGCGCATCGAGGCGGTCAAGAACACCGACCCGAAGGCCGTGCAGGAGAAGGCCCGGGGCGCGGCCAAGGAGGCGCAGGAGGCGGTCTCCGCGAAGGTCGCCGAGGTGTTCGGCGCGATCGACCCGAAGAAGTTCGGCGAGACCGCCCAGGACCTGGCGCTGCGCGGTGTCGGTGTGGCCGCCGAGTACGCGGTGCGCGCCAAGGAGACGTACGACAAGGTCGCCGAGCACGGCGAGCAGGCCGTCCGGACCTGGCGCGGCGAGGTCTCCGACGAGATCGTCGACATCGCCGTGGCCGTCGAGCCCGCGCCGGAGGCCGCGTCCGGGACCGCCGTCACCGAGACGGTCGTCACCGAGCCGGTCGCCGCCGGGGTGGCCGCCGGCGGGGAGAAGCCCGCCGCGAAGAAGCCCGCGGCGCGCAAGAGCACCGCGAAGAAGACCGCCGCCCAGGGCGACGCGAGCTGAACCGCACGACACGTGGCGGGCCGGGCACTTTGACGGGTGTCCGGCCCGTTGTGCTCTCCATGGAGGAACCACTGCCGGTAGCGTGGAGGCAGACGTCGTCCGGCGTGCGGAGCGGGAGAAAGCGGTCATCGCGATGTGGTTGATGGACGGGTTCGATCAAGGTGTGGTCCCGTTGCTGGGACTGGCCATGCTGGTGCTCGCCGTCGTGGCCTTCGTCATGGCGCTGGTGGCCCGTGAGGACGCCTATCGCGCCGCGGAGAAGCAGAGCAAGACCTTCTGGATGGTCCTCCTCGGCGTCACCGTGCTCGTGGACTTCTTCCTGGGCATGCTGTTCCTGCAGATCGCGGGACTGGTCGCGACCATCGTCTTCTTCGTCGACGTGCGCCCGGCCCTCAAGCAGGTCTCGGGCGGAGGCCGGCGCCGGGGCGGCAGCAGCAGCGACGGGCCGTACGGGCCCTACAACGGCGGCCGCTGACGCAAGGCGCTGACACGGGCCGCTGACGCGTGGCGGCGACGCGGGCCGGCCGGGCCGGTCGGCTCAGCCGCCGGCGCGGGACAGCAGGACCACGGCCACGTCGTCCGTGAGTTCGCCGCCGTTGAGGCGCCGGGCCTCGGTGACGGAGGCCTCCAGCAGGGCTTCGCCGGTCAGGCCGTCGTCCAGGTGCCGGTTGATCATCTCGACCATGCCGTCCTGGCCGAGGCGTTCCCGGCCCTCGCCGATCCGGCCCTCGATGAGGCCGTCGGTGTACAGCATCAGGCTCCAGGCGCCGCCGAGCTCGACCTGGCGGCGCGGCCAGCGGGCCCGGGGCAGCAGGCCGAGCGCCGGCCCGCTGTTCTCGTACGGGAGCAGCCGGGCGGGGCGGCCCGGCCGGGATATCAGCGGCGCCGGGTGGCCGGCGAGGCACAGGCCCGCGCGGCGGCCGTCCGGGGCGATGTCCACGGTGCACAGCGTCGCGAAGATCTCGTCGCAGGGGCGTTCGACCTCCAGGACCTTCTGGAGGGTGGCGAGCAGGTCGTCGCCGCACAGGCCGGCCAGGGTCAGTGCCCGCCAGGCGATCCGCAGCTCGACGCCGAGGGCGGCTTCGTCGGGGCCGTGGCCGCAGACGTCGCCGATCATGGCGTGGACGGTGCCGTCGGGGGTGCGGACGGTGTCGTAGAAGTCGCCGCCGAGGAGCGCCCGGCTGCGGCCGGGGCGGTAGCGGGCGGCGAAGCGGAGGTCGGAGCCCTCCAGCAGGGGGTTGGGGAGCAGGCCGCGCTCCAGGCGGGCGTTCTCCTGGGCGCGCAGTTTCGATTCTGCGAGCTTGTACTGGGCGATGTCTGCCCGTTTTCTCTCCACGGCGTACCGGATGGCGCGGCTCAGCAGCCGGCCGTCCAGCTCGTCCCGGAAGAGGAAGTCCTGGGCGCCGACGCGTACGGCTTCGGCCGCCCGCTCGGCGTCGGTCTCGGAGGTGAGGACGATGACGGCGTGGTGGGGCGCGAGTCCGAGGACCTGGCGGAGCGCGGCCAGGTCGTCGTCGGCGGAGCCCGGTGCGGGCAGCGACAGGTCCAGCAGGATGCAGTGCACGTCGGGGGTGAGCAGGCGCGCGGCCTCGGTGAGGTTGCGGGCGGTGCGGAGCCGGATGCGGTGGCCGTCGGCGTCGAGGACCTCGGGGACGGTGAGGCCGCCCGCGGGGTCGTCCTGGATGACCAGGAGGGTCAGCGGGGTGACCGGCGGGGCCGTCAGCGGGACCACCGGTGCGGTGACCAGCGTGGTGGGTGCGGCTGCAGGCCGTGCGGCGGTGTGCAGAACGGCCTGACCGCTCTCCGCGGCCGGGGTGTCCCTCTGCCGCGGTACGGGTACGGGCATCGTCTCCGGTTCCTTCCCTCCCCCCGAGGGTGCGCTCGTCCGGCAGACCCTAGCGGTCCGGGACCGGGGAGCGGAATGCCGGTCCCGGCCGGGACCTCCGTCATATGCCGTTATCGCGGGGGAAAATCGGCCTCACTGGATGACCAATGTCACGGCGGCCCGGGGTCCGTCCCGTGAAGCGAGACGCCGCGGACGGCGGGTTGGTTGCCTCGGCGGCCGATCCCACCTCCCCGTATGCCCGTTCCCGTGGCCGCGGCGTGCGATCCGGGCTGATCCGACGGCGCCGCGGCGAGGACGCGGCCGCCTCGAACGGGGGCTGTGTCCTTTGCCACGGGGGCGGGAGCCGCCGGAATCGCCGGGCGGCCGGAGCTGCCGGGCGGCCGGAGTGACCGGCGCCACCGCGCTCCGGAACCGCCGGGTGGCCGGAACCGCCGGTACCCGGGACCGCCGGGTGGCCGGAGCGCCGGGGTACCCGGAACCCCCGGGCGCCGGAACCCCCGGGTGGCCGAGACGACCGCCCGGCCGGCCCGGCCACCCGGCATCCCGGCGTCGCGGGGCAGCGCCTACGCGTCGGGGCGGACGACCGCCTTGATCGGCATCGAGCCCGCCCCCGCCATCGTCACGTGCCGGCCCGGCCGCGGGGCGTGGACCATCGCGCCGTCGCCGACGTACATCCCGATGTGGCTCGCGTCGTCGAAGTAGATGATCAGGTCGCCCGGCCGCATGTCCTTGAGCGCGACCTTCGGCAGCAGCCGCAGCTGCTCCTGAGAGGTGCGCGGGATGCCCTTGCCCGCCGCCAGCCACGCCTTGGAGGTCAGGCCGGAGCAGTCGAACGAGTCCGGGCCGACCGCGCCCCAGATGTACGGCTTGCCGATCTGGGCGGTGGCGAACTGGACCGCCCGCTTCCCCGCATCCGTCGCCGTGCCCTTGACGTCCTTCATCGCGCCCGTGGACAGCCACGCCGTCTGCGCCTTGTACTGGGCTTCCTGCTCCAGCTGGATCAGCCGGGCCTTCTCCTCGGCCTCCAGCTTGTTCTCCAGCTCCTCCGCTGCCCTGATCTTCTCCTCGACCCGCTTCTTCGCGGTCTCCTGCTTGACGCGGTTGGCCTCCAGCGTCACCCAGTGCGCCGCCGCGTCCGTCGCGTACTGCCGCAAGTCGGCCTGCGTACGGTCGAGTTCGGACAGGAGGTCGGAAGCGGCCTTCTCGCCCTGCCGCAGCCGGCCCGCGCCGTCGAGGTACTGGCTCGGGTTCTCGCTGAGCGCCAGCTCCGCGCCCGCCGGCAGGCCGCCCGAGCGGTACTGGGCGCGGGCGGCGGCGCCCGCACGGCCCTTCAGGGCGGTGATGCGGTTCTGCCCGGCGACGACGAGGTTGGCGATCTCGACGATCTTCTCGGACTGGGCGTTGGTCTCGGACTCGGCCAGGTTGAAGGCGTCCGTGGCGCTGCCGGCCTGGCGGTACAGCTCCTCTATCTCCTTGCGCACCTGCTCCAGGGACTTGGTACCGGGCTGGGGAGTCGGCGCCGCCGGGGCGGCGGGTGCGGCCGGCGCCGCGGGAGCCGCCGGCGCCGCGTGCGCCACCCCTGCCGCGAGACCGGGGGCCGTCACTATCGCCATCGCACAGAGCATGACGAGTGTGTTTGCGCCGCGCCGTCGCCTTACGGCCACCATGGTCCCCCCAGGCACCCGAGTCGGATCCCGTATCAGATCTGACTATTCATCAGTAACTTTTCACTGCCTTCGGGATGGTGCCACGAGTCGGTGAATTCCAACACCCTTGTGGATAACCGCCGGACCCGCCCGTCCGACGCAACGACACGGGAAAGCCACAGGAAAGCCATAGGAACGCCGCGAGCACGGCAGGAGCAGGGCAGGAGCACGGCCGCAGCACGGCAAGAGCACGGCCGCAGCACCGCCGAGCGGCCCTCGAGCCCACCGCCCGCCGAATTCCCCGCCCCTGACGGCTCAACGGGCCGCCCGCGCTCCCGGTTCCCCGTCCGTCCCACCTCACCCCAGGGGGGCGCAACCTCACGCCAGGGGCCGCAACGCCTCCCAGCGCACCGTCAGTTCCCCCTGCCGCCAGCGCCCCGGCCCGTCCGCCAGCGGCCAGTCCGCCGCCAGGGCCCGCGCCGTCCGGATCCAGCGCTGCCGCGCCCCGTACGAGGCGTACGGGGCCGCCGCCGCCCACGCCCGGTCGAAGTCGCGGAGGAACGCGTGCACCGGCTCGCCCGGCACGTTCCGGTGGATCAGCGCCTTCGGCAGCCGCTCCGCCAGGTCCGAGGGGCGCTCCAGGGAGCCCAGCCGGGTCGCGAACGTCACCGTGCGCGCCCCCTCCGGACCCAGCGCGACCCACACGTGCCGCCGCCCGATCTCGTCGCAGGTCCCCTCCACCAGCAGCCCGTCCGGCGCCAGCCGCCCGCACAGCCGCGCCCATACCTGCGCGACCTGGTCCTCGTCGTACTGGCGCAGCACGTTCGCCGCGCGGATCAGCATGGGGCGCTCCCCGCCGTCCAGCGGCACCTCGAAGCCGCCGTGCCGGAAGCCGAGGCCCTCCCGCTCGTACGGCTTCGCCGCCGCGACCCGCGCCGGTTCGATCTCGATGCCGACCACGCGCACGCGCGGCGCCGCCTCCCGCAGCCGCGCCATCAGCTCCACCGCCGTCCAGGGCGCGGCCCCGTACCCGAGGTCGACGGCGACCGGCGCCCCGGCGCGCCGCAGCGCTGCTCCGTGCGTCGCGGCGATCCAGCGGTCCATCCGGCGCAACCGGTTCGGGTTGGTCGTCCCGCGCGTCACCGCGCCCACCGGGCGGCCCGGGCGCTCGGAGCGGACCGGGCGGTCGGAGCGGTCGGATCGGCCCGCGGAAGGGGGCGGGGTGGTGCGGGAGGTCATGGGCCGAGCGTAAGCGGAGCGCACGCGCAGGATAAAAATCCGGCAAACCGAAGCGGAAAGTCCCCGCTCCCCGGAATGCGGGGGACGGCCGTTCGGGTTGCACTCGGTGCAGGGCGCCGACCGCGCTCCTGCCGTCATGCCGTCCGAGCCCTGCGGTCATGCCGTCCAGCGTCGACACAGCGCGGTGCCAACGCCGAGAGCGCGCCCCGGGGCGCTCCCGCCGCGCCGTCCGTCCGAGCATCGTCAGAGCGAGAGGAACTGCTCCCTTGAGCCAGTACGTGTCCCGTCTCGGCGGCAGCATCAGCGGCCGCCTCGCCGCCGCGCGCGCCACCCGCCACGAGCCCCCGCGGCTGCGCCTGCCGGCCGTGGGCCACCACCGCAAGCCGCGCCGCGTGGCCATGCTCAGCGTGCACACCTCGCCGCTGCACCAGCCCGGCACCGGCGACGCCGGCGGGATGAACGTGTACATCGTCGAGCTGGCCAAGCGCCTCGCCGCGATCAACATAGAGGTCGAGATCTTCACCCGGGCCACCACCGGCGGCCTCCCGCCCGTCGTCGACCTCGCGCCCGGCGTGCTGGTGCGCCACGTCGACGCGGGCCCGTACGAAGGCCTCGCCAAGGAGGAGCTCCCGGCCCAGCTGTGCGCCTTCACCCACGGCGTCATGCAGGCCTGGGCCGGGCACCGCCCCGGCTACTACGATCTCGTCCACTCCCACTACTGGCTCTCCGGCCACGTCGGCTGGCTCGCCGCCGAGCGGTGGGGCGTCCCGCTCGTCCACGCCATGCACACCATGGCCAAGGTCAAGAACGCGGCGCTGGCCGAGGGCGACACGCCCGAGCCCGCCGCCCGCGTCATCGGCGAGACCCAGATCGTCGCCGCCGCCGACCGCCTCATCGCGAACACCGCCGAGGAGGCCGACGAGCTCGTACGCCACTACGAGGCGGACCCCGGCAAGGTGGCCGTCGTCCACCCCGGCGTGAACCTCGACCGCTTCACCGTCGGCGACGGCCGGGCCGCCGCCCGCGCCCGCCTCGGGCTGCCGCAGGACGCCGTAATACCCCTGTTCGCCGGCCGCATCCAGCCGCTGAAGGCCCCCGACATCCTGCTGCGGGCCGTCGCCGAGCTCGTCGACCGGGACCCCTCGCTCCGCCGCCGCCTGCACGTCCCCGTCGTCGGCGGGCCCAGCGGCAGCGGCCTCGCCAAGCCGGAGGGCCTGCAGAAGCTCGCCGCCCGGCTGGGCATAGCCGACCTGGTCCACTTCCACCCGCCGGTCGGGCAGGACCAGCTCGCCGACTGGTTCCGCGCCGCGTCCGTGCTGGTCATGCCCTCGTACAGCGAGTCCTTCGGGCTCGTCGCCATCGAGGCGCAGGCGGCCGGCACCCCGGTCCTGGCCGCCGCGGTCGGCGGGCTGCCCGTCGCCGTCAACGACGGGGTCACGGGCATCCTCGTCCCCGGGCACGACCCGGTGGACTACGCCCGGCAGCTGCGCCGCTTCGTGGACGAGCCCGGGCTCGCCGACCGGATGGGTGCGGAGGCCGCGCGGCACGCGCAGTTCTTCGGCTGGGACACGGCCGCGAGCGGCACGGCGGACGTCTACACCGCGGCCATGCATGATCATCGCCGTCGCGTACGCTCCCACCATGGCTGACACCGCCGCGATCGTCGAGAGCACGCTGACCGAGGCCGGACTGTCGTGGGAGAGCCCGTCACCGGGCTCGTACGTCGTCCAGCTCCCCGGCACCCGCAAGCTGAGCACCACCTGCTCGCTCCGGATCGGCCGGCACTCGCTGTCGGTCAACGCCTTCGTGATCCGTCACCCCGACGAGAACGAGCCGGCGGTCCACCGCTGGCTGCTGGAGCGCAACCTCAAGCTCTACGGGCTCGGGTACGCGGTCGACCGCCTCGGCGACATCTACCTGACGGGCCGGCTCCCCCTCTCCGTGGTCACCCCGGAGGAGCTGGACCGCCTGCTGGGCACGGTGCTGGAGGGGGCGGACGGTGCCTTCAACACCCTGCTGGAGCTGGGTTTCGCCAGCGCCATCCGCCGCGAGTACGACTGGCGCGTCTCGCGCGGCGAGCCCACCCACAACCTCGACGCGTTCAAGCACCTGACCCGCCCGTCGTAACGCCGGGCCCCCGGTACCGCGGTCCTACGCGGAGGAGGGCGCGGGCGACACGGCCGGCCCGGGCAGCGGCAGCCCGGCGGGGTCGTCGGATCCGGATCGGGATCCGGATCGGGATCCGGGAGCGGACTCCGCGGGGGGCTCCTCAGGGGCGGAGTCCTCGGCAGCGGACTCCTCGGCAGCGGACTCCTCGGTGGCGGGCCCGCCGGCGGCGGGCACGGCCGGAAGGTTCCGCATCAGCACCCAGTACCCGAGCCCCGCCACCGTCCCCAGGACCGCCGTCGTACCCCACAGCCACTCCGCGCCGAACCGGTCGATGACCCAGCCCGCCAGCAGCGGTGCGACCAGCGAGGCCACCGCCCACGACATCGTGTACATGCCCTGGTAGCGGCCGCGCCCGTGCAGCGGGGAGAGCCGTACGACCAGGCCCATCTGCGTCGGCGAGTTGATGATCTCGGCGAGCGTCCAGACGCAGACGGTCAGCGCGATGACCCCCAGGGAACCGCCGAAGGCGGTGAGCCCGAACCCGTACCCCGCGAGCAGCGCCGAGAGCACCAGCAGCCTCTGCGGGTCGCGGTGCTCGATGAAGCGGGTGACCGGGATCTGCAACAGCACGATCAGCACGCCGTTCACGGCGATGACCAGGCCGTAGTCCCCGGTGGAGAAGCCGGCCGCGCCCATGGCCAGCGGCAGCCCGAACGACCCCTGCATGAAGATCAGCGAGATCAGGAACGACAGCCCGACGACCCCCATGAAGCGTCCGTCGCGCAGCACCGTGCCCAGCCCGATCGCCGCGTCCGCGGCCGCCGCGGCGGCGCTCTTGTCGGGCCGGGACTCGGGGAGCTTGACGTACACGAGCACCGCGCACACCAGCGTCAGCACCGCCTCGCCCAGGAAGCCGGCGAGGTAGCTGTACTCGGCGACGAAGCCGGCCGCCGTGGCGGAGACGGCGAAGCCGAGGTTGATGGCCCAGTAGTTGAGCGCGAAGGCCCGTACCCGGTCCTCGGGCCGCACGATGTCGGCCATCATCGCCTGCACGGCGGGCCGCGAGGCGTTCGAGGTCATGCCGACCAGCAGCGCCACGGCTGCGATCGCCGCCGGGTGCTCCATGAAGCCGAGCAGCGCCACCGACAGGGCCGTCGACGCCTGCGCCGCCATCAGCGTGGGCCGGCGCCCCAGCCGGTCGGTCATCACGCCCGCGACCAGCGAGGAGATCACGCCGCCGAGGCCGTGGAGGGCGACCACGAGTCCCGCGAAGGAGGCCGAGTAGCCCCGGTCCATCGTCAGGTACAAGGTCATGAATGTGGCGACGAAGGCCCCGAGCCTGTTCACCAGGGTGCTCGTCCACAGCCACCAGAACTCGCGCGGCAGCCCTGACACGCTCTCCCGGGCCGCCCGTCTCAGACTGGCAACGGACATAGAGAATCCCCCCGGTAATGTAAGCGTCTCTCCTACTCCGGGCACATTACGAGCGGGGGCCGGTCGGCGCCAGTGAATTGACGCGCCGCGTCAATCGACGGGGCTGAGCACCGCGCGCGGGGCGCCCGGCGCGTCCATTAGGCTCGTACGCATGGCCGACGCACCGTACAAGCTGATCCTCCTCCGTCACGGCGAGAGCGAGTGGAACGCGAAGAACCTGTTCACCGGCTGGGTGGACGTCAATCTCAACGAGAAGGGCGAGAAGGAGGCGGTCCGCGGCGGTGAGCTGCTCAAGGACGCCGGCCTGCTCCCCGACGTCGTGCACACCTCGCTCCAGAAGCGCGCGATCCGCACCGCGCAGATGGCGCTTGAGGCAGCCGACCGCCACTGGATCCCGGTCCACCGCTCCTGGCGCCTGAACGAGCGTCACTACGGCGCCCTCCAGGGCAAGGACAAGGCCCAGACCCTCGCCGAGTTCGGCGAGGAGCAGTTCATGCTGTGGCGCCGCTCGTACGACACCCCGCCGCCGGCCCTCGAGGACGGCACGGAGTACTCGCAGTCCGAGGACCCGCGCTACGCGACGATCCCGCCGGAGCTGCGCCCCAAGACGGAGTGCCTGAAGGACGTCGTCGTCCGCATGCTCCCGTACTGGTACGACGGCATCGTCCCGGACCTGCTCGCCGGCCGCACGGTCTTGGTCGCCGCGCACGGCAACTCCCTGCGCGCGCTGGTCAAGCACCTGGACGGCGTCTCCGACGAGGACATCGCCGGCCTGAACATCCCGACCGGCATCCCGCTCGCCTACGAGCTGGACGCCGAGTTCAAGCCCCTCAAGCCGGGAGGCACCTACCTCGACCCGGCTGCCGCGGCGGCGGCGATCGAGGCGGTCAAGAACCAGGGCAAGAAGAAGTAGGTAAAGCGATCATGCCCCTGACCTGCGCACACGGCGCAGATCAGGGGCATTCGTTTGCCCTGGGCCCGCTGTGGGCCCTCAGCGTGGGGGACCGTCCGGCCGTAGAGCCCTGCCGAGAGCCTCGCGAGCGCGGTCCCGGCTGCTCGGCATCAGGTGGGCGTAGACCTTCAGGGTGAGCCCCGGATCCGAGTGCCCCAGGTACTCGCTCACGGCCTTGATGCTCTCTCCCACGTCCAGCAGCACGGACGCGTAGAAGTGCCTCAGCGCGTGCATGCCGTGCTCCCGCGCAGCGGCGTGTTCACGGCTCTTAGCCGCCGGGATGACGCCGACCTTGGCGAGCGCGGGCTTCCAGTGGTCCTCGTTCACCGACGTGCGCCACAGGTGCCCGCCCTGCGGGCCGGTGAAGATCAGGCGCTTCGTGACGGGCGGGCCGCCGGCGCGCATCCACGGCAGCGTGATCTCCACGGGCGGGAACAGCTTCATGTGCGCCTTGAGCGCGTCCGCCACGGGGTCCGGCAGCGGCACGTCGCGCAGCTTGCCGCCCTTCGGCGGGGCGAACACGGGGACGCTCAGGCTCTGCTTGAGCTGTTGGACGACGTGGAGCGTGCCGTTGGCGAAGTCGAGTTCCTCGACGGACAGCCCCAGGATCTCGCCCTGCCGCAGCCCGCAGCCAGCGCCCACATCCACCATGGGCTGGAACCGCTCGACGAGGGCGCCCCGCACGGCGAAGACCCGTTCCGGCTGCCAGGGGACCACGCGTCGTGCGCCCATCTCCGGGAGCGCGACTGTGCGCGAGTTGCAGGGGTTCCGGGGCAGGCAGCCGTCCTCGACGGCCGCGCTGAGGACGGCACGCACGTTGGAGAAGATGACGCGGGCGTACGAGCCGGACATCCCGGAGGCTTCGAGCTGGGTCACGAACTCGCGGATATGGCTCGGCTGGAAGGAGCCCAGCGGCCGGTCCCCGATGCGGGGGAAGGCGTGCAGCTTGAGCTGAGACGTCATCGACGCGCGGGTGTTCGGGTCACCGCTCTGGCTCGCCAGCCACTTCTCCGCGAACTCCTTGAAGGATGTCCGGGTCGCGTTCGGGTCGATGTACTGGCCGCGCGCGACGTCGGCGCTGATGGTGCTGAGCCACTGCTCGGCGAGGCGCTTCTGCCCGTCCTCGAAGGACTTGGACTTCCGCTTTCCGTCGGGGGCGAAGTAGCGCGCCCTGTAGCGCATGCCGGTGCCGTGGCGCTCGGTCTTCACTCGGGTGGTCTTGCCGTTGCCGTCGGTCTCGGTCCTGAACCAACGGTCTTGGATGCTGCCGGCCATGTCGAGGGGTTCCTTCGAGTAGGTGGATCGGGTCGTGGCTGGTGCTCAGGGAGGCCGGACGGGGGTGACCGGCGGGCTCTCTGCGGGGGTTCTGGGGCTGGTTGGCGGGGTGCCTCCCTGCCTCCCTGAAGGGCTGTCTGCGCAGTTCAGGTGGAGGGAGGCGGTCCAGGGAGGCGGTCAGGGAGTTCTCCCTGCCTCCCTGGTGCTTCCCTGGGTTTTCGAGGGGTGGGGGCGGGACCCCTTTACCGGCGCTACCCGGCTGGTCAGGGGCCGCTACCGCCCCCTCTACCGGGGTAGAGGGGTGGCTCTACCGGTGGCGCCCTCTCGGACGCTGTGACGGGGAGCTACTGCCTACTGCCCACCGGCTAGTGCCTACTGCCTACTGCCTACAGGCCTGTTCAGGGGCGGTGGGGTGGCTGCCGAAGGGGTTCTACTGCCTACTGCCCACCGGGCAGTAGGCAGTAGGCAGTAGCTCTGCGTGGAGGATGTCGAGGTCGTCAGGCAGCGTCGCGGGTGGCCTGTTCGTGGATCCAGGCCTGGACGGCGGCGGGGTCGTAGCGGATGTGTCGGCCGACGCGGAATCCGGGCGGGCCGGTGCGCTTCTTGCGCCAGCCGTAGATGGTCTCGATGGGGACGACGAGCATGGAGGCGAGGCCTTCGGGGGTCAGGTACCGGTCGGGGAGTCCGGCGCGGAGGATCGCGCGGGGGTCGGTGTCCGGGCTGTTGGCAGGCATGGGCGGGGTGACTCCTCGTGTCCGTGGCAGGGGTGCTGAGGGTCGGTGCGGTCGCGGTCCTAGAGAGTTGCTGTATCGCAGCGTCCATAGCGCCCCAGCGTCCGCAGGCTCTCTATCCGTGCAGGTTGGGCGCGGTTTGCTGTGTGGACGCTGGTGTGGACGCTGCGGACGCCGGCGGGGGCTAGCGTCCGCAGGGGCTGACGTGCCCGGGCCGCTGGTGCGCGGCCCGGTCCGGTGGTGATCCGGCGGTGTCAATGCTGTTCAGGGATGGTGCGGCCTTGTCCGAGTGATGCCACGTCGGGCCAGAGCGGGTCTTGCGGGGGTGTGGACGCTGCGGGTGGGGCGGGGTCGATCTGGGAGAGGACGAGTAGGCGGTGGCGGTGCCGGTCCTGGCTACGTTGCGTGTCGTCCACGGCCACCCCGATGGACCGCAGGAGCGGGGCGAGCCGTTTGATGCGCCCGCTGGCCCGGGTGGCGTCCTTGGGCCAGCCCTGCGGCCGGAACCCTCCGGGGAGCGGGAGTTGCTCCAGGAGCTGGGCGGCGGTGCCGCTCCAGGTCCCGCACTCCTCCACGAGGGTGGCCACGGCTGTGCCGAAGGGGTCGCCTTCGAGTGCGTCTCCGGCGACGTTGGCTGAGGTGGCGAGGTAGGAGTCGAGGGTGTGCCACTCCTGGACCTGGTCGACGGCGGCGAGGACGCGGGCGAAGTCGGCCATGCGGGGCATGGAGTCCAACTTGATGCCGGGCAGGACGGCGAGGACGGCCGCCAGGAGATCGAACAGGGCGCCCAGGACGGCGGGGCGGACTGCCTCGAAGGCGGCGTCGAGTTCCTCTTCGGTGCGGCGCTGGTCCTCTTCGATGAGCTG
Organism: Streptomyces sp. NPDC058619; assembly: GCF_042717785.1. Taxonomy (NCBI): domain Bacteria; kingdom Bacillati; phylum Actinomycetota; class Actinomycetes; order Kitasatosporales; family Streptomycetaceae; genus Streptomyces; species Streptomyces sp. NPDC058619. The sequence goes on from NZ_JBHXQN010000038.1 coordinate 56,103, forward strand.
CAGGTCCAGCATGAGGAGCCGCTCTGCGAGGTCCCCGGCCAGGGCTCCGGCGTCGATGGTGGTCATGGCGAGGACCCGCCGGAAGGAGAGCACGACCACGTCGTCGTCGGTGTAGAGCGCGCGGTCCACGATCCCGTCGCCGGTCACGGCCTTGCACAGGGTGTCGGACAGCCAGGGCGGGATGGTGCTGATGTTGTCCAGGCACAGGGCCCAGGAGTTGAAGGCCTGAGCCGACCACGCCTTGACGTCCCGGGGCTGGCTCCGCTTGCTCGCGGGGGAAGGGGCGATGAGGTTGACGACCATCTGAGCCGTCTTCGACTTCCCCGTGCCCTGCTCGCCCTTGAAGGTGATCACCGGGTGCGGGATGTAGGGGATCCAGGCCGCGATGAGCCAGCCGACGAGCTGGTGGAAGGTGGGCGCGTCCATGTTCAGCAGGGCGTGGAGCTTGGCCAGGCCGTCGCCGTCCAGGACCGGGGCGGGCATGGGCGCCATGGCGCCGGATCGGCGGAACAGGATCGGGGAGCGGTCCACGATGTGCCAGCCGCCGGCCGACACGGTCACCGCCCGGCCGTCCGCGCTGCCCAGGTCAACGACGATGCCGTTCGGGCCGCCTCCCACCCGCAGGTCCACAGGCGCGGGGTCGTCCTTCTCGGCGACTCCCTCCAAGACCATCATGGCGTCCGCCAGCGCGGACTGTGAGGCCACATCGCCGTCGTAGGTGTCGGCGTACTTGCGGGCGAGACGCTGACGCAGTCCGGCCCGGCCACGCAGGGGGAGCGCGATGTTCGGCCCGTCGATCGCGACCGCGTACGGGCGGCCGTCGGTCGAGGTGACGAACGTGTACCCCTCACGGGCCAGAGCGACGAGCCTGGACGCGGCCGAAGGCTTCTTCCCCTCCCCAGCTCCCCGGTCGGGCGGGGTCGATCGGTTGGCCTTCTGCGGGCCGGTCGGGGGCTGAGGATCGGTGGTCTTGGCGTGGCCGTTCACGGTGTTCACCGTGGTGTTCACGCAGACTCCTTTCGCGGGGTGTGGGCGGGGCCGTGGGGGTCGGAGCACAGTCGGGTGCGGGTCGATCGATCGGCTCGTGACCTGGGGTGGACGGCCGTGCGGGGGTGCTCGTGAACACGGTGAACGCGCTGGTGAACACCCGACCGTCCACCCGACTCGAAGGCCGTCCGGTCGGCCGACTGCCGGGCCAGAGCCAGCCGCGCCAGGACCCGCAAAAAGCCCAGCGTGAACAGCGTGGTCGACCGGTGAACACCGACCCGATCCACCCGACTTCCACCCGACTCGACCAGCGGACTCTCCCCATCCGACGGGGTCGACTGGTCGAGGGTGGAAGTCGGGTGGACGCCGGGGTGGACGGCCGGGGCGTCCACCCCGTCCACCGACCCGATCAGCAGCAGAGCGATCAGCAGGGGGAAGCGGTCGGCCTTGGCGTGATTGCACGGCGGGCAGGCCAGCACGAGGTGGCCGGCCGACCACGTCCGTAGCACCGACACCGGCACGACGTGATCAAGCGTCGCCTCCCGCAGCGAGGCGAACGGGCGCGCGCAGTAGGCGCACCGCTGCCCGTCGCGGCGGGCCAGCTGTTCCTTGCGTTGCCGTCGGCGTGCGGAGTTGAGCGGCTGCCGGTTCCTCATGCCGCCCGCTCCATGTCCTCGGCACCCAGAGCGCGCAGCACGGGGGCGCACACGGTCGCTCCCATGACCCGCTCCCGGCTGACCCCCAGCTTCTTGGCGATGTCCCGCGTGGGCACCTCTTCGCTCAGGAGCAGCGCACCCCGGGCAACGTCGTCCAGTCGCAGGAGAACCTCCCGCTGCGCCGCGCTCCGTGCCGCCAGCGCGCGCTGCTCCCACTCCGGCAGCGACTCCACGGCCACCGGGGAGCAGGTCAGCTCGGGGTTGTCGATCTGGAGCAGCAGGATCGCCGTTTTCGCCAGCCGGTCAGCAGTGGACGCGCTGCATCCCAGCCGCTCGCCCATCGCCGTGTGGGGCATGCCGTCCAGCTTCAGCAGCAGCGCTTCCCGCTCTCGCTCCGGAAGCGCGGCCACCATCCTGGCCAGGTAGTCGGGCAGGTCAACCCAGGCGCACTGGTTGGGCAGCAGCGGGCACAGCGTGTTGCACGTGGCGGGCTCCGTCCAGTCCACCACCGTCTCCGAAGACCGCATCAGCGCGAAGTGCTCCGCAATCTCGCGCTTCACCCGGACGAACAGGACCTTGCGGATCTCCGTCTCGGACCACTCCGGGTGCCCCAGCACATCCGTCGCTCCGCTGCGGGCCACCCGCACCCACATGGACTGAACGACGTCCTCTGCCAGTGCCCAAGCCTCGCCGTTCCCCATCCGGGTACCGCACAGCCGGGAGTAGGCGAACCGCACCAAACGGTCCCCGTAGGCATCGAACAACACCCCGAGCCGTTCGGACTGCTCGGCCGTCAGCGGAATGATCTCGCCGTTCTCCAAGCGTCGCCCCCCGGGGCCGCTGCCCGTGGCAGTTCCAGAGATCCGACTCCTACGCTTTACGACAGTTCCAGGCATGATGGATCCACCCCTTCAAGGGTCGGGGAGCGGCTGACTGCTTGGCGGTAGGGAGCCGCTCCCTGCTTCGCCCTGGGCCTCTGGCCAGGGATTTTGCATCCAACAGCACCCCATGACAGGGCCTTGCGGCCTCCGATCGGATCGATCGGCAGGCACATCCCTAAGGTTCCCTAGGGCACCCTAGGGTGTCAAGCGGTACGCTAGGGAAGTAGCCGATTGAGACAGGGGAGTTGACGGGATGCCGGACCAGGCCGACAACCGGGCGCCGTACGCGCAGATCGCCGCCCACTACACGGAGCTGATCGCATCGGGGCAGCTCCAGCCGGGCGAACTGCTGCCGAGCATCAAGAACCTCGCGCAGGAGTGGAGCGTCAGCTCGGCGACCGCCGAGAAGGCGCTGAGGAAGCTGCGCAGCGACGGGCTCGTCAGGGGCATCCACGGAATCGGCACCGAGGTCTTGGACCGTCCCGCGCCGATGTCCTCAGGCTCTCAGCGCCAGGACCGGGGACGCCACAGCGGGTCGAGCTGGGGGGCCGGAGAACGGTCCGACTCCCACGAAGCATCGGTGGTGTCGGCGCCGGCGGACGTCGCTCAGGCGCTGGACATCAAGCCCGGCTCGGAGGTGATCCGGCGGCGCCGTGTCTATCGCGACCGGCACGGCATCGTCGCCCACTCGACCTCATGGATCCCTGCTCAGTTCGGGAAGGCGATTCCGCAGCTTGCGATGAGCGAGCGGCTGACCGGCGGAACGTCGCTCCAGCTCATCGCGCAGATCACCGGCAAGCCGATCACCCACCGGATTGACACCGTGGCGGCGCGGCTGCTGACGTCGGAGGACGCGGAACTTCTGGAGCTGGACAGCGCCAAGCCCCCGCGTGAGCCGGTAGTCGTGATGATGGCCAAGTTCGTCAACAGCACGGGCGACGTCGTGGAGTACGGAGTCGACCTCGGCAGCCCGGGACGGACCTGGCAGACGGAATCGGAAGTCACCCAGTGACGGCCGCCGACGGGGCGGTCCGGCCGCTCTGCGTGCTGATGGCTGGACTGCCGGGCTCAGGGAAGACCACCCTGTCCCGCGCGCTGACGGACCGCGGCTTCGTCAGGCTCTGCCCTGATGAGGAGATGTTCCGTCGGCACGGCGTGTACGGCGTGGATTTCCCCCGAGGCACCTTCCCGACCCTTGAGCGCCCGATCCTCGAAGAGATCTCGGTAGAGCTTCAGGCGCACCTCCGCGCCGGGGACAACGTGGTGGTCGACCACGGCTTCTGGACCCCGGATGACCGCGCTCGGTGGCACGGTGCTGCGACGGATGCCGGCGCTGCCTCGGTGCTGGTGTACCTGGAGGCAAGTCACGAGGAGCTCTGGGAGCGCGTGAGTAGGCGGAACGCAAGGCACGAAGCGGATCCGAACTCGATCTACTTCTCCGAGAGCGATCTGACCCGCTACCGCGCGCGCTTCGTGCCGCCGCAGCCAGACGAGCCCCACCTCGTCTATCGGGGAGACACTGGCCCCTTGTTGAAGGCGCTGGAAGAGGCTGCGCAGGGCGACCTCGCCAACCCGCGGACGCTGGGACAGGAGAAACCTGGTTTCCTGCCCGGCTAGCGCGTTGTGATGAGCCCCGAAGCCCCGATTTCCGGTCGGATGCCGGGGTTTCGCCTATCCCTTGCTAGTCGCTAGTTCCCAGGCCAGAGGCCCTCCAAGTTGCTAGTGCCGCGTCAGGCAACGTTTGCCCTGTCGACGACGGCGCGTAGGCGCCGGTCGTCGGCGTGGCGGTTTCGCCAGATGACGTAGCGGCGGA
>NZ_JBHXQN010000039.1:0-59401 GCF_042717785.1 Streptomyces sp. NPDC058619
TCTGGCACAACGACAAAACCGATCAACCCATCAAACGGTCACTGACCGCCTACGATCACTGACCGCAACGACACCCCTTGGACTCATTCATCTAGGGGCTCCGGCCGCCACCGGTCAGAACGGTTCCAGGACGACCAGGGGGATCTCCCGGTCCGTGGCCGCCTGGTCCTCCTCGTACGCGGGCCACAGGCCCGTCATCAGGTACCAGTACGTCTCCCGCTCCGCCGGCCCGGCGGTGTGGGCCGTGGCCCGGCGCAGGGTCGCGCCGGCCTGGAAGCGGACCTCGGGGTGCGCGGTGAGGTTGTGGTACCAGGCGGGGTGGTGCGGGGTGCCGTAGCCCGAGGCCATCAGGATGAGGCGGCCCGCGTCCTCGCCGTAGATCAGCGGGGTGCGGACGGCGCGGCCGGTGGCGCGGCCGACCGTGGTGAGGAGGAGGGTGTGGACGCCGTGCCAGAGGTGGCCGTCGGCGCCGACGGAGGCGACGTACGCGCGTACGTGGTCGAGCTGCGGGCCTGGTCGCGGGTCCACGGGGTGGTCCCAGTCGACGTCGAGTGCGTGCATTCACCTGTCCTTTGGGTTGTGGCCCCCGGGCGGCTAACGAGCATTCACCGATTCTGGATGCGGCCGACCCGTAGCGCCCGCCCACTGGTCTGAACCAAGCTCGTGGCATGGACCTGGAGCTGAGGCACCTCAAGATCGTCAGGGCCGTCGCGGACGCCGGCAGCCTGACGCGGGCCGCCACCGCGCTGGGGATCGCGCAGCCCGCGCTCAGCACGCAGTTGAAGCGGATCGAACGGGCGCTGGGCGGGGCGCTGTTCGTGCGCGGCCGGGAGGGCGTACGGGCCACGCCGCTCGGGGAGCTGGTGCTGGACCGGGCCCGCGTCGTGCTGCCCGCGGTGTGCGAACTCCAGGAGGAGGCGGTGCGGTTCGCCCGGCAGGGGGCGGAGGGGTACCGGCTCGGCGGGACGCACGGGCCGCTGCTCGGCGGGCTCGTGGACCGGCTGGCGCGCGAGGAGCCCGGGGTGCCCGTGACCACGTACACCTCCTGGTCCGAGAAGGACGTCGCCGGGGGCGTCGCCGACGGGCGCCTGGACTTCGCGCTGGTCGGGGTCTGCGGGGAGAGCGCGCCGCCGGAGCCGGGGCGCCTGGCCTGGATGGAGGTGGCGCGGGACGCGGTGTACGTGATGCTCGCCGAGGACCATCCGCTGGCCGCCCGGCGGGAGATCGACCTGGCGGAACTGGCCGCCGAGGCCTGGACGGACGTGCCGGGCGATGGGTGCTTCGGGGACTGCTTCGCGGCGGCGTGCGTACGGGCCGGGTTCACGCCCGCCTGCGTCTACGAGACCGACACCGCCTCCTGCGTGCACCTCGTGCAGGTCGGGCGGGCGGTCGGGCTGTGCCGGGCCACGTTCCCGGTCACCCCGGGGGTGGTCGCCCGGCCGCTGGCCGGGACCCCGCTGGTGTGGCGGCACCTGCTGGGGTGGCACCCGGCGGCGCGGGCGGCGGGCCGGGCCGCGGACGTACTGGAGCACGCCCGGGCCGCGCACGCGCAGGCCCTGGCCGGCTCGGCCGGGGCGGCGGGCGGAGCCGGCGGCGGTCCCGGGGACGGCTCCGGGACCGGGCCGGCGGCCGCGGCGGTGAGGACGCCGGCCCGGCCCGCCCCCCGCTGACGGCCGGGGCGGAGGCGGCCGGGGCCGTGGAAACGCCCGTGCCGCGGAGCCGGTGACCGGGCAGACTCACCGCATGGCGGATACGGCGGGCACGGCAGGCACGGCAGGCACGGCGGACACCGAGGCGTTCCGGGACGCGGTCGGCGGCTGGGCGGCGGGCGGCCCCGGCGGGACCGCGGGTGACCTCGCCGCGCGGCTGGGGGTGCGTACGGCGGTGCTGCTGGAGGGGCTGAGCGACCTCGCGGCCGTCGAGGCGCTGGCCGGGGCCCGGGGCCGCGACCTCGCCGCCGAAGGGGTGTGCGTCGTGTCGATGGGCGGGGCCATGAGCGTCGCCCGCTACGCCGGCCTCCTCGGGCCGCCCGGCCTCGGCCTGCGCCTGACGGGCCTGTGCGACGCGGGCGAACAGGGCTTCTACGAACGCGGCCTGGAGCGGGCGGGGGCGCCGTACCGGGGCTTCTTCGTGTGCGCGGCCGACCTGGAGGACGAGCTGATCCGCGCGCTCGGCACGGACCGGGTCGAGGAGGTCATCGGGGCCGAGGGTGACCTCCGTGCCTGGCAGACCTTCCTGCGCCAGCCGGCGCAGCACGGCCGGCCCCGGCCGCAGCAGCTGCGCCGCTTCCTCGGCACGAAGAAGGGCCGCAAGATCCGCTACAGCCGCCTCCTGGTCGAGGCCCTCGCCCCCGACCGGGTCCCGGCTCCGCTCGACGACCTCCTGGCGGCGCTCTGACCTCCTGGCGAGACGCTGTCCGGCTGTCCGGCTGCGGCTTTCGGGCTGACCGGCTGACCGGCTGCGGCTGTCCGGCTGACCGGCCAGCCGTCCGGCCGGTCGGCGTACGCCCGCCCGTCCGCCCCCGCCGACGCGTCAGGCCCGCTCCCGCTCCACCGGGAGCCACAGCTCGGCGTCCGCCCGCGTCCCGTCCGGGGACAGCCGGGTGCGCAGGATCTCCGGGCCGGGCCGGCCGCGGTAGGGGTTCGAGGGGAACCACTCCGCGTACACGTCCCGCCAGAGGTACTGGAGGGCCTCCGGAACCGGCCCCGAGGTGGTGAACACCGCCCAGGTGCCCGCCGGAACGGGGAGGACGGTCGTGCCCTCGGGGGCCGGGGCGGAGGTGATCACCCCGTGGTAGTAGTCGAGTTCGGTGCCCTCGGCGCGGCCTGGGTCCAGGTCGTCGCAGACCGCGACGGCGCCCTGCGGCTCCTGGTCCGACAGCTCCTCCAGACGCTGCCGGGCCTCCGGGTCGAGACCGCGGACGAAATCGATGATCGCCCGGTTCGGCCCGAGGTGGACCAGGGGGACCCGGGCCTTGAAGCCGACCACGGTGAAGTCCGGCCTGTCCACGACGCGGTAGTGCATGCTGCTGTTCCCTTCGACGGTGAGACGGAAGGCCAACCGGGGCTGTGAGACGAGCGCGCAGCCCGTGCGGCGCGCCTCGCCGGGCCCGACGCCGTGCACGGCGCGGAACGCCCGCGCGAACGCCTCGCCCGAGCCGTAGCCGTAGCGCACCGCGATGTCCAGCAGCGGATCCCGCCCGGCGAGCACGTCGGCCCCCGCGACCGTGAGGCGCCGGCGCCGGACGTACTCCGACAGCGGCATGCCCGCCAGCGCCGAGAACATCCGGCGCAGGTGGTACTCCGAGGTGGTCGCGGTGCGCGCCAGGGCCGCCACGTCGACGGACCCCGTGAGGTCGCCCTCGATCTGTTCCATGGCGCGGTTCAGTCGCTCCAGCACGTCCGGTTCCCTTCGTTCCTTGTGCTCACCACGCTAGGCGGGCAGCGGCCGGCCGGACCCGACATCCTGTGCCCGTTCCGGTCGGGTGCGCGCGGCGTTCCGGTCGGGTGTGCGCGGCGGGCAGGCCGGCGGGCGCACGCGAGAGCCCCGGCCCGGGGGCGACCCGGGCCGGGGCTGTCTTCAGCATCCGCGTCGAGCGCTACGGCAGGTAGCGCTCGATGACCTGCGGACCCTCCTTCTCGATCATCTGGCGTGCCTTTTCGAGCCGCTCCGGAGTCGGCTCCATCCCGCGCACCATCACGAGGTCTTCGGGGTCGTACGGCCGCTCGCCGCCCGAAAAGAGCCGGTCGGGCTGCTGGGGCTGCTGATCCGCTGCACTGTCCATCGCGTACCTCCTCCGATGCCCCCTGGGGCCATCCTGCGGCGCCCGCCCCATGAACGCACCCCGGGGCGGGTCCGGCCCGGTTGCCCGCCCCGGGCATACCGCCGGGGGAGGGGCCAACCGACAGCTCCCGTACGGTGGTTCGGATTTCTACGGTTTCGGTGACCCCCACCGAACCGAGGAGATCCCCCATGCTCAAGCGACACGCCCGCGCGGCGTGTACCGCCCTGGCCGCCGCCGGGCTGCTGCTGGCCGCGGCGGGCGGCGCCACCGCCGGCCCCGCCCCCGCGACCCCGGCCCCCGCCGCGGGCACCTCCGCCGCCGCCACCCTGCGTACCGCCGAAGCGCCCCCCGAGCTGCTCGCCGCCCTGCAGCGGGACCTCGGCCTGACCCCCACGCAGGCCAAGGCCCGACTCGCCCACGAGGCCGAGGCGGGGGCCACCGCCGCCCTGCTCCGGGACCGCCTCGGCGCCGCCTTCGCCGGGGCCTGGGTGGACGGCGCCGACGCCGCCACCCTCACCGTGGCCACCACCCGGGCCGCCGACGCCGCCGCGATACGGGCCACCGGGGCCCGGGCCGCCGTCGTCACCCGGACCCTGGCCGACCTGGACGCAGCCAAAGCCGTACTGGACCGGGCCGCCGACGCCGCGACCCCGGTCCGGTACGCCGACCCGCGCACCAACCGCCTGGTCGTCGAGGAGACCCGGGCGGGGGCGGCGGCCCGGCTGCTGGCCGTCACCGGCACCGACGCGGCCCTGGTCACCGTGGTGCGTACGGCCGGGGCCCCGCGGCCGCTGTACGACCTGCGCGGCGGCGACGCCTACTACATGAACGGCAGCGGGCGCTGCTCCGTCGGCTTCCCGGTCACCAAGGGCACGGTGAACGGCTTCGCCACCGCCGGCCACTGCGGCCGCGCCGGCACCACGACCAGCGGCTTCAACCAGGTCGCCCAGGGGTCCTTCCAGGCCTCGGTCTTCCCCGGCAACGACATGGCCTGGGTCGCCGCGAACGCCCAGTGGACCGCCACCCCGTACGTCAAGGGCAGCGGCGGCGCGAACGTGCAGGTCACCGGCTCGGTGCTGCAGCCCGTCGGGGCCTCGGTCTGCCGCTCCGGCTCGACCACCGGCTGGCACTGCGGGACGATCCAGCAGCACAACACCAGCGTCACCTACCCCGAGGGCACCATCTCGGGCGTGACCCGCACGACGGTCTGCGCCGAGCCCGGCGACTCCGGCGGCTCCTACATCTCCGGCAGCCAGGCCCAGGGCGTCACCTCGGGCGGCTCCGGGAACTGCTCCAGCGGCGGCACCACCTTCTTCCAGCCGCTGAACCCGATCCTGTCCGCGTACGGCCTCACCCTCAGGACCACGAGCGGTGGCCCGGGCCCCGGCCCCGGTCCCGGCGACCCCGAGCCGGGCGGCACCTGGAAGGCGGGCACGGTCTACGCGACCGGCGCCTCCGTCACCCACGGCGGCGCGACCTACCGCTGCCTCCAGGGGCACCAGGCCCAGACGGGCTGGGAGCCGCCGGTCGTCCCCGCGCTCTGGCAGCGCGTCTGACCGGCGCGCCCCGCCCGGGGACAGGGGTGCCGTGGCTGCCAAGGGGGGAGTCACGGCGCCCCCGCCCGCACGTCCCGGCCCGGCCCGCCCTCAGGCCCGTACGTCCGCCCGGCCCGCGCCCAGGCCCGTACGTCCGCCCGGCCGGCCCCTCGGGTCCGCCCGGCCGCGGTGGTCAGGAGGCGTACGTCGCCGCCACCCCGGCCGCGACCATCAGCCCGCAGATGCCCAGGTTCACGGTCCGGTGCTCCCAGAACACCGCGACGAACTCGCGCAGGGTGGCGCTCGGCCAGAAGTACCGGGCCGTCGGCGATCCCACCACCTGGCCGTTGACGCCCGCCTTGCGGGCCATCATCGCGGCCCGGAAGGCGTGGAAGTTGTTGGTGACCACCACGCACCGGTAGCCGGGGTCGTCCGCGCGCATGAGCTCCCGGCTGAACTGCATGTTCTCCTCGGTCGTCGTCGACCGGTCCTCCAGCGCGACGTGCTCCTCCGGGACGCCGTCCGCGATCAGCCAGTCCGCCATCGCCCGGGCCTCGGACACCTTCTCGTCCGTCCCCTTGCCGCCGGAGACCAGCAGCACCGGCGGGCGGCCGCCGCGGGCCAGCTGGGCCGCGTAGATCTGCCGGCCCTTGCGCAGCCGCGAGGCCAGCAGCGGCGGCACCTGGTCCCCGCAGACCAGGCCCGAGCCGAGCATGACCACGTGGTCGACGTCGCCGCGGACCTTGATGCGGCCGTAGAGGTAGGCGTAGCCGAGGAAGCACATGAAGATGAAGGAGACGTAGGCGGCGACCGCGCTGACGACCGCCGCGACGCCGGTCACCGCGGTCGAGTCGAAGGCCCCCGCGGCGGCCACCAGCGCGATCACCGCGAAGATCCCCAGACCCGCCAGCATCGACAGCAGGTTGGGCAGGTAGGCGCCCTCCTTGCGGACCATGGTCACGCCGTTGGCGACGAGGAAGACGCCCAGGGCCAGGATGCCGAGGGCGGGCAGGCCGAACACCACCAGCAGCACGAGCAGCGCGGCCCAGCCGGGCAGCTTGTCCACCTGGAGGAGCAGGGCGGACGACAAGGTGATGAACGTCAGGCCGAGCAGGACGGCGTTGCGGAACCTGCGACGGTCGTGGCGGGCACTGACGCAGAAGGAGAGGAAGAAGAGCGAGGCGAGGGCGAAGGCGACCATGCCGTTCATCGTATGGGTCGGACGGGGGCCGGCGCGGAGCTGCGACGTACCGACCGACCTGCGAGGACGTCCGTGCGGCGGCCCTCGTGGATCACCGGCCGGCCGTCGATGAACACGTACGGGATCCCGGTCGGCAGGACGCGCGGACGCTCGTACGTGGAGCCGGCCGCGACCGTGTCCGGATCGAAGAGGACGAGGTCGGCCCGGAAGCCCTCCCGGACCAGGCCCCGGTCGGGCAGTCGCAGCCGGGCCGCCGGGCGGCCGGCGAGGTGCGCGACGCACTCCTCCAGCGGGAGGACCCCCAGTTCGCGGACGTAGTGGCCGAGGTAGTGCGGGAAGGTGCCGTAGGCGCGCGGGTGCGGCTTCGCGCCCTGGAGGATGCCGTCGGAGCCGCCCGTGTGGACCCGGTGGCGCATGATCGCCCGGACGTTCCCCTCGTGGCCGACGTGCTGGAGGACCGTCGGCGCCAGCCGGTCGTCCAGCAGCAGCCGCCGGGCGGTGTCCCAGCCGTCGACGCGCCGGCCGACGTGCGCGGCGAGGGCCGGGTCCCCGACGCCCGAGATCTCGACCGTCGACCAGTCGACGGGCACCCCGTGGCAGCCGTCGGCCCCCTCGACCTCCAGCGCGTGGCGGATGCGGCGGGCCACGGCGTCGTCGCGCAGCCGGGCCAGCACCGCCTCGGGGCCGCCCTCGTTCGCCCAGCTGGGCAGCAGGGCGACCAGAGTGGTGCAGCCGGGGGTGTACGGGTAGCTGTCGAGGGTGATGTCACAGCCCCGGGCCAGGGCCGCGTCGAGGAGCGCGAGGAGTTCGGGGGCCCGGCCCGCGTTCTCGCCGAAGTTCATCGTGGCGTGCGCGAGGTGCAGCGCGCAGCCGGCCTCCCGGGTCAGCTCGACCATCTCGGCGTACGCGTCGAGGGCGCGGTGGCCGTAACTGCGGTGGTGGGGGCAGTAGTAGCCGCCGTGCCGCGCCACCACCCGGCACAGTTCGGTCAGTTCGGCGCCGTCGGCGTACATGCCGGGCGTGTACGTGAGCCCGGAGGACATGCCGACCGCGCCCTGGGCCAGGCCCTCGTCGACGAGTTCCCGCATCCGGTCCAGCTCGGCCGCGGTGGCGGGCCGGTCGTCCCAGCCGAGGGCGTACGCGCGGACCGTGCCCTGGGGGACGAGGTAGGCGGCGTTCACGGCGATGCCGCGGCCCCCGTGGGCGCGGTCGAGACGGTCGAGGTAGCCGCCGACGGTGCGCCAGTCGAAGTCGACGTCGTCGCCGGGGCCGTTCCAGCCCGCGATGGCCGTGCGGACCCCGTCGAGGGTGCGCTCGTCGGCGGGCGCGTACGACAGGCCGTCCTGGCCCAGGACTTCGAGGGTGACGCCCTGGGCGGCCTTCGCACTGTGGTCCGGGTCGCGGAGCAGGGCGAGGTCGCTGTGGGCGTGCATGTCGACGAAGCCGGGGGCCAGGGCGAGGCCGTGCGCGTCGAGCGTGCGGCGCCCGCCGCCCGGGATCCGGCCGATCGCGGCGATCCGGCCCCCGTGCACGCCGACGTCCGCGGTGTACGAGGGCCCGCCCGTGCCGTCGACGACGCGGGCCCCCCGGATGACGAGGTCCATGCGGTCGCGGCCTAGAAGAAGGTGCGGACGTAGTCGGTGACCGTGCCGTCGGCCTCCACGACCGGGATGAGCGGCCACTTCTCGAAGATCGTGCACGGGTGGGACATGCCGAGCGCCACCCAGTCGCCGACCTCCAGGTCCCCGGCGGAGTCGGTCTCCAGCCAGGTGTGCTGGTCGGACAGCTTCACCACGCGGACCCCGGTCGCGGGCCGCTCGGTCCCGTCGAGCGCGTCGCGGACCAGCTCGGCCTCCGGCAGGCCCAGGTCGTAGGCGATGTCGCGCTTGCCGGCGTTGACGAACGCCTGCGTGGGGGAGGGGCGGGAGACCACCTGGGTCCACAGGCGGAACGCGGGGCGCAGCCCGCCCTCCTCCGGGATCCGGTTGAAGGGCGTCAGGCGGGTGTACCAGCCGTGGTCGTGGGAGACGTACGCGCCGGAGCGCAGCAGCTTCAGCACCGGGCGGGAGAGCGCGGGGAGCGCGGCGAAGACGTCGGCGACGGCGTCGAACCAGGCGGAGCCGCCGGCACTGACGACGATCTCGTCCAGGTCCGCGGGGAACCGTCCGGCCCCGTCGAACTCGGCGGCGAGGGAGGTCAGGCGGCGCAGGTAGGCGTGGACGGTGTCCTCGTCGGCGCCCGGGACCTCGGCCTCGTACCCGGCGACGCCGACGAGGCGCAGGGTGTCCGTGGCGGCGACGGCGTCGGCGACGGCGCGGCAGTCCTCGTCCGTACGGGCGCCGGTGCGGGCGCCCTCGCCGGCGCCGAGCTCGACGACGACGTCCACGACGGCCGGCTGCCCCCGCAGGGCGCGGTCCATGAGGTGCACCCCGCGCACGGAGTCGACGTAGCAGACGAAGCGGAAGCCGGGGTCGGCGGCGAGTTCGGCGGCGACCCAGCGCAGGGCGGCGGGGTCGACGAGCTCGTTGGCGAGGAAGATCCGCCGGATGCCGAAGGCGCGGTAGACGCGGGCCTGGTGGGGGACGGCGGCGGTGATGCCCCAGGCGCCGTGGTCGAGCTGGCGGCGGAAGAGCTGGGGGGACATGCACGTCTTGCCGTGGGGCGCGAAGGCCAGGGCGTGCCGGGCGGCGTAGGTGCCCAGCGCGGTGAGGTTGTGCTCCAGCGCGTCGGCGTCGAGGGTCAGCACGGGGGTGGTGAACCCGCCGGTGTACAGCCCGCGGCGCTGCGCGGCGAGTTCGCCCACGGTGAGGCCGGCGGCCTGGGCGTCCGGGGGGAGGCCCTTGAACCGGTGGTCGACCGGCTCGTCGGCGAGGTCCTTGACGGGGTCGCTGGCGGGGTCGCTGGCGCTGGCCATGCGGGTGCCTCCCGGGTGTGTGTTGCAGTGCCTGCAACAGTCGTTGCGTAGATCGTTGCATGCTGTCTAACATCCCGGTTGACGGCGGGTCAACGTCTGCGGCGTCGCCGCCGGGGCTCCGCCCCGGACCCCGCGCCTCAAACGCCGGCGGGGCTGAGATCGGGGAGGGGACCGGATGAGCCAGTCGGTGGAGAGGGCGCTCGGCATCCTGCCGTTGCTCGCGCGGGGGCCCGCGGGGCTCGGGGCGGTGGCCGACGCGCTCGGCGTGCACAAGAGCACCGCCCTGCGGCTGCTGCGGACCCTGCACGCCCACGGCCTCGTCTACCGCCAGCCCGACGGCCGCTACCGCCTCGGCGCGAGCCTGTTCGCGCTGGCCGCCGAGGCCATCGAGAACCTCGACGTCCGCGAGATCGCCCACCCCCACCTCGTGGAGCTGAACCGGGCCACCGGGCACACCGTCCACCTCGCCCTGCACCAGGACGACGAGGTCGTCTACATCGACAAGGTCGACAGCCGCTACCCGGTCCGCATGTACTCCCGCATCGGCAAGCCCGTCCCCCTCACGGTCGCCGCCGTCGCCAAGCTGCTGCTGGCCGACCTCCCCGAGGCCGAGCGCCGGGCGCTCGCGGCGCGGGTCGAGTACCCCCGCTACACCTCGCGCTCCACCCCCGACGCGCAGGCCTTCCTGCGCGAGCTGGACCTCGTACGGGAACAGGGCTGGGCCACCGACCTCGGCGGCCACGAGGAGTCCATCAACTGCCTGGGCGCGCCCGTGTACGGGCCGGACGGGCGCGTCGTCGCCGCGCTGTCGGTGTCCGCGCCCGGCGTGGTGGTCGCGGCCGAGGCGCTCCTCGAACTGCGGCCCCTGGTCCTGCGTACCGCCGACACCATCAGCCAGGAGTACTCCGGCTCCGGCTCCGATCCGAACAGGGACCCCGCATGAGCGACACGACCGCCAAGACCGCGATCACCCCCGGCACGCACACCACGCCGCCGGCGAAGTTCTCGCACGGCGTGCGCAAGGGCAACATCCTCCAGGTCGCCGGCCAGGTCGGCTTCCTCCCGCACGTCGACGGGCAGCCGCCGACGCCCGCGGGCCCGACCCTGCGCGAGCAGACCCTCCAGACGCTGGAGAACGTCCGCTCGGTCCTGGAGGCCGGCGGCGCCGGCTGGGACGACGTGATGATGATCCGCGTCTACCTCACGGACACGGACCACTTCGCCGAGATGAACGGCATCTACAACGCCTACTTCGAGGAGCAGGGCCTGAAGGAGGCCCCGGCCGCCCGCACCACGGTCTACGTCGGCCTGCCGGCCGGGCTGCTCGTCGAGATCGACGCCCTCGCCGTCCTGGGCTGAGCGGACGCGCCCGGGGCAGCGGCCGGGAGGGGCGCCCCGCACGGCGCGCGGGAGGGGCGCCCCCCTGGCGGTGAGGCGCCCCGGTCACGTGGCGGTCAGGCCGCGGTCAGGCGCAGTACTGCGCCTCCTTGCCGATCGAGCGGTACATGCAGTCGGCGTTCTCCAGCAGCTGGAGGACGGCCTCCTTGTTGCGCGACGTCTCGCGGTCGATGACCTCGTCGGGCGGGTAGAAGCCGCCGCCGCCCGCGCTCGACGGGTACAGCTCGAAGGTGTAGGCGAAGATCTTCTGGCTGCCCCACAGCCAGTCGTCGATCGTCCCGTCCGTGATGTACAGGTCGCTCGACTGCTCCGGCGTGTAGCCGTTGCTCGCCGCCATGCCCGTACCGATCTTCTTGAAGACGGCGAGGTCGTCGGCGGTGAGGCCGGGCGCGGTGTCGTTGTACGTCCAGCCGAAGGGCCAGAGCACCAGCTGGCTGTAGGTGTGGAAGTCGATCGAGGCCTTGATCTGCTGCTTGCCGCCGATCACCCGGCTGCGGACGAAGTCGGAGACGACCTTCACCTCGGGCGCCGACTCGGCGGCCGCGCCGCGGTAGGTCTCGGAGCTCTTGCTGCTGCTGGAGCCGCCGCAGCAGCCCCACTTGTAGTTCCAGTTCCGGTTCTGGTCGGTGCCGACGTAGGAGGAGCCGGAGTTGGGCTGGCGGTTCTTGCGCCAGGAGCGGTAGGAGCCGGTGGCGATGTCGTACTCGCCGCCGTCGGGGTTGAGGTCCGGGATGATCCAGATCTCGCGGCCGTTGACGGCGTTGGTGACCCGGGACTCGCTGCCGTACTTGGAGCCCAGCTCCTTGAGGAGGTAGAGGGCCATTTCCACGGTCAGGTGCTCGCGGGCGTGCTGGTGCGCGGTGAACATCACCTCGGGTTCGGCCTCGTCGGTCGCGACGTTGTCGCTGATCTTGATGGCGACGAGGTCGCGGCCCTGGTACGACTTCCCGATGACCCGCTTGCTCATGATCGAGGGGTACTGGGCGATGCGCTGGTCGATCTCCGCGCTGGCCTCGGCGTAGTTGTGGTAGCGGGAGTCCGCCGAGGGGAAGTCCATCGTGCCCGACGCGATCCCGGGCAGTGAGCGGTCGGGCGGCCCGGGGAGGGCCGTGAGCTGGTAGCCGAGCCTCCGCAGGCTCTTGGCCTGCATCGTGTCGGCGCTGACGACGACGGTGTGGTCGTCCACCTCGTCGATCGACACCCCGGTGCGGAGCAGGGCCGTGCGGTCGGTGACCGTGGAGGGCCCGTGGATCCGGTACTGGACGATCGCCTCGTCCTGGGTGGCGGTGGACGGAGCGGCCGGTGACGAGGCCGTGGCGCTCATTCCGTACGCGGGCGCGCCGAGCGCGAGCGCCAGCAGGGCGGCCGTGACGGCAGCCCTCCGGCGGGTGTGGAGCCGCATGCGTTCTCCTGGGTGGGGAGTGTGGGGGTAGCCGTGCGGACGCGCACAGCGTGCTCTTGTGGCATGTTCTGGTCAAGAGCCCGCCGTGTCCGCCGTACCGATCCGGCCACCCCCACACCTACCGCCTACGGGAGGGCGTGGACCTTCGGACCCACCGCGTTGGACCAGGCACTACCCGCCTTGGCGTCCCAGTTCGTCGACCAGGTCATCGCGCCGCGGAGCCCCGGGTAGGTCTTGGAGGGCTTGAACGTTCCGCAGTTCGTGCCCCGGGCCAGGCAGTCCAGGGCGTTGTTGACGATGGTCGGGGAGACGTAGCCGCTGCCCGCGCCGCTCGGCGAGGCCGGGACGCCGATCCCCACCTGGGAGGGGGCGAGGCCGCCTTCCAGCTGGATGCAGGCGAGCGCGGTGAGGAAGTCCACCGTGCCCTGGGAGTAGACCTTGCCGTCGCAGCCGTTCATCGAGCCGCTGTTGTAGTACTGCATGTTGACGACGGTGAGGATGTCCTTGATGTTCAGCGCCGTCTTGAAGTAGCCGCCCGCCGTCGACTGCATGTCGATGGTCTGCGGGGCCATGGTGATGACCAGCGAGGGACCGGCCTTCTGCGACAGCGCGCGCAGCGCCTGCGTCATGTAGGTCGGGTTGATGCCGTTCTCCAGGTCGATGTCGATCCCGGTGAAGCCGTACTCCTGCATCAGCGCCCAGGCGGAGTTCGCGAGGTTGGTCGCGGAAGCCGAGTCGTTGACCGTGATCGTGCCCTTCTCCCCGCCGACGGAGAGGATGACGGACTTGCCCGCCGTCTTTTTCGCGGCGATGTCGGCCTTGAACTGGGCGACGGTGTAGCCGTTCAGCCCGGCCGAGTCGAGGTTGAAGGTGATGCCGCCCGGCGTGGCCGTGGCGTCGGCGAAGGAGACGGCGATGATGTCGTACTGCGCCGAGACGTCGGAGATCCTCTGGACGGTGGCGCCGTTGTCGAAGTTCTGCCAGTAGCCGGTCAGCGCGTGCTTGGGCACCGACGGGTTCGGGTCGGGGTTGCCGCCGCCCCCGGTGGTGGTGCCGGTCACCGCTGCGGACTTGGGGCCCTCGCCCGCCGCGTTGTGGGCGCTCACCTGGAAGGAGTACGAGGTGGAGGCGGCGAGCCCGGTGATCTGGGCGGAGGCCGACGTGACGGACTGGACGCGGACGCCGTCCTGGTACACGTGGTAGCCGGCCGCCCCGCTCACGGCGTTCCACGAAAGGGTGAGGCCGCTCGCGCTCTGGCCGGAAACGGCGGTCCCGGCCGGGGAGCCGGGGATGCCCGGGCCGGGGTCGGTCCCGCCGCCCCCGTCCGGGCCGAAGACGCTGAACCCGTCGGCGAAGTAGGCGGGCTGGCCGTACCAGCCGTGCGTGTAGACGGTGACCTGGGTGGTGTTCGGGCCGGTGGAGAAGGTGGTGGAGAGCTTCTGCCAGCCGGAGCCCGAGCCGGGGGTCCAGGTGGAGACGTCCTGGGTGCCGGTCCCGGTCGCGCCGAGGTAGACGTAGCTGCCCTGGACCTGGGTGCTCAGCGTGTACGTCGAGTTCGGCTTGACCGTGACGCTCTGGCTGCAGCGCGCGTTGTCGGACCCGGCCGGGGTGGCCTTGAGGGCGCCGGCCCCGGCGTGCACCGGGGAGGAGACGACGGCGCCGCTCCCGCCGGAACAGGACCAGTTGGCGAGGCCGGACTCGAAGCCCCCGTTGCGGGCGACGTTGATGTCCGCGGCTTGCGCGGTACCGGTGGCGAGGGCGGTCAGGCCGCCGGCGGTGAGCGTGGCGGCGCCCAGCAGGGCGAGGGAGCGTATGCGGTTCACGTGGGCTCCGGTGGGGGGAGTGAAGGGGTGGGGAGGGTGCGGGCCGCGTGGGGGAGGGCGACTGAAGGCCTGCGGTGCCAAGTTGGTCCAGACCAATCTCCGTGTCAAGGGTCTTTGCTATCTGGCTTGAAATGGCCGGAGTGTCGATCCTTGTTGTCCGGGTTTCCGGCCACCTGTGACACCTGCCCGCGGTACGGGAATCGGCAAGGCCCTGCCCTGCCAGGGGCGACGCGGATATGGTGCTGGAGCAAGGGGGAAGCGCGTCGATCGTTTGCGGTCGCGCAGGGTTTGGGCGTACGCGGCGAGCGGGATGCGCGTGCGCGACACGGGCGCGGAAGCGCCCGCAGGGGCACCGCCCAGCGGCAGCTGGGGGCGTACGGGGTGAACAGGGGGACTCGCGTGCCGACCGCCATCGCTGTCACCAGCGCCGACCTGGTACTGCCGGCCCCCGACCGGCACACGCCGGGCGCCGCCGTACTGGAGCCGCCCGGGCGGCTCGACCTCGACGGCGCGCTCACCGGGACGGCCGCGCTCCTGGAGCGCCACGGCCACCTGGTCGCCGTCGTGCCGTCCTGGCTGCCCCGCGCCGCCGTCCAGCGGCTGCACACCGTACGGGCCATCCTGGAAACCGACCGGATAGCGCTCCTCGACGTCGACCTCCCCCCGCTGGGAACGGCCCTGCTGGTCCGTCAGCTGCGCCAGCTCAGCGTCTTCGACTTCAGCCCCGGGGTCATCGCCTCGGCGGCCCGGCTGCTGTCCCACTACATCTACGCGGGCGCCCTGCTGGGCTCCGTGGCGAAGCTCGACCGGATCCCCGTCAGCCTCAAGGCCCACGCCCGGTCCTGGTCGCCGAGCGCCCAGTTCGCCGTACTCGCCCACCCGGCCCCGCACCTGGCCCGGCTGTCCGGCGCCGGCGGGGGCCGCACCGGCGGCAGCCACGGGGCCGGCCACGGCGCGGGCCGCGCGAAGGGCTCCGGCGGGGCGGCGGCCGCCCTGCCCGCCGGACCCGAGTTCGCCACGCACCTCACCTTCGCCCGCGGCCAGCTCGCCTCCGACTGGGTCACGGCCGAACTGGCCCCCGCCTGGCAGGTGCAGGGCGTCATGGAGAACCCCCTCCCGGCCGACTCCGCGGGCTGGTGGGGCACGCCCAAGCTGGTCGAGTTCGCCGCCGGCATCCCGGACCCGTCCGTCCTCTACCAGCTGGTCGCCTCGGTCCGCCGGGAGGAGTGCCGCTGGTGCGGCCTCGAACTCATCGGCGACCGCTGCGGCTTCTGCGCCGCGCCGCTCACGGCACCGCCGCCGCCGCCGCCGGCCGAGCCGGCGAGCACCGCCCGCTCCAGACGCTGACCGACCCGACCGCACGAACGAACGAAGAACGGCGAGGTAGTACGGACCATGAACTCACGCCAGCGCCGCGGCGTCATCCTGCTGCTCCTGTCGGTCCTCTGCGCACTGGGAGCCTTCGCCGGAGTCCTCGTGGTGATCGGCGACGTCAACTCCAAGGTCGGGGCCGAGGTCGTCGCCTACCGCGCCAAGGGGGACATCGCACCGTACAGCCCGCTCACGGCGGGCCAGTTCGAGGAAGTCACCATCCCCAGGCGCTGGCTGTCCCAGACGGCCGTCACCCACCTCGGCGCGCTCGACAACAAGATCGCGCTCACCACCCTGAAGAAGGGCTCGCTGCTCCAGGCCGACATGTTCGTCGACCGGCCGCAGCTCCAGCCCGGCGAGCAGGAGATCGCCATCATGATCGACGCGGCCACGGGCGTGGCTGGCAAGATCACCTCCGGGGCCAAGGTCAACATCATCGCCACCTTCAAGGGCGCCAAGGACACCGACCCCGCCCGCTCGGTGATCATCGTGGCCAACGCCCGCGTCCTGGGCGTCGGCAAACTCACCGCCCTGGAGAAGAACGCCGACCGCAGCGGACCCGCCGAGGCCGTCCCGATCACCTTCGCCCTGAACACCAAGGACACCCAGCGCGTCGCGTACGCCGAGTCCTTCGCGGAGCACGTACGCCTGGCCCTGGTCGCCCCCGGAACCGACTCGGCGCCCAGCCCGAGCGACCGCACGTACACCCTCGACGGGGACAAGTGAGGCCCGGCCCGGGCGAAAGGAGAGCGCAATGACCACCCGAATCCTCCCCGCGGTCGGCGACCCGGACGCGGCCCGCGCCATCGTCACGCTCCTCAGCCAGCTCCCCGCCGCCGAGCCCGCAGCCCCCGTGCCCGACTCCACCTCGCTGCTCGACACCCTGGCCCGGATGGCCTCCGAGTCGATCGACGAGCTCCCCGAGGTCGTCCTGGTCCACGAGCGGATCGGCCCGGCCCCGGCCCTGGAGCTCATCCGGGAAGTCGCGCTGCGCTTCCCGGCGGTGGGCGTCGTCCTGGTCTCCTCCGACGCCGGCCCCGGCCTCTTCTCCGCCGCCATGGACTCCGGCGCGCGCGGCCTCATCGGGCTGCCCCTCTCCTACGAGGAACTCGCCGCCCGCGTCCAGGCCGCAGCCCAGTGGTCCGTGGGCGTACGCCGCCACCTGGGCCGCAGCCCCGAGGCCTTCACCGGCCCGGGCGGCCGGGTGGTCACGGTCACCGGCGCCAAGGGCGGGGTCGGCGCCACCTTCACCGCCGTCCAGTTCGCCCTGGCCGCGGCCGCCTCGGGGCGGCGTACCGCGCTGGTCGACCTGGACCTCCAGGCCGGGGACGTGGGCTCGTACCTCGACGTGCAGTTCCGCCGCTCCATCGCCGACCTGGCCGGCATCCAGGACATCTCCCCGCGCGTGCTCCAGGACGCGGTCTACGACGACCGCACCGGCCTGGCCCTGCTGCTGGCCCCCGCGGACGGCGAACGGGGCGAGGAGGTCGACGACCGGGCCGCCCGGCACGTCATCGCCGCCCTGCGCGGCCGCTACGAGCTCGTCGTCATCGACTGCGGCACGCAGATGACGGGCGCGAACGCCGCCGCCGTGGAGATGGCGGACGTCGCCGTCCTGGTCACCACCCCGGACGTGGTCGCCGTACGGGCGGCGAAGCGGATGGTGCGGATGTGGGAGCGGCTCCAGGTGCGCAAGGCAGAGGACACCGCGATGGTCGTCAACCGGTGGAGCAAGCACACCGAGATCCAGCCCGCCCTGATCGAGAAGATCACCAAGACCCGCGCCACCCGGACCCCGGTCCCGGCGGCGTTCAAGGAACTCCAGGCGGTGGTCGACGCGGGCCGCGTCCAGGACCTCGACAACCGCTCCACGGTCAAGCAGGCCCTGTGGACCCTCGCCGGCGAACTGGGCCTCCTCTCCACCCCGGACAACCCGGCGCAGCCCCCGGACGGCGCCCTGGCGGTCCGCGCGGCGGGGCCGGTGGCGCGGCTGCGCCGCGGCCGGGAGGGCTGAACCGTGGCCGCCCGGAGGGGAACGCGCGCGCGGGGCAGCGCCCGCGACCGCGGCCAGGTGGCCGTGGAGTTCGTCGGCACGGTCCCGCTGATCCTGCTGCTCGTGGCGGCGGTGTGGGAGTGCGTACTGATCGGGTACGCGTTCTCCCTGGCGGGCAACGCGGCGGACGAGGCGGCCCGGGCGGGGGCGGTGACGGGCGACGCGGCGTGCGTGGCGGCGGCGGGGGAGCACGTGGGATCCGCCTGGGGCATGGACGTGGACTGCGGCCCGGCGGGCGACCTCTACACGGCGAGGGTCACGCTCAAGATCCCCGTCTTCTACCCCGGACTCAACTTCGGCGCGATCGACGGCACCGCCGGAGCGGCCATGGAGAGGGAGGACTGACGTGGACAGGCGACGCGTGCGCTCCGACCGGGGCCAAGTGGCCCTGGAGTACATCGGCTTCGTCCCCATCCTGCTGTTCGTCGCGCTCTGCGCCATCCAGCTCGGCTGGGTCGCCTACGCCGAGGAACAGGCCGGCACGGCCGCCCGTGCGGCCGCGCGCGTACAGGCCCAGAAGGGCTCCGGAGGGGAGAGCGCCGGGCGGGCGGCCATCAGCGGCGGCCTGGCCTCGTCCGCCCGGTTCGACTGGTACACGTCCGCCGACGCCGTCAGCGTGAAGGTCACCCTCACGGCCAAGTCCATCCTGCCCGGACTCGACGCGCACGAGGCGTCGAGCACCGCCGTCATGCCCAACGACGACCCGACGCTCCCGAAGGGCCCCTGACCATGAGCCTGCGTTCCCGGGTCAACATTCCGGACGACCGCCACGGCCCCCGCGAGGACGGCCGGCTCGTCTCCTCCTACCGCGCCAAGCTGCTGGAGGAGATCGACCTCGCCGAGATGTCGGCGCTCGCGCCGGCCGAGCGCCGGGCGCGCCTGGAGCGCGTACTGGGCCACATCATCAGCCGCGAGGGACCGGTCCTCTCCACCGTCGAGCGCGCCCAGCTGATCCGGCGCGTCGTCGACGAGGCCCTCGGGCTCGGCGTGCTCGAACCGCTGCTGGAGGACGCCTCCATCTCCGAGATCATGGTCAACGGCCCCGACCAGATCTTCGTCGAGCGGGGCGGCCGCGTCGAACAGCTCCCGCTGCGCTTCGCCTCGCACGAGCAGCTGATGCAGACCATCGAGCGCATCGTCTCCACCGTCAACCGCCGTGTGGACGAGGCCAATCCGATGGTCGACGCCCGCCTGCCCAGCGGCGAGCGCGTCAACGTCATCATCCCGCCGCTCTCCCTGACCGGCGCCACCCTCACCATCCGCCGCTTCCCGCGCGCCTTCACCCTGCACGAGATGATCGGCCTCGGCTCCCTCGACGAGCAGATGCTCCTGCTCCTGTCCGGGCTGGTCCAGGCGAAGATGAACCTGATCGTCTCGGGCGCCACCGGCACCGGCAAGACCACCCTCCTCAACGCCCTCTCCGGGCTGATCCCGGAGGGCGAGCGCGTCATCACCATCGAGGACTCCGCCGAGCTCCAGCTCCAGCAGGCCCACGTCATCCGGCTCGAATCCCGGCCGGCGAACGTCGAGGGCAAGGGCCAGATCACCATCCGCGACCTGGTCCGCAACTCCCTGCGCATGCGCCCCGACCGCATCATCGTCGGCGAGGTCCGCGGCGGAGAGACCCTCGACATGCTCCAGGCCATGTCCACCGGCCACGACGGCTCGCTCGCCACCGTCCACGCGAACAGCGCCGAGGACGCGCTGATGCGCCTGCAGACCCTCGCGTCGATGTCCGAGGTGGAAGTGCCCTTCGAGGCGCTCCAGGACCAGATCAACAGCGCCGTGAACGTCGTCGTCCAGCTCACCCGCTTCGGCGACGGGTCCCGCCGCATCACGGAGATCGCCATCCTCGACTCGCACGGCCGCGAACCCTTCCGGATCACCACCGTCTGCCGCTACGTCGCCCAGCCCATGGGGGCCGACGCGCGCGTCCACGGCCGCTTCGAGTACTACCCGCTGCCGCGCCGGATCGCGGACCGCCTCTACATGAACAACCAGCCGATCCCGCAGGCCTTCGGGGTCGCCCTGTCCGACGACCCGCTCACCGCCCGCATCACCCGGACCGCCCTGTGAACCCGACCGTTCTGCTCACCCTCGGCGCCACCCTGCTGGCCTGCCTGTTCGTCATCCTCGGTGTGCACGCGTACGCCGCCGGCCGCGCGCAGCGCGCCGCCCTGGTCGAACGCCTCACGTCGGCCGGCGCACCCGAGCCGACGGGCCGCCGCCGCTTCCCCGGAGTGGACCGGCGGCTGCGCCGGACCAAGCTCGGCCGCCGCATCGAGGTCAGGCTGGCGACGACGGGCCTGGACATGACCCCGGGCGAGTTCTTCGTCTACATGCTGCTGGGCGTCGGCGGGGTCTGGCTGATCGCGGCCGCGCTGCTGGCCCCGTTCTTCGGCCCGGTGGCCGGCCTGATCGGGCTCTGGTCGGCGAACGCCTTCCTCACCTGGCAGCGCTCCCGCCGCACCGAGCGGTTCATCAACCAGCTCCCGGAACTCGCCCGGATCCTGGCCAACGCCACCCAGGCCGGCCTGGCGCTGCGTACGGCCATCGGGATCGCCGCCGACGAGCTGGAGGCCCCGGCGGGCGAGGAACTCGGCCGGGTCGCCGACCGGCTCGCCCTCGGCCACTCCATCGACGAGTCCCTCGGCGAACTCGCGGAACGCCTCCCGTCCCGGGAACTGGTCGTGCTCGTCTCCACGCTCGTCCTGTCCGCCCGCGCGGGCGGCACGATCGTCGAGAGCCTGCGCAACCTCACCGTGACGCTGGAGCAGCGCAAGGAGACCCGCCGCGAGATCCGTACGCAGCTCTCCCAGGTGACGGTGACCGCGTACCTCGTGCCGGCCATCGGGCTCGGCTCGCTGCTGCTGGTCGACATGATGATGCCGGGTGCGCTGGACCGGATGACGGGGGCCTTCATCGGGCAGAGCGCGGTCCTGGTCGCGCTCGGCCTCTTCACCCTCGGATTCGTCCTCATCCGCCGCCTGTCCAAGATCGACGTGTGAGGGGGCCGACGTGATCACCGTGCTCCTCGCCCTGCTCATGGCGCTGTCCGTCCTCGGCGCCTTCCACGGCATCCGGCTCTACCGGGCCGACGTGAAACTGCCGACCGACCTCGCGCTGGCCCTGGAGGTCGGCGCGACGCGCACCACGGCGGTCGGCTCGCTGGTGGACCGGATGGGCATCCGCTGGGCGCCGCTGGTGCTGCGCCTGATGGGCCCGGACCGGGTGGCGCGCAAACGCCGCCAGATCGACATGGCGGGCAACCCGGCCGGCCTCACCATCGACCGGTACGCGGCGCGCCGCGCCGTGTACGGCCTGCTGGGCGGGCTCGGCGCCTTCTCGATGCTGATCAACGGGCAGTTGGTGGCGGCCCTGCTGATGGTCGCCTTCGGCCTGTTCTGGATCGAGGCCGGCCTCTGGTCGGCCATCCGCGTCCGCCGGGACCACATCGAGCGCACCCTGCCGGACTTCCTGGACGTGCTCGCGGTCGTGGTCAGCGCCGGTCTCGGCTTCCGGCAGGCGCTGGAGCGCGTGGCGCACAAGTACGAGGGCCCGTGGGCGGACGAGATCCGGATCACCCTCCAGCAGATGGACATGGGCGTCGGCCGCCGCCAGGCCTTCGACGAACTGCGCCGGCGCAACGACTCCGAGCAGGTCGCCCAGTTCGTCACCGCGCTGCAGCAGGGCGAGGAGCTGGGCTCCCCGATCGTGGAGACCCTCATCGCGATCGCCGAGGACATGCGCCGTACGGACGCCCAGAACGCCCGCCGGCGCGCGGCGCGGGCCGTCCCGAAGGCCACGTTCGCCGTCACGATGTTCATGCTCCCGGGCACGCTGATCCTGCTCGTCTGCGGCTTCGTCTACGGGGCGAACGTCGACTTCGGCGCGCTGCTCGGGGGCGGGTGAACCATGGCGGCACTGGACGTCGCGTCGGACGCGGCGCTGGACGGCGCACGGGCGGGGTGGTGCGCGGCGGCGGCCCGGTGGGTGCGGGCGACGTGGCCTGCCGGGGTGGCCAGGACTGCCGGGGCGGCCCGGCCTGCCCCGGAGGCGGCCCGGCCGGGAGGCGGCCCGTCGTTCGCGCTCCAGGTCAACGCCCTCCAGGCGCTGTGCCGACAGGTGTTCGCGTTCCGGCTGGTGATGATCGCGCTGGGCGCGCCGCTGGCGCTGGGCCGGACCGCCCCCGGCGGGCCGACGTACCTGGTGGGCGCGGCCGTACTGGTCACGTTCATGCTCTCGTACGCCCTCTTCCGCGACTGGGAGCGCTTCGGCCCGCTGCTGCTCCGGCGCCGCTGGCTCCTCGTACCGGACATGGCGTTCAGCGGACTGCTGCTGGTCACGGCGACGCCGGAGTCCCCGCTCGGGCTGGTCGCCGTCTGCACCCCGCTGCTGGCCGGCCTGCTCTATGGCTGGCGCGGCTCGGCGCTCTACGCGGCCGTCCAGGCGGTCGTCGTGGCCGCCCTCGCCCACGGGCCGGTCCTGCCGGCCCTGTGCCTCCTGGCGGGCGCGGCGGGGGTGTGCCTGCGCGACCTCCTGTTCCGCTTCGGCGCGGCCGGCCGGGACCTGACCGAGACCCGCGCCCGCCTGGCGGCCGCCGAGGCGGTCCGGGCCGAACGGAAGCACCTGGCCCGGGAGATGCACGACTCGGTGGCCAAGACCCTGTACGGGCTCGCCCTGGCCGCGGACGCCCTCGCCCGCACCTCCGACCCGGCGGCGGTCCGCCGCCAGGCGGACCTGCTCGCGGACGCGGCCCGCCGCGCGGCGACGGAGTCCCGGGAGCTCCTGACGGACCTGCGCCGGGACACGGACGCGCGCGCGGCCGGTCCGGGAGCGCCGTCGGGCGCCCCGATCGTGTCCGCGCTCCGCACGCTGCTGCGCTCCGCGACGGAGGCGGGCACGGGCGAACTGAAGGTCACGGGCGTGACGCCGTCCGTCCCGTCCCCGGTGGCCCGGCACCTCGTATCGGTGGCGGCGGAGGCGCTGGAGAACGTACGCCGCCACGCGGACGCGGCCCGCGTGGTGGTGGAACTGGCGACCGGCGGCGCCGAACTCACCCTCACCGTCACCGACGACGGCCGCGGCCTGCCGGCCGGCGGGGCCGACCTCGCCGCCCTGCGCGGCCAAGGCCACTTCGGCCTGCTCGGCATGGCGGAACGCGCGGCGGCGATCGGAGCCCGCCTCGGGCTCGGCCCGCGCCCGGACGGCCCCGGCACCAGGGTCCGCCTGACCCTCCCCCTGGCCGCCCTGACCCCGGAGGGGCGCCCGTGACCCCGACCCGCGTCCTGGTCGCCGACGACAACCCGGTCGTCCGGGCGGGGCTGGCCGCGCTCCTGGCCACGACGGAGGACCTGACGGTCGTCGCCGAGGCGGTGGACGGCCGGGAGGCCCTGGTCCTGACCCGGAGCCACTCCCCGGACGTGGTCCTGCTGGACGTCCGGATGCCGGGGGTCGACGGCATGTCGGCCCTGCCGCACCTGGTCCGGCTGGCGCCGGTGCTGATGCTGACGTACAGCCAGGAGGAGAACCTGGTCCGGGAGGCGCTGCTCCTGGGCGCGGGCGGCTACCTGGTGCACGGCGAGTTCACGTCCGACGACCTGGTCCGCGCGGTCCGTGACGTCCGCGTGGGCCGCGCCCACTTCACGCCGACGGCGGCCAACGCGTTGGTCACGGAACTCCGGTCCTCTTCGCAACAGCAACGAACTGTGGGACAGTCTTCTGAGCGGATCCACAACTCCGTTGCATTCGGCTTGAGTTCCCGGGAGGTGGAGATCATGGACCTGATCGCGTCCGGGATGAACAACCAGCGGATCGCGGCTGCGTGCTTCATCAGTGAGAAGACCGTCAAGAACCACATCAACCGCATCTTCGCCAAGCTCCAGAGCACCACCCGCAGCGAGGCGATAGCCCGCTGGCTGGGAATCGCCCGTCCAGGAGTGACCGGCCATGGGTAGACAGAGTGCGCAGTGGGTCCGTAATTGGGCCCCGGGACCCTTGGTAACGACCGGTGACTCGCCGTACCGTCCGCAAACCAACAGCGGTACCGGCCCGGGAGGGACCCCCCATGTCACACAGCTCGCTGCTGAAGGCGACCGTCGGTGCGAAGATCCGCCTGACCACCTGGTCGGACACGACGATCACCCGAATTCGCCAACGCCACGCGAACCTCGACCGAGGCCAGACCGCGTTCGAGTACCTGGGCATCATCCTGGTGGTGATCGTGATCATCGGAGCCGTAGTCGGTTCCGGCGTCGGTTCGGAGATCACCAAGCGGATCAAGCAGGCAGTGACGGACATCAAAGCCGGCTAGTGCCCACGCGCAGAAAGTACACAGGCGACCAAGGGCAGGCCTTCCCCATCTATGTAGTGGTGGTGGCAGGCCTGCTCTTTGCCGCGTTTGTCTTCTTCGTCGTGGGCCAGGCTTCGGTCACCCGGAGCGACGCGCAGGGTGCAGCCGACGCGGCTGCACTTGCAGGCGCGAGGGCAGCCAGAGACGGCGCGTTGGTCGGTCTCGATCTCGGTGCGTTGAAGCCTGGGGACTGGGAGGAGTTCCTGAGGGGGAAGTTGCTCACCGGTAACGGCGCCTGCGCTGCAGCCGTGGATTTCGCAGCCAGGAACGGTGCGGAGGCTCAGTGTCAGGCGCCGATCCCCCGTGTCACGGTTGCGGTGAAGACGCACCGGACGGTGGGCAACTCGGTGGTCCCCGGCACGGACGGCATGCATGGCACGGCCGACGCGGCAGCCGTGATCGAACCCCTCTGCCTGTTGGCGGTGGCACCTGCGCCTAGTGCGACCCCCATACAAGGCGGCGCTACGCCGGCCCCGACTTCCACTCCGACACCTCCCCCTGCATCGGACCCCGTCACATTCAAGTGCCAGGGCGGCAAGTCCATCGAGGTCAACCCGCTGAAGCCTGGATCTTTGCGCGCGCTGTCGCGGAACCTCTTCAGCGTGCGACTGGTCGACTGACAGCGAACGAGAGACAAGGAGCCTGTGTACATGAGCATTCGGCAGTTGGTGAAGGTCCGTGGGGGAGCGGCCGCAGTGGTTGCGGCGGTCTTCGCCCTGACGTTGGCCGGGTGTGGCGGTAGTGGTGACGACGGCAAGCAGAAAGATCCTAAGCAGCCCTCGGCCCCTCAGTCTGCGGTTGCGGGCGCTCCGACCCCGGGCTCGAGCCAGGGGCAGATTTCGCAACCGGTCGAGGTGATCGCCACGCTGAACGGTGAAGCAGGCATGGCTCTTGTCATCAACTCGGTACGCCGAGAACCCGGTGGCTTCCTCACCGTCAACGGGCAGATCAAGAACACGGGTAGTCAGTCTTACAAGGACACAGTGGCGTGGCGTGGAATCGAGTTGAAGGGCACCGGAGAGTCGGTGGCGGGAGCGACCCTGGTCGACAAGGTGGGCAAGAAGCGCTACTACGTGCTTCGTGACACGGAGGCCAGGTGCCTGTGCACTACGGGGGTCTCCAGCGTTGATGCCGGCCAGGTGATCCCCTTCTTCGCCCAGTTCCCGGCACCGCCCGCCTCCACCGGCGAGGTGGAGTTCAGCCTCCCCACCTTCGCTACGGCCACCGTCAAAATCTCCGGGTGACCTCATGAAAACAAGCCATCGCGCAGCAGCAGCCACGGCGATCTCCGCTCTCGCCATCGGAGCAGCCCATCTCATCGGCGCCACCGCCGCCCACGCGGACGACGTCAAGCCGTCCGTGCCCCCCGGCACCGAGCCGTCCGCGTCCGCCCCCGTTGCCATCGACTCCAACGCCCCCGGGCTGAAGATCCCGCAGGGCGGAACCCTCGCGCCGGTCAAGGTGCTGGACATCGCCGAGGTCGTCGAGGACCTCGGCGGGGAGCAGCGGCGGCAGGAGACGAACCAGACCGTCATGATGGCGCTCCAGTCCGAGGTGCTGTTCCCCGAGAACAGCGCGGTCTTCAACGCGCAGGCCGCCGCCCGGATCCAGGCCATCGCCAACGAGATCAACCAGCAGAAGGCGACCCGCATCCGCGTCTTCGGGTTCACCGACGACCAGGGCAGCTACGAGCACGGCCAGGTGCTGTCCAAGCAGCGGGCCGACGCCGTGCAGTCGGAGCTGGCCAAGACGGTGACCGCCCCCGGCGTCGTGTACGACGTGCGCGGGTACAGCGAGGACTACCCGGTCGCCGACAACAGCACCGAGGAAGGCCAGAAGAAGAACCGCCGCGTGGAGATCACCTTCCCGCGCAGCGAGAAGTAGCGGACGCCCGCCCCCCGGCCGGCCCTGCGGCGGGCCAGGGGCGGGCAGCGTTCGCTACGCGTCGTGGTGGGCCTGCGTGATGAGGTCCGTCGCGACCTCCAGCGCCCGGCGGGTCTCCTCCGGGTCGCCCTCCACGTGCTGGAGGAACATCTTTGGACGCCGCGAGCCTGGCCAAGCTGCCCGAAGCCGTACGCGACGCCTGCCAGCACGCGGTGGCCGCCGGCACCCACTCGGCGTTCCTGCTCGGCGCGGCCATCGCCGTACCGGACTTCGCGGCCGCCTGGTTCGTCAAGGAGGTCCCGCTGCGCGGGGGCGGACCCGCGGCCCCGGCCGCGGACGCGGACGACGAGCAGGCGGCCCCCAGGCCGAGGCCCACCCCGACCTGGTCAAGCGGGTCGCCGCGGCGGGCCACCGCCTCTGTGACCACACCATGAACCACGACACCGCCATGGACAAGAAGCCGGTCGCCTACCAGGAGCAGCAGATCCTGGACGCGAAGAAGCTGATCGAAGCGGCCGCGGGCGGCGCGAGAGTGGGGTACTACCGGGCCCCCGGCGGCGCGTTCACGCCCGACAGCCGGCGCATCGCCGCCGCGAACGGGATGCGGCCGCTCGGCTGGAACGTCGACACGAAGGACTTCGGCAAGCCCGGCGCGGGCGCCATCGTCGAGGCCGTGAAGCGCGAGATCGGCAACGGCCCGACGGTCCTCTTCCACGACGGCGGCGGCAACCGCGCGCAGACCGTCGAGGCGCTCGACGGGGTGCTCGCCTGGCTGAAGCAGCAGGGCCGGCCGACCGGCTTCCCGGTCCGCACCGCCCCCGACGCCGTCGAAGCCCCCGGTGGCGCGGAGGCGGGCGCAGCCTCCGGAGCCGCGGAGTCCGGCGGGGGCAAGGCCTCCTGACACGCCGTCCGGGGCGAACGGGTGACGGTCGGCGCCCCGGCCCGCCGCCCGGTGTTCCCTGGGTCGCGCAAGTCCGCCCCGCCGTCCCAGGAGGCCCCCGTGATCGAGCCGAGCCAACTCTCCGACCCCGCCGTCCGCGCCTTCGTCACCGCCGTCAACGCGGGCGACCGGGACGCCTTCCGCGCCGTCCTCACGCCCGGCGCGACCATGTCCGACGACGGGTCCGACCGTGATCTGATCCAGTGGACGGAGAAGGAGATCTTCTCCTGCCGCGGCCACATGTCCGTCGAGTCCGAGTCCGACGGGGGCCGCGCCCTGGTCGTCGACTACCGCAACGACACGTGGGGCGAGATGCGCACCGCCTGGCGCTTCACGGTCACCGACGACGGCCGGGTCGGCCGCTTCGAGACCGGCCAGGCCTGACCCCGTCCACCCTGACGTACCGCCGCCGGGCCCCGGGTAGTCGAAGCCCCGTCCGGTGAACTCCGGGCGGTACGCCGACACCGCCCCGGCGGTCCAGCTCCAGTACGCCGTCCTGCACGAGCAGCGCCACCACCAGGTGGGCCGGGCTCCCGTACGGGTGAAAGCGCGCCCGGCGTCGTTCCGGCCCCCCGCGGACGCCCGTTGGTCCCGGCATGAAGCGCACCCGCATCGCCGCTCTCGCCCTCGCCGCAGCCACCGCGGCCCTCGCCCCCGCCCTCGGCCAGGCGGCCACCGCCGCGGAGGGGACGGCCTTCCTCCAGGACCCCGCCGGCGGGGAGAAGTCCATGAAGTCGATGTGGACCAAGGACGAGATGCACAAAGTGGAGGGCCAGTTCCGCTTCCACCCCGGGATCCAGTACAAGACGGTCACCAAGCCCGGCCCCTCGGGCGCGCCGGAGTGGGAGCGGAAGGTCGCCGACCCCAAGACCCTGGCGTGGCGGCCGTCGTACGAGTTCGCCTGGTCGGTGTCGGACTCCACGCTGGTCAAGAAGGCACTGACCACCAAGGACGGCAAGCACCCGATCGTCGTGCACGCCGTACTGCGCACCGCGAAGCGGGCCGTGGCGGGAGAGGTGCGCGAGGAGCTGACGGGCAGCGCGGCGACGGGCCGCAAGAAGGTCGCGGGAACCAGGCGGATCGCCTGCGACACCGGTGAGTACACGGTGGAGTGGTCGGTCACGCGCTCGGGCTACGGGACGCTGACGGGCACCCTGCGCTGGGACTCCAGCTGCGAGGAGTACCGCACCGCCTTCTCCGCCGACCACGGCAAGCAGGGCTGACGCGGACCGCGGGGGCCGGGCGGTACGCGGACCGGGCGGGGCCGGGGAGGCGCGGGCCGGGCGGGGCCGGGAGGCGGGGGCCGGCCGCCCCGCGCACCTTGTGGGTGCTCGGCGGGCGACTGGGCCGGCGGCCTCGGATCGAGTGCCGTACTGGCCATCGTGCCGCACGGGGGTGGGAGGCGGCACGGGGCGAAGGTCCCGTCTCACGGGGCCCTTCAGTTCTTCTTTGCCGCCTCGTTCGCCTGGGCGGCGATGTCGTCGAGCACGGCCTTCGGGTCGCCGGCCGGCTCCACGGCCCGCCCGATGTTGCGCTTGATGGTGTCGCTGACCTTCACCCAGGACGGGTCGTTCACCGGGTAGAGCTGGGCGCCGCGCAGCGCGGTGAGGAACAACTGGTCGTTCGTGTCGAGGCCGCCGCCGGCCGGGGTGCGCGAGGCGGAGACGGTGGACGGCAGCAGGTGGTAGCGGCCCGCGAAGTCCGTCAGGTTCTTGTCCTGGTACACGAAGTCCAGGAACGCGCCGATCTCCGCACGGTTGCCGTTCTGCTTGAACGCCATCATCCAGTCGGCGACGCCCACGGCCGGCGTGCTCTCCCCGGCGCCGAGGGTGTTCGACACCGGCATGTCGACGGTGCCGACGGTGATGCCCTTGCCCCGCGCCTCGTGCGCGAGCGAGGGGTAGCCGTTCAGCATGCCGACCTCCCCGCGCAGGAACGCGGCGAAGGCGTCGGCGCGGTTGAGCTGTCCGGGCGGGGTGGGGCCGACGAGTCCCGGCGTGACCAGGTTGTCCTTGACCCACTGCCAGGTCTCGACGTTCTGGTCGGAGGCGAGGCTGTAGTTGCCGCTGCTGTCGGCGTAGCCGCCGCCGTTGCTCAGCTCCCAGATCATCGCCTCCGCGTGCGCCTCCTCGGGGCCCAGGGGCAGGGCGAACGGGTACTTCACGCCCTTGTCCTTGAGGGCCTTGGCGGCGGTCTTGAGGTCGGCCCAGGTCTTGGGGGCGGCGACGCCGGCCTTCGTGAAGAGCGCCTCGTTGTAGAACAGCAGGCGGCTGCTCGCCACGAAGGGCAGGCCGTACAGGGTGTTGCCGACGGAACCGGCCTCGGCGAGGGGCTGGAGGAAGTTCGCCTCGGCGGTGACCGAGAGGAGCTCGTCGGCGGGATAGAGCTTGCCCTGCGCCGCGAAGTCCGAGTAACCGCCCATGAGGGCCAGGTCCGGGGCGTTGCCCGCCTTGACCATGCGGGTGACCTCGCGGTCGATGTCGGTCCACGGCAGGAGCTTCACCTCGACCTTGATGCCGGGATGGGCGGCGGTGAAATCCTCCGTCAGCCTGTCCCAGAAGGCCTTGGAGCTCGTGGCCGGGGTGTCGCCGTACTCGGCGGCCACCAGGCGCAGCGTGCCGCCCCCGTCGGCGCCGTCGTCGGACAGCCCGCATCCGGCCACGGGTATCAGCAGACCGAGCACGACCGTGGTGGCGGCCGCACTGAAGATTCTTCGTCGCACGGGTGTATTCCCCTGATTTTCTTTTGGATCCCGTTATTACTTATGAGTTACTCCGGGTCGAGGTGTCCCTCCATGGCCCGTTGGCCGGAATTCTCTCCTGAGGGAGGGGTGGTTGATTCCATTGGGGGCGTCTTTGTGGTCAATGCTCCAACTGGGGCTTTTCCGACTGGTGTTTTCCGATATGTGATCAACATTCCGGACGCGCGTAGACATGCCGAAAAGCCCGTTTCCTGTCGCGGAACGGGCCCGGGCGGGGGAGCGTCGGTCAGTCGGCGAACTCGCCGGCGTACGGGTCGGGCTCGCCCGTCTCCGGGTTGCGGCCCTCCTGCCACCGGCGCTGCGCCTTCCTCCAGTGCACGAAGCTGAGGTGGCCGCCGTCCCAGAACGTGATGCTGACGGGGCTCACGTCGAACTCGTCCGAGCAGAGCCGGTAGAGGAACTCGGCCATGCCGTACGGATACACGGCGAAGGAATCGGCCGTGTGCCGCCCGCACACCAGGACCGGCCACCGGTTCGGGTCGGGGTCGGAGGTGAGCCAGCACAGGATGTCGGACCCGCCGGTCACACCCCAGGCGACGATCGCCTCCGGGTCCACGTCGAAGGCCGCGCGGCCGCCCTCGGCCTCCCAGACCTGCCGGGCGTTGCCGGTCTCCTCGGCCATCTGGGCGGGATCCCACTGGAGCCCCGGCTTGGGCAGCGGCAGCAGGATGCTGGCCTCGCCGTTGATCGAGCCCGCGCCGTAGCGGCCCATGAAGGCGACGAAGTCCGCCGGGAACCGGATACCCCACACCGCCTCGGCCGCCGGCCAGTCGATGTCCTCGTCGGCGCCGTGCGTCGCCGGCATGATCTGCTCCAGCGCCTTGATCCGCGCGTTCTCCGTCATGCCGCTCCCCTGCCACCCCAGCTCAACCGCCCCAACCTACCGCCACGCCGCAGCACCGCCTACCCGGGCGTGAGACG
Organism: Streptomyces sp. NPDC058619; assembly: GCF_042717785.1. Classification (NCBI taxonomy): domain Bacteria; kingdom Bacillati; phylum Actinomycetota; class Actinomycetes; order Kitasatosporales; family Streptomycetaceae; genus Streptomyces; species Streptomyces sp. NPDC058619. The sequence goes on from NZ_JBHXQN010000039.1 coordinate 30,340, forward strand.
CCCGGGTACGTCCACCTTCACGGTGGTACCGGCCGTCAGCCCCCAACCGGCCATCGCGCCCGCCGCCGCCTCCAGCACGTGCCGGGAGCGGAGCCGGGGCAGCCCGAGGTGGCCGGGGCGCATCGTGACGACCGCGAGCACCCGCAGGTGCCGGTCCAGGTGGGCCACGTCGATCGGGAACCGCATCCGGAACGTGTGCACGCTCGCCGCCGGGGTCAGCAGCAGCGCCCCGTCGACGCCGTCCCGCCCCAGCAGGCCGCGGGTGCGGGCCCGGTAGGAGGCGGCGATCTCCAGGGGTACCGCCACGTCTCCGACCCGGAGGGTGGCCGTGCCGTCGTGCCAAGTCGCCATGGCGGCACCTTAGGTGGTCGCGGTTCCGTCCGGGGGGTGCCGGTCCCGTCCGGGGTGCGGGTGCGGGTGTGGGTGCGGATGTGCGTGCCGGTGCGGGTCCGCTGCCGGGGCTCCGCCCCGGACCCCGCGCCTCAAGCGCCGGCGGGGCTGGGGGTGCGCCTCAAGCGCCGGCGGGGCTGGGGTGGGCCTCCGGTGTCGGCGGGCTGGGGGTGGGTCTCAGGTGCCGGCGGGCTCGGGGTGGGCCTCCAGTGCCGGCGGGGCTCCGGGTGCGTGCGCCCTGGCGGGGTGGGGCGGGCGGCCCTACCGTTCGGCGGATGGGTGTGGTCGTGATCGTGCTTGCCGCCGCGTACGGGCTGGTCGCGGGGCTGCTGCTGCCGCGCGCCGCGTACCGCCTCTCCGTCCCGCCGGGGGAGCCCTGGCGGGACCGGTGCCCGGAGGGGCACCCGCTGTACGGCTGGCTCGGCCCGGCCCGCTGTGCGCCGCGCCGGAGCCGGACCGGTGAGCCGGCGGGGGTGTCGGCGGGATCCGCCGCGCCCGCTCCGGGAGCCGCGGACCCGCCCGGGGTCGCGGTGGCGCACCGGTACGGGCGGCGGGGCGTTCCGCTCGCGCTGCTGGGCGGGGTCGTGTGCGCCGCGGTCGGGGCCGCCGCCGGGTGGCGGCCCGAGGCCTGGGCGTTCGTCGGGCTCGCGCCCGCCGCCCTGCTGCTCGCGCTCGTCGACCGGGCCGTGCACCGGCTGCCCGACGTCCTGACCCTGCCGCTCGCCGCCGCGACCGCGGCCCTGCTCGGGGCGGCCGCGGCGCTGCCCGGCGCCGCGGGCTCCTGGCGGCTCGCGCTGCTCGGCGGGGCCGCGCTCGGAGGGGCGTACCTGGTGCTCTTCCTCGTGAACCCCGCAGGCATGGGCTTCGGCGACGTCAAGCTGGCGCTCTCCCTGGGGGTCGCTCTTGGGTGGTACGGGTGGGGGGTATGGGCCGCCGGGGCCTTCCTGGGCTTCCTCTACGGGTCCCTGTACGGCCTCGCCCTTGTCCTGCGGGGCTCCGCCACCCGCAAGCAGGGCTTCGCCTTCGGACCCTTCATGGCGGCCGGGGCTCTCACCGGATTGCTGCTGGGTGGTTTCGGAGCGTAATCGTGGCGCGGCAATGCACGCATCACGCTTTACGAAGGGTTATGGTGGAACTCCCCCCCTCGGGCCGGTCCGTATCCCCCCCACGGACCGGCCCGTTTTTTGTTCTCCGCGCCCCGGGGCCCGGCCGCCGGCGATAGCGCAGGTCAGCCGCGCTGGGCCCAGATGTTGGCGCCGGGGGTGGACACCGCGAAGGAATCGATCTCCTCCAGCTCCGCCTCCGAGAGCGGCGCCCCGGCCAGCGCGGCCACGTTCTCCTCCAGCTGCCGCACGCTCGACGCCCCGATCAGGGCCGAGGTCATGCGCTCGTCCCGGAGCACCCACGTCAGTGCCAGCTGCGCCAGCGACTGACCGCGCCGCGCCGCGATGTCGTTCAGCCCGTTCAGCCGGCGCACCACGTCATCGGACAGCAGGTCCGGGTTGAGGGACTTGCCCTGCGTGGCCCGCGAGCCCTCCGGGATGTCCTTGAGGTACTTGCCGGTCAGCAGCCCCTGAGCCAGCGGCGCGAAGGAGATGCAGCCCATGCCGGCCTCCTCCAGGGTGTCCAGCAGCCCGTCCTCCTCCGTCCAGCGGTTGATCATGGAGTGCGAGGGCTGGTGGATCAGCGGCCGCACCCCCATGTCGCGCAGGATCCGGGCCGCCTCTGCCGTCTGCTCCGCGGTGTACGAGGAGACGCCGACGTACAGCGCCTTGCCCTGCTGGACCGCGGACGCCAGGGCGCCCATGGTCTCCTCCAGCGGGGTCTCCGGGTCGAAGCGGTGCGAGTAGAAGACGTCCACGTAGTCGACGCCCATCCGCTTCAGCGAGGCGTCGAGGGAGCCGAGCAGGTACTTGCGGCTGCCCCACTCCCCGTACGGGCCCGCGTGCATCAGGTAGCCGGCCTTGGTCGACAGCACCAGCTCCTCGCGCAGGGACGCGAAGTCCTGCGCGAAGACCTTGCCGAAGTTCAGCTCGGCCGAGCCGGGCGGAGGACCGTAGTTGTTCGCCAGGTCGAAGTGGGTGACGCCGAGGTCGAAGGCCCGGCGCAGGATCGCCCGCTGGGACTCCAGGGACTTGTCGTCACCGAAGTTGTGCCAGAGGCCGAGGGAGATCGCGGGGAGCTTGAGGCCGCTGTGGCCGGTGCGTCGGTACTCCATGGAGTCGTAGCGGGAGGGCTCTGCCCGATAGGGATTGGTATCAGTCACGTTGTCCTCCCTATCACGGAGTTGTGACAGACCGAGTTGGGTACCCCTCCCCACCGCGCAGTAATGTGGCGCACTCGGGGGACCGCAATTCGCACGGGGGCATTGCACGGAGGGGCTGGAAGATCGTGAAGCTGCGCGACCTGGTGTACAGGCTCTACGCACGCCGGGTGGAAGGCCGCCTCGACCATGATGCGGCGCCCAAGCACATCGGCGTCATCCTGGACGGGAACAGGCGCTGGGCGAAGGCGTCCGGAGGCACGACGGAGCAGGGCCACCAGGCCGGAGCCGACAAGATCTCCGAGATGCTCGGCTGGTGCACGGAGACGGACGTCGAGGTCGTCACCCTGTGGATGCTCTCCACGGACAACCTGGACCGGCCGGAGGTCGAACTCCGCCCCCTGCTCAACATCATCGAGAACACCGTGCGGGGCCTCGCCGCGGACGGCCGCTGGCGCGTCCACCACGTCGGCAACCTGGACATCCTGCCCGGGCAGACCCAGACGGTCCTCAAGGAGGCCGAGCAGGCCACCCACGACGTCAACGGGATAACGGTCAACGTCGCCGTCGGCTACGGAGGCCGCCAGGAGATCGCCGACGCGGTCCGCTCGCTGCTCCTGGAGCACGCGCAGAAGGGCACCTCCTTCGAGCAGCTCGCCGAGATCCTGGACATCGACCACATCGCCGAGCACCTCTACACGCGCGGCCAGCCCGACCCGGACCTCGTGATCCGCACCAGCGGCGAGCAGCGGCTGTCCGGATTCATGCTCTGGCAGAGCGCGCATTCGGAGTACTACTTCTGCGAGGTCTTCTGGCCGGCCTTCCGGAAGGTGGACTTCCTCCGGGCCCTGCGCGACTACGCCGCCCGTCACCGGCGGTACGGAACCTGACGTCACCGGGACGGCCGACACCCCCTCGGCGCATTCCCGGCCCCGACACGCCCTTCCCTCGAAGCCTTCACCAGGGATTCACCGAGCGTCCGTCATATGCCATGGCATGGCCTGGCCTGATCGGGGAATATCCCTTTCAGGTCGATGCCCGATCCACGGGTGTCGAGTCTCAGCGGACGGCATGGGGTCGTCCGCCCGGGAGGCCCTTTGCACCAGGACGCGCGTGCGGTTCGCACGGTCGGACGGGAGGGCCGGAAATCGGCCCTGGCATGGGTGCCGATGACCGGTCCGGTCTTCATGGCCCGACCTCTTCCGAGGGGGTACGTCCTTCCGTGGTGACCAGCACGAAGCGCCGCCTGCCCGACAGGCGGACCTATGTCCTCGACACCAGCGTCCTGCTGGCAGACCCCAACGCGATCTCCCGCTTCGACGAGCACGAGGTCGTGCTCCCGATCGTGGTGATCACCGAGCTGGAGGCGAAGAGGCACCATCCCGAACTCGGCTACTTCGCCCGCCAGGCACTCCGCCTGCTCGACGACTTCCGGGTCCGGTACGGACGTCTCGACGCACCCATCCCCCTGGGCGATCTGGGCGGCACCCTGCGTGTCGAGCTCAACCACTCCGACCCCGGCGTCCTGCCCGCCGGCTTCCGGTTGGGGGACAACGACTCGCGGATCCTCGCCGTCGCCCGCAACCTCCAGGCCGAGGGGTACGACGTCACGGTCGTGTCGAAGGATCTCCCGCTGCGCATCAAGGCCTCCTCCGTGGGGCTGATCGCCGAGGAGTACCGCGCGGAGCTCGCGATCACCGACGCCGGATGGACGGGGATGAGCGAGCTCGCCCTGTCCGGGGAGCAGGTGGACCTCCTCTTCTCGGAGGAGCGGCTCTACGTCCCCGAGGCGGCGGAACTGCCCGTGCACACCGGGCTGGTCCTCCAGTCCGAGCGGGGCAAGGCGCTGGGCCGCGTCACGGCGGACGGGAACGTGAAGCTCGTACGGGGCGACCGCGAGGCCTTCGGGCTGCACGGCCGCAGCGCCGAGCAGCGGATCGCGCTCGACCTCCTCCTCGACCCGGAGATCGGGATCCTCTCGATGGGCGGCCGGGCCGGCACCGGAAAGTCGGCACTGGCGCTCTGCGCGGGCCTGGAGGCCGTGCTGGAACGGAGGCAGCATCAGAAGGTGATGGTCTTCCGGCCGCTGTACGCGGTCGGCGGGCAGGAGCTCGGCTACCTGCCCGGGGACGCGTCCGAGAAGATGAGCCCCTGGGCGCAGGCGGTCTTCGACACCCTCTCGGCCGTGGCCGGGCGGGAGGTCATCGAGGAGGTGCTGAACCGGGGGATGCTGGAGGTCCTGCCGCTCACGCACATCCGCGGCCGCTCGCTGCACGACGCCTTCGTGATCGTGGACGAGGCGCAGTCGCTGGAGCGCAACGTCCTGCTGACCGTCCTGTCCCGGATCGGGGCCAATTCGCGGGTGGTCCTCACCCACGACGTGGCCCAGCGGGACAACCTCAGGGTCGGCCGGTACGACGGAGTGGTCGCCGTGGTCGAGAAGCTGAAGGGGCATCCGCTCTTCGCGCACATCACGCTGACTCGTTCCGAGCGGTCCCCGATCGCGGCACTGGTCACCGAGATGCTCGAAACCCTCTGACCTCCGGAGGACGCCCGAAAGGGTCAAAAACCCCATAGGGGGAAAGCGAGTTGACGCCGTCCGGCAAAGGCCGAGGAGCCTAGCCGGACGGCGTCGCGCTGCACAGCCCTTTGGCGAAAACAACGGTGACATGCCAGGTGTGACCTTTCCCACGCAGTGGAGAATTGCCCTGTGCCGCCGCCGTCCGGCAGAGTCTGGTTTCCGTCAGGCCCCGCATACGGCACACCTGTATCTCCCGTGAGGTACGCGCAGCACCACAACTCCACACTCGATGCCGTATGCCGCCCGGATTCACACGGCAGCCCCTGCAAGGGAGTTGTCCACGGGCCAGCGTCTCCAGCGACCAATGCACCACGGAGGCCAGTGTCGAGGGGCACTCTTGCGCCCGCCCGGTCCTGCGGACGCTGCTGGAAGGACACCATGTGAGTCGGATCTCGGTCCGGGGGTTCGCAGTGGCTTCGGCCACCGCGGTCACCACCGTGGGCGCAGTCGTGGGAGTTGCCGCAGGCGACCCCACCACGAACGATCTCGAGACGACCGCGTCGGGCGCGACTCTCCTCACAGACATCCCGGTCGGCGACCAGGCTCAGGTCCAGAGCGCGTCCCTGACGCAGCAGGCCGACGCCATCGTCCAGGCCGCCGACGCCGACGCCAAGCGCTCGGCCGAGGAATCGGCGCGGATCCAGGCCGCCGAGACCGCCAAGACCAAGAAGGCGGAAGCGGAGAAGGCCGCGGCGGACAAGAAGGCCGAAGCCGACGCCAAGGCCAAGGAGGACCGCGAGGAGAAGGAGCAGGTCGCCAGCCGCTCCGCCGCCCGCGACGCCGGCGACTTCGCGCCGCAGAGCTCGTACACGGTCGCCCAGGTCAAGGCCATCGCGCAGCAGATGGTCCCGGCGGCCCAGTTCCAGTGCTTCTCGAAGATCATCAACCAGGAATCCACCTGGAACTACAAGGCCGTCAACTCGTCCTCGGGCGCGTACGGTCTGGTCCAGGCGCTCCCGGGTTCGAAGATGGCCTCGGCCGGTGCCGACTGGCGCACCAACCCCGCCACGCAGATCAAGTGGGGCCTGAACTACATGGAGGACCGCTACGGCGGCCCCTGCCAGGCCTGGAGCTTCCACCAGGCCAACGGCTGGTACTAGGCGCGGCCACTGAGCCCCGCCCGACTCCGGGAAGCCCCGCACCGTCCTACGGTGCGGGGCTTCCCGCGTGTACGGTCGGATGTCTGTGACCAGTGGGGCGGGGAGAGGAACGACATGTCGAAGTGGGCAGGCTGGCTCGGCCGGCTCGGGAACAGGCTGAACCGGATGGAGGCCCGGCTCGACGAGCGGCGCGCCGAGGTGGAGGCCGAAACCCGGGGCGACCTGCCGCGCTCCGCCGCGTCCGCCCCGTCCCGCCCCGAGGCGCACGGGCACGCCGTCGCGCGGTCCGCCCCCGAACGCCCCGACCCGGTGAGCGTGGTCCCGTGGGGCGTACGGGTCGCCGCGGAGGTCAGCTGGCGCCTGCTGCTCCTCGCCGGGATGCTCTGGGTGCTGATGAAGGTGATCAGCGAAGTCCGCCTGGTGGTCCTGGCCTTCGCCGCAGCCCTCCTCGTCACGGCGATGCTCCAGCCCTTCGTGGTCCGGCTGCGCCGCCTCGGCCTGCCCCGGGGCCTGGCCACCGCCGTCACCGCGATCCTCGGCTTCGTCGTCATCGGGCTCGTCGGCTGGTTCGTGGTCTGGCAGGTGATGGACAACCTCGACGACCTCTCCGACCGGGTCCGCGACGGCATCAACGAGCTCAAGCTGTGGGCACTGGACAGTCCGTTCCACGTGACCGAGAAGCAGATCAACGACATCGCGAAGAACCTCAGCGAGACCATCGGCACCAACACGGAGGAGATCACCTCCGCCGGGCTGCAGGGCGTGACGGTGCTCGTCGAGGTCCTGACGGGCATGCTGCTCGCGATGTTCTCGACGCTCTTCCTGCTCTACGACGGCAAGCGGATCTGGACCTGGGCGCTCGGCCTCGTCCCCGCGCCGGCCCGCCCCGGTGTGGCCGGAGCCGGACCGCGCGCCTGGCGCACGCTGACCGCGTACGTGCGCGGCACCGTTCTCGTCGCGCTCATCGACGCCATCTTCATCGGCCTCGGGCTGTACTTCCTCGACGTGACGATGGCCGTGCCGCTCGCCGTCTTCATCTTCCTGTTCGCCTTCATCCCGCTCGTCGGCGCCGTCATCTCGGGCGCCCTCGCGGTGGTCGTGGCGCTGGTGACCCAGGGGCCGTTCATCGCGGCCATGGTCCTCCTCGTGGTCCTGGCGGTGCAGCAGATCGAGGGCCACGTGCTCCAGCCCTTCATCCTGGGCCGCGCGGTACGGGTACACCCCCTCGCGGTGGTGCTCTCGGTCGCGGCCGGCGGGCTGATCGCGGGCATCGGCGGGGCCGTGGTCGCCGTACCGCTGGTCGCCGTCACCAACACGGCGGTCGGGTACCTGAGGGCGTACTCGCGCGAACAGCAGCTGGACGGCGCGACGCCCGCGGGGCCCGCGCCGCACGGGGCGACGGCCGTGGAGCGGGAACCGGACGAACCGGCGGACGGTCGGGCCTAGCGGGCCACACGGGGGGCGGGGAAATGATCAGCGAGCCCGAGCTCGACGGGGAATGGGAGTCCGCGCGACCGGCCGAAGTGGCGGAACAGGCCCCGCCGCCCGAACGGGGGCCCGGCCGGCCGTGGCGGTGGGTCGCGGCGACCGCGGTGGCCACCTCGGTCCTGTGGGGGGTCGGCCTCTACGCCTTCGGGGACCGGCTGGCCCGGCCCGAGATGCGCTACCGGGTCCCGGACAACCTGTGCGAGCAGTTCGCGGCGGAGGCACTGAGCCCGCTGCTGTCCGACCTGTCGAGTTCGACGGAGATGCACCACGAGAGCCGCCATCCGGCCATCGACTGGGCGTCCTGCGGCCGCTCCGACAGCAACCCCATGGGGTCGGACAACTACATGCTGCAGGCCGAGGTCGAGCTCCACAAACGGACCGACCCGGCCGCCGAGTTCGAGGCCGGCGGCCAGTACGACCGGATGTTCGGCACGCCGGACGGGGGCATGTCCTGGGAGCCGGTGTCCGGACTCGGGGAACGGGCGCTGATCAACGCGCGCGGGGACGGCTCCGACGTGCACCTCAAAGTCCGCGACGGGGGGACCGTGTTCAGCCTCCGGCTGATCTGGATCGGCGGTCCCGCACGGGACGCCGACGCCCCGCAGGAGGGCGGCGAGGGCGACGGAGGGGAAAGCCGTGCGCGGCCCGGCCGGAAGGCCCTGGACGCGGCCATGACCAAAGACGTGCGGGCGCTGATGGCGGCGCTGCGCACGTGACGACCGCGGGGGGAGAGCCGTGATATCGGAGCCCGAGATCGACGGGGCGTGGGACGACTACGGCAGCGCGGCCCGGGCGACGGCCGCCGGACCGGACGAGGTGGGCGCGGCCGCGCCCGTACGGGGCCGGCCCTGGTGGTGGGCGCTGGGCGGGGCGGTGGCCGCCTCGGCGGTGTGGGCCGCCGTCCTGGGCATGGCGGACCGTAAGGGCCAGGAACCGCCGCCGCTGGCGTACCGCATCAGCCAAGACCTGTGCCGGGAGGCGCCGTTGTCCGCCCTGGCGCGGGCCGCAGGCGTTGTCGGACCGACGTCGCCGAGTCTGGGCGAGAGCCCCGCGGGCGACTGGGCGTACTGCTCCTACAGGTCCTACGCGGCGGGCTCCGCCGCCGAGGAGGTGGTCTACGGGGCCGAGCTGCTCGTGGAGCTGCACAAGAAGGCCGACCCCGAGGCGGAGTTCGCTGCCGGACCGGGGCTCACCCCGCACCTGCGGCGCGGGGCCGTGCGGCACGAGGAGGTGGCGGGACTCGGCGAGCGGGCCCTGCTCACCGACTCCGTCGGGGACCAGGGGCCGCAGCTCCACGTCCTGGACGGCGGCGCCGTGTTCACCCTCTCGGTGGAGTGGTCGACCGGGCCGGACGACGAGACGCCGGACGAGGACGCGATCAAGGCGGCCATGATCGAGGACGTACGGGCTCTGATGGCCGCACTGAGGAGCTGACGGCCGCGCCGGGGGAGCGACCGCACGCGCAGGGCCCCGCTGCCGGGATCGGCGGCGGGGCCCTGCGCGTCGTGCGGTACCGCGTCGTGCGGTGGGGACCTACTCGGCGGTGGCGGCGGCCAGCGTCGCCTCCCCGTCGAGGGTGACCGCGACGGCCTGGATCACCGAGGCGATCTTGAAGGCCTCCTGGACCGTCTCGCGGTCGACGCCGGCCTTGCGCAGGACCTGCTCGTGCGAGTCCAGGCACTGGCCGCAGCCGTTGATGGCCGAGACGGCGAGCGACCACAGCTCGAAGTCGACCTTCTCCACGCCCGGGTTGCCGATGACGTTCATCCGCAGGCCCGCCCGCAGCGTGCCGTACTCCGGGTCGGAGAGCAGGTGGCGGGTGCGGTAGAAGACGTTGTTCATCGCCATGATCGCCGCGGCGGACTTGGCGGCGGTGTACGCCTCCGGCGACAGGTTCGCCTTCGCCTCCGGCTCCAGCTCACGCAGGACCTGCGGGGAGCGGGCGGCGATCGCGCAGGACAGGACCGTGCCCCACAGCTGCTGGGCGGGCAGGTCGCTGTTGCCGATGACCGAGCCGAGGTTCAGCTTCAGGTCCTTGGCGAAGTCCGGTATGGCGGACTTCAGGGAGTCGAGGGACATCCGTCACTCACCGGCCAGCAGCGAGCCGGCGTCGAGGGTGCCCTCGCCCTTGTTCCAGTTGCAGGGGCACAGCTCGTCGGTCTGCAGGGCGTCGAGGACCCGCAGGACCTCCTTGGGGTTACGGCCCACGGAACCGGCGGTCACCATCGTGAACTGGATCTCGTTGTTCTGGTCGATGATGAAGACGGCGCGCTGGGCGAAGCCGTCCTCGCCCTGGATGCCGCACGCCTGCATGAGCTCGTGCTTGGAGTCGGCCAGCATCGGGAAGGGCAGGTCACGCAGGTCGGCGTGGTCCTTGCGCCAGGCGTGGTGGACGAACTCGGAGTCGCCGGAGACGCCGAGGACCTGGGCGTCGCGGTCCAGGAACTCCTCGTTGAGCTTGCCGAAGGCGGCGATCTCGGTCGGGCAGACGAAGGTGAAGTCCTTCGGCCAGAAGAACACCACGCGCCACTTGCCCTCATAGGTCTTGTGGTCGATCTGGGCGAACTCGCTGCCGGCCTCGAGCGAGACGCAAGCGGTCAGATCGTAGGTGGGGAACTTGTCGCCGACAGTGAGCACGTGCTCTCCTTGCGCATCGGGAAGTGACCTTTTTGAGGGCTTTCCCAGGGGGTTGGACGGATCTCACATGCTGACACAGCTGCATTGATTACGGAAATAGCTACTCTTGTGTCGAGTGATCGGAGGTGCCTATCAGTGGCTATCGGTAACAGGGGAGTGAAGCAGCCGACCCTGGCGCAGCTGCGCGCCTTCGCGGCGGTCGCCGAGCACCTGCACTTCCGGGACGCGGCCGCGGCCATCGGCATGAGCCAGCCCGCGCTCTCCGGGTCCGTCTCCGCGCTGGAGGAGACCCTCGGCGTGCAGCTGCTGGAACGGACCACCCGCAAGGTGCTGCTGTCCCAGGCCGGCGAGCGGATCGCCGCCCGGACCCGCGTCGTACTGGACGCCGTGGGAGGGCTGTTGGAGGAGGCCGAGGCCGTACGGGCCCCCTTCACCGGGGTGCTGCGGCTCGGGGTGATCCCCACGGTCGCCCCGTACCTGCTGCCGACCGTGCTCGGGCTGTTCCACCGCCGCTACCCGCGGATGGACCTCCAGGTGCACGAGGAGCAGACCGACACGCTGCTGGAGGGGCTGGCCGGCGGCCGCCTCGACCTGCTGCTGCTCGCGGTCCCGCTCGGGATGCCCGGGGTCACCGAACTACCCGTGTTCGACGAGGACTTCGTCCTCCTCGCGACGCGGGAGCACCCGCTGGCCGGGCGCCGGGACATCCCCCGCGAGGAACTGCGGGGGCTCCAGCTGCTGTTGCTCGACGAGGGGCACTGCCTGCGGGACCAGGCCCTCGACATCTGCCGCGAGGCCGGGCGCACGGCGGGCGCGGACGTCACGACCACGGCGGCCGGACTGTCCACGCTCGTACAGCTGGTCGCCGGGGGACTGGGCGTGACGCTGCTGCCGCGGACCGCGCTGCGGCTGGAGACCGCCCGCAACGAGTACCTGGCCACCGGCTGCTTCGCCGAGCCGGCCCCCTCGCGGCGGATCGCGCTGGCCATGCGGACCGGGACCGCGCGGCAGGAGGAATTCCGGGCGATCGCCGCCGCGCTGCGCGAAGCCGTACGGCCGCTGCCCGTGTGGCCCACCGACGGGTAGCGGCCCCCGGCCCGGGGGGACCGGCCCTGCCCCCCGGGGCTCACTCCGTACGCAGGCCGTCCGGGCGCATCAGGCGCAGCAGCGGCGGCAGGCTGAGCAGGGTCACCAGGACGACCACGCCCGCGCCGACGCCGGTCATGCCCGCCACCGAGGCCCAGTCCACCTGGACGGGCCGGCCCGCCATCCGCACCAGCACCGCGCCGAGGCCGATGCCCACCACCGCCGCCAGACCGAGGCCGAGCCCGACCGGCAGGGCCGTCTGCCAGAGCACCGACAGGCTCAGGGTGGAGCGCTTGGTGCCGAAGGCGACGAGGGAGGACAGCAGCTTGCGGCGCTCGCGCAGCTGCTCCAGCTGCGAGACCAGCAGGCTCGCGCCGATCAGGACGAGCACCCCGACCGCGCCGAAGAACAGCCCGACGCGGATCGTGGAGTACGGACCGGCCTGCCGGGTCGACTTCAGGGTCATCGCGGTGGCGAACGGGTCCGCCTTGAACGCGGCCGTGCGGACCCGGTCCAGGGCGTCCGGCACGGAGTCGTCGAGCTGGACGAAGATCTGCGCGGACTGGGCCGCCTGCACGCCCTTCGGCGCCGCGGCCGGGGTCACCAGCAGGCCCGTGCGCAGCTGGCCGACGGGGTCCTCGCGGCTGGCGACGGTGCGGGCGGCGGCCGGGAGGGTCCACGTGACGGCCTTCTCGGCGTCCGGGGTCCCGTCGTCGTAGCCCAGGACGTTGCCGGCGTAGAGCCGGTCGCCCGGCTTGGCCGTGGTCCCGTACGCGCCGGTGTCCCGGGAGGGGGAGCCGGTCAGGACGAACGCGTCGCCGTCCGCGCAGGAGTCGAGCACCGCCACCTCGCGCAGCGCCTCGCAGGTACCGGCCGTGACGGGGATCCGCCGGTCCGCCGCGGGAATCTGGTGCGCGGCGTCGAAGGTGGTCAGCGGCACGGTCTTGGAGATGCCCCGCGTACCGGAGATCTCCTGGGCGAGGGCGGCCGCCCGGGACTCGGTGCCGCTGTGCATCAGGATCGAGACCGAGGCCCGGGCCGGGTCCTCGCCGGTGTCCTTCGTGTAGTTGCCCTCGACGCCGCTGAACAGCATCTGGAGGGCGATGGCTCCGGCGACGGCGACCGCGATGCCGTTGACCAGGCGGGCGGCGGCCCCGCTGCCGACCTGGAGGCGGCGTACGGCCAGCTGCCAGGAGACCGGGCCGCCGGACAGCCGCCCGACGAACCGTTCCAGCAGCAAGGGCAGCAGGGCGGTGACCCCGACGAGGAGCAGCACGACCCCGCCGGTGACCTGCCACTCGTTGAAGTAGCCGCTCTCGTTGCCACGGCCCATCAGCGGGACGAGGAGCGCCAGTCCGCCGAGGGGCAGCAGCAGCCGCCACCAGACGCGCCGCTTGCGGGGCGTGGCCGTCCGTACGACGCCGAGCGGTTCGATGACGACCCCGCGCAGGGCGAGCAGGGTCACGGCGACGGCCGCGGCGGGCACCGCCACGGCGACCAGTGCGGCCAGCCACAGCGTCGGGTCGAGGTCGGCCGGGAAGACACTGCGCTGTTCGACGGTGAGCGTGCCGACCAGCCAGCGGCCGACCACGAAGAAGCCGGCCCCGAGCACCAGCCCGATCAGGGAACCGGCCAGAGCCTCGCCGGCGGCGATCCGGCGGACCATGCGGCCGTCGGCGCCCACGAGCCGCAGCGCGGCGAGCCGCCGGTCGCGCCGCTCCCCGCCGAAGCGGACGGCGGCGGCGATGAACACGGCGACGGGCGTGAGGAGGGCGACGAACGTCAGCACGATCAGCAGCATCAGCACCGGGTCGGGCTTCGGCGTCTCCATGGTGTTGGCGAAGCCGGTGACCCGCTGGACGCGGTGGTCGGCGGGGTCGGTCTTCGCCGGCTTGTCGCTGCCCAGGTAGAAGAGGAGCTCGCCCGGACCGACCAGGCCGGCGTCGGCGATGACCTGGGTGATCGGGCCGTCGAGGCGCTCGCGCAGCAGCGTGCCGTCCGCCGAGCGCAGCAGCGCGTCCAGGGCGGGGGAGACGGCCAGTTCGCCGACCCCGGGGATCCGCTCCAGGCCCGGCGGGACCGGTGCCTGCGGCCCCTCGGCGAGGACCAGGAAGCCGCCGATGTCCAGGCCGCGGTACGTCGTGTTGCCGTTCGCGACGAGCAGGCTGTCGGCGCGCGGCCCGTCGGCGGTGGGCGCGGTCAGCGTGGAGCGGGCGTCGCCGCGCTCGTTGCGGGCGGCGAGCGCCCCGGGCAGTGCGGTGGTCAGGAGCAGCAGTGCGACGCCGAGGCCGACGCCCGTGCCGGTGAGCGCGGTGCGGGTCCAGCCCTCGCGGCCGCCGCCGAAGGCGAAGCGGACGCCCATGGCGAGGTCGCGGGTCCAGGCGCGGAGCGTGTTCATACGATCCGCTCCATGTCGCGGGACCTGCCGTCGCGCACGACGATCTCGCGGTCGGAGTAGGCGGCCACGCGGGTCTCGTGCGTGACGAGGACGACCGCCGCGCTGGCGGAGCGGGCGGCCTCGGTCAGCAGCTGCATGACGAGCTCGCCGTTGAGGGAGTCCAGGGCGCCGGTCGGCTCGTCGGCGAAGATGACCCGGGGCCGGGTGACCAGGGCGCGGGCCACGGCGACGCGCTGGCCCTGGCCGCCGGAGACCTCGCCGGGGCGCTTGGCCCCGAGGTCCTCGACCTGGAGCCGCTCCATCCAGTGCAGGGCGGTGGCCTCGGCCTCCTTGCGCTTGACACCGGTCAGGCGGAGCGGGAGGGCGACGTTCTCCACGCAGGTCAGCTCCGGCACGAGCTGGCCGAACTGGAAGACGAAGCCGAACTCGCTGCGGCGCAGGGCGCTGCGCCGGCCGTCGTTCATGGCGGACAGTTCCTGTCCGGCGTACGTGATGGAGCCGGAGTCGGGCGTGACGATGCCGGCGAGGCAGTGCAGCAGCGTCGACTTGCCCGAGCCGGAGGGGCCCATGACGGCGACGACCTCGCCGGGGTGGATGGAGAACTCGGCGCCGTCGAGCGCGGCGGTGGGTCCGTACGCCTTCCGCAGGTCCGTGGCGGCGAGGAGCGAGCCGGCCGGGGTCATCGGCGTACCTCCCGGGAGAGCTGGTCCAGGCGGGCGGCGGTGAGTTCCAGCCACCGCAGGTCCGCTTCGAGGTGGAACAGGGCGTGGTCGCAGACCAGCTGGTCGGCGAGGTCGCCCTTGCGCTTGCGCTGGGTCAGGATGCGCATCAGGCGCAGGTGTTCCGCGCGCTGGGTGTCCAGGAGCTCGGCGGCGCTGCGGCCGGTGAGCAGGGCGAGGACGACCTTGGTGTAGAGGGTCGAGTGGAGATACGGCTCGGGCTTCTCGGGCTGGGCGAGCCAGGCCTCGACGTCGGTGACCCCGGCGTCGGTGATGGCGTACCGCTTGCGGTCGGGACCGCCGCCGCTCTCGATCCCGTCGACCTCGACGAGGCCGCTCTTCAGGAGGCGGGACATGGTCGAGTAGACCTGTCCGTAGGCGAGGGGGCGGTCGTGGCCGAACTTCTCGTCGAATGCGCGCTTGAGGTCGTAGCCGTGGCGCGGGCCGGCCTCCAGGAGGCCGAGCAGGGTGTGACCAATGGACATGCGGAGGACTGTACACGGGGTGTATACCCCCGGTGTATACGTGGTGGGTATAGCTGGCGGGAAAGTGTCCTTCCGTGCAGATCGGCGGCGCGTGTCACGATCCCGCACGGGGCCGGGGCCGGGGCCGGGACCGCGCGCGGGCCGGGTCGGGCGCGCCGCATCCGACCCCGCCCGCGCCGCCGTCCGCCCCTACCGCCGCCCGCCGGTCAGCCGCCGGCGGGGCCGGAGCCGGACTTCGGGGGGCGGCCGCGGCGGGGGAGGGGGCCCGGGACAGGGGGCAGGCGGCCGGCCTCGGAGAGGGCACGGCGCAGGAGGAACTCGATCTGGGCGTTGGCGCTGCGCAGCTCGTCGCCCGCCCAGCGGGCCAGCGCGTCGTACACCTGCGGGTCGAGGCGCAGCAGTACCTGCTTGCGCGCCTGCCGGCCCGCGGGCGGCCGCCCGGGCCCCGGGCCCGGGTCGGCCGGGGGCGGTGTGCCCTCGGACGGGGTCACTGGTGGAGGGTGCCCGTGTTGATCACGGGCTGGGCGGCGCGGTCCCCGCAGAGGATCACCATCAGGTTGGAGGCCATCGCGGCCTTGCGCTCCGCGTCCAGCTCCACGATGTCCTCCTCCTGCAGTCGGGTCAGGGCCGGTTCGACCATGCCCACCGCCCCTTCCACGATCTGCCTGCGGGCCGCCACGACCGCGCCCGCCTGCTGGCGCCGGAGCATCGCGGAGGCGATCTCCGGAGCGTACGCGAGGTGCGTGAAGCGGGACTCGACGATGTGCACGCCGGCCGCCTCCACACGGGCGTGCAGCTCGATCGCCAGCTTCCCGGTGATCTCCTCGGCGTTCCCGCGCAGCGACAGCCCGGCCTCGTCGTGGGCGTCGTACGGGTACTCGATGGCTATGTGCCGGACCGCGGCCTCGGTCTGGGTCTCGACGAACTCGGTGAAGTCCTCGACCTCGAAGACGGCACGCGCGGTGTCCTCGACCCGCCACACCACGACCGCCGCGAGCTCGATCGGGTTGCCGTGCGCGTCGTTGACCTTCAGGACGGCCGTCTCGTGGTTGCGGGCCCGCGTGGAGATCATGCGGCGCGAGGTGAACGGGTTGACCCAGCGCAAACCGTCCGTGCGGATCGTGCCCCGGTAGCGGCCGAACAGCTGGACCACCCGGGCCTGGCCCGGGGAGATCGTGTTCAGCCCCGTCATCGCGATGACCGCGGCGAGGGTCAGCAGGATGCCGCCCGCTATCAGCGCCGCCTTGACGGCGGCGGCCGCGGCCAGGGCGCCGCCCGCGATCAGCCCCGCCCCCGCGACCACGCCCACCAGGCCCAGCAGCAGGGGCAGGCCGCCGCCGACGCTGCGTGCGGTGAACTCCCGTACGCCTTCCGGTATGACGGCCTCGGTGGTCATGGTTTGCCCCGTTTCGCGTGATGGCCGCCCGTGGGTCGCCTAGCAAAGTGATAACACTTTTCCTTCGTACGGCAACCCTTCGGGCCCCACGTGCGTCGGTTCCACTGGTGTGGGTGCTGATTCTCACGTCCGAATTGGGCGGTATTGAACAAAGTTGACCATCCTTTGTCACAGCCTGCGGTGTTAGCTTCGTTAGCTGACGTCGGGGGGGTAATCGAGCGGAGCGGGAGCGATGGGCCGAGCAGAAGTGCGTAAGGCGCAGCAGCAGCGCGGTGCGCGGCGCGCGCCGAGCGGACACGGTGAGGGCGAGGAGAGCGCCGGCAAGCGCAGTGGCATACGCCGGTTCTTCACCTGGAAGAAGATCCTCGGCACCTTCCTCGGGGGGATCCTGCTCCTGATGACCGCCGCGGTCGTCCTCTACTTCTCCGTGAACGAGCCCTCCGACCCGAACAAGCTGGCCGTTCAGCAGAGCAACACCTACAAGTGGTCCGACGGGACGGTCATGGCCCGCGTCGGCAAGACGAACCGCTCGATCGTGCCGATCGACAAGATCCCGGAAGACGTCCGGACCGCGTTCATCGCCATCGAGAACAAGTCCTTCTACCAGGACCGCGGCATCGACGTGATGGGCCTGGCCCGCGGCCTGTTCAACACCGTCACGGGCAAGGGCAAGGCCGGCGGCTCGACGATCACCCAGCAGTACGTCAAGAACTACTACCTGACCCAGGACCAGTCGGCGACGCGCAAGCTGCGGGAACTCGTGATCTCCCTCAAGGTCGACCAGCGGCTGGAGAAGAACGACATCCTCGCCGGTTACCTGAACACCAACTTCTACGGCCGCAACGCGTACGGCATCCAGGCCGCGGCCCAGGCCTACTACGGCGTCGACGCCGACAAGCTGACGCTGGAGCAGGGCGCCTACCTCGCCGCCGTCATCCAGGCCCCCAGCCAGTACGACTGGGCGACCGCCGGACCGAACGGCAAGAACCTGGTCATGATCCGCTTCAACGCCGTCCTCGACAACATGGTCGAGATGGGCAAGCTGGACGAGGCCAAGCGCAAGGCCGTGGTCTTCCAGGAGCCCATCAAGCCCAAGCCCACCCCGGGCATGGACGGCCAGAAGGGCTACCTGGTCCAGGCGGCCGAGGCCGAGATGAACCGGCAGAAGATCACCGACGCCGAGATCGCCGCCGGCGGCTGGGAGATCACGCTCAACATCGACAAGAAGAAGCAGGAAGCGCTGGAGAAGGCGGTCAACGAGGAGCTGGAGTCCAAGCTCGACCGCAAGGACACCAAGAACCGCCCCCAGGACCAGAGCGTCCAGGCCGGCGCCACCTCCGTGGACCCCAAGACCGGCGCGATCGTCGCGATGTACGGCGGGACGGGTCTGGCGGACAAGGACCGGAGCAACGCCCTGCGCGAGGACTACCAGCCGGGGTCGACCTTCAAGCCGGTCGTGCTGGCCTCCGCGCTGGAGACCGGCGCCACCACCCAGTCCGGCAAGCCGATCACCCCGAACGCCCTCTACGACGGCACCAGCAAGCGCCAGGTCGTCGGCAGCAAGATCCCGTTCAACCCGCAGAACCAGGACGACAAGGACTTCGGCAAGGAGATCACCGTCCAGGAGGCCACCAACTTCTCGGTGAACTCCGTCTACGCGCAGATGATCGTCGACGTCACGCCGCCCGCCGTGAAGAAGACTGCCCTCGCCCTCGGCATGCGGACCCGCGAGGGCTGGCCCGAGGACAAGCCGGCCATGTCGCTCGGCACGATGAGCGCGAACACCGTCGAGATGGCCGCCGTCTACGCCACCCTCGACAACCACGGCAAGAAGGTCACGCCGACCATCGTCAAGTCCGCCGAGCACAAGGACCGCGAGTACACGCCCGAGGCGCCCATCGGCAGCCAGGCCGTCAGCCGCCAGACCGCCGACACCGTCACCAAGGTGCTCACCGGCGTCGTCAACGACGGCTCCGGCAGCAAGGTCAAGAGCAGCGCCTACGAGGCGGCTGGCAAGACCGGCACCACCGAGTCCAACGTGGCCGGCTGGTTCACCGGCTACACCCCGGAACTCGTCACCGTCGTCGCGATGTTCGGCGAGGAGCCGGGCACCCACAAGCAGGTCACCCTGACCGGCACCGCCGGCGGCGGCCGCGCCGGTGGCTCCAGCTTCCCCGCCGAGATCTGGAAGTCGTACACGCTGGCCGCGCTCAAGGGCGCCAAGACCGGCGAGTTCGACGTGTCGGAGGCGGAGATGGGCGCCCCTCAGGCACCGTCCCGCAGCCCCTCCCCGTCGCCCACGCCGAGCCCGTCCGCCAGCCCGGTGCCCTCGCCCAGCAGCAGCCCGCCAGCGAGCAGCCCGACCCCGACGAAGAGCGTCACCAAGTCGCCGGACCCGACGAAGAGCGCCACCAAGTCGCCCGATCCGACGAAGAGCGCCACCAAGTCGCCGGACCCGTCGAACAAGCCGCCGGACCCGCCGCTGTTCCCGCAGAACCCCGAACGGTGACAGCATGCCGCCCCGCAGCCTCCACGGCTGCGGGGCGGTGTCGTTTCCCGCGGGCGGTACGCCGGTCCGGCGCGTCAGCCGCCCGAGACGGCGGCAGCGATCCGGTCGCCGGACCGCGAACGCCGGGCTGCCCCCTCGCCCGCCCGGTCAACGCCGCTCTTGCGCCCCCGGCAGCGCGAGCTCGAACCAGACCACCTTTCCGCTGCTCAGCCGCGTGGCACCCCACCGGCGGGCCATCCGGTTGACCAGGAACAGCCCGCGGCCGCCCTCGTCGGTGTCCCGGGCCCGCCGCTGGCGCGGCAGCTGCGGGGAGTCGTCGCCGACCTCGCAGCGCAGGACGTCCGTCCGCAGCAGGCGCAGCGTCACGGGGCGCTCGGCGTACCGGACGGCGTTGGTGACCACCTCGCTGACCAGCAGCTCCAGCGAGTCGCTCAGCTCCTCCAGGCCCCACCGCGTCAGCGCCCGGCGGGCGAACCGCCGCGCCCGGCCCGGAGCGGTCTCCTCCGGGTCCAGGAACCAGTACGCGACGTCGCTGGGCGCGATCCCCTCGAAGCGGGCCGCGAGCAGCGCGATGTCGTCGTCCCGGTCGCCCGGGCCGAGCATGTCCAGCACGTCGTCGCAGAGGGCCTCCAGCGGCGGCGGGTGGTCCAGGCCCGTCAGCTGGGCGGTCGTCGCCAGCCGCTCCCGCAGCTGCTCGATTCCGGTCCACACGTCGCGCAGCCGCGACTCCACCAGGCCGTCGGTGTACAGCAGCAGGGTGGCCCCGGCGGGCGCGTCCAGCTCCACGGCCTCGAAGTCCACGCCGCCTACGCCGATCGGGGCACCGGGCGGGACGCGCAGCACCTCGGCGCGGCCGCCCAGGTGCAGCAGCACGGGCGGCGGGTGGCCGGCGTTGGCGATGGTGATCCGGTGCGAGACGGGGTCGTAGACCGCGTACAGGCAGGTGGCCATCCGGTCCGAGCCCAGCCGCTGGGCCTGCTCGTCCAGGTGGTGCAGCACCTCGGCCGGCGGCAGGTCCAGCTGGGCCAGGGTCTGGGCGGTGGTGCGCAGCTGCCCCATGATCGCGGCGGAGGTCATGGAGTGGCCCATGACGTCGCCGACGACGAGCGCGACGCGGCTGCCGGGCAGCGGTATGGCGTCGTACCAGTCACCGCCGACCCGGGCCGTCTCGGCGGCCGGCAGGTAGCGCGAGGCGAGCCGTACCCCGGTGGGCTGGGGCAGGCTGTCGGGCAGCATCGTGCGCTGGAGTTCGTCGGCGATGTACGCCTCGCGGCCGTACAGCACCGCCTTGTCGATGCCGAGCGCCGTGTGCGTGGCGAGCTGGGCGGCGACGAGGAGGTCGTTCTGCTCGAACGCGGGCCGCTCCGGGCTGCGCAGGAACACGGCCGCGCCGATCACCCGGCGGCGGCCGCGCAGCGGCGCGAGGACGGCCCGGTTGCCGCGCGGCAGCGGGTGTTCCGCCCCCAGCAGCTCGGGCAGTGCCGCCTTGGCGGCGGCGGAGGACCCGAAGACGGGCCGAACGCCGCGCAGCACCTCGGCGAGCGCCCCGCCGGGCCGGATCTCGCACAGCTCGGCGGCCGGCAGGTCACCCTGGAGCCCCAGCAGCGGCAACTGGCTGAAGTCGAGCTCGCCGGTGGCCCCCGCGGCCCCGGCGAGGTCCATCCCCGCGCCGATCGTGCCGCCGATGTCCGTGAGGTCGTCGATCGGCCGCAGCCGGTCGGTGCGCCGGAGCCTTAAGACGACCGGTCCGACGGGACGCTCGTCCCCCACCGGGAGCGGGTCGCGCAGGTACACCAGGATGGCGTCCGAGAACGTCGGCACGGTGGCCCGGCACAGGCCGAGCACGATCTCGTCGAGGTCGATGCCCCGCGCGATCCGGCGGGTGGCGGCCCCGACGAAGCGCAGCCGGTCCCCCTCGCGACGGGCCGCGGTGTCCGCCGGGCCCGCCGGCACCCCGGTGCCGCCGCCGTGCCGCCCGTCGCCCCCGGCGCCCTCCGGGGCGCCTCCGGGGCCCGCGCCGAGCCCCTGCGCCGCCCGGGCGTCCAGGTTCCGGCCGAGCGGTACGGGACCGGCGGAGTCCGCCGCGTGGTGCGCGCCGCCGGTCGGTGCCCCCTGGGCCGCGGGGGTGTCCCCGCAGCCGGGTGCCGGGGCCGCCGGGTGCCGGCCCGGCGTACCCGGGCCGCCGGATGCGGCGGCCAGGCCGCGCGCGGCCTCGCCGTCCCGGGTGCGGGCGGCGGGGACCTCGGGCCGGGTGGCCTCGGCGGCCGGGACCGCGGCCTTGCCGTGGCCGGGCTCGTCGCTGCCGGCGCCGCCCCGGGCGGCGGACGCCGCCGCAGCGCGTCCCGCGCCGCCGCGGGCCGGGCCGGGGGTGCCGGTGCCCGGCGCGGGAGCGGCCGGCGCGCCGGAGGCGAACGGCGCGGCGGAGCCGCCCGGGACCGGTGTCGCGGTGGCCGCGGCAGGCTGCGGGCCCTCCTGAGAGGTGGGGTACTCCGTCACGCGTGGAATTCCGTCCGTTTGCGCTCGATGTGCGCTGCACTCAACTCGGTCAGTCGCGGTATACCCGCTCAGCGGCCGGGACACCACCGCCCCGGACATCCTCCCCCAGACTTCGTCCGGGGACCCCGCCGTATACGCCCGGCGGACCCCGCCCCCTCGTCAGTCAGTCCCGCCGGCCTCCGGTCAAGTCCCCTGTACGACAAGCCACTTCCGAATGCCCGGCCCGACCGGCACCGTCCCGCGCGCGTGACCTCGCGGAGGACGATCCTACGTTTGGACCCCGGGGGCGCATCAAGGGTCTCATGACGTCATGTGCGCCGGAGTGCGGTCCCAGTCCTCCGGGAGGGCCGGGACCGTCCACGACGGGTCCGGCCGCCAGTCCTGCCAGCCGTCGGAGAAGGGCGGCCCCCAGGAGGCGATCAGCTCCACCGCGGCCCGCCCCGCGTCCCGGACCCGCCGGGCCTGCGCCCGGTCCATCAGCCCGGCCCGCTGCGCCTGCGCGAACTCGTCCTCGTCCAGCCACGCCCAGCTGCGATCCGGGTGCACGGCGATGTCGAGGAAGTGGTCCTCGGAGTCGACCCCGCCCGCCCAGCGGGCCCGGGGCTCCTCCAGGTTCACGTACCAGTTCTTGAACCGCCAGCCGCGCTCCCAGAACAGCCATACGGAGAAAGGCTCCCCGGGCCGCGCCAGCTTCAGCACCCCGGTGCCGAACCAGCGGGAGCGCACGGTCGTCCGGGGCGCGGTGTAGCGCGTGGCGAGCGGTTCGGCGTGCACGGGCGTGCCGTCCGCCAGGACCGGCTTGACGCACTCGGTACCGGGGGCCATCCACACGGCCAGCAGCTCGTCGGTGTCCCGCACCACGGTCACGGGGCGGCAGATGTGCACCCCGCCGCGGGGGCCGTTGTCGCGGTAGCGCCAGAGGATCTGCTCCCCGGGCGCCCAGCGCGCGGCCCGCGGGTCGCCCCGCTCCGCGCCGCCCGCAGGCCGGAAAGTACCTGTCATGCGCAGATCTTAGGGCGGCACCCCGCGCCCCCGCTGCGGTGCAGGTCACGGAGGTGTTCGGCGACGGGATTCGACCGGATCCGGACCCTGCGCGGGGGCGGGGGTGGCGCGTCAGGGGCGGGTCATGCGCAGCACGTCGAGGGCCTCGTCCAGCTGCTCCAGGGTGAGCGCGCCGCGGTCGACGTAGCCGGACTCCAGGACGACCTGCCGGATCGTCTTGCGTTCGGCGAGCGCCTTCTTCACGACCTTGGCGGCCTCCTCGTAGCCGATGTAGCGGTTCAGCGGGGTCACGACGGAGGGCGAGGACTCCGCGTACTCCCTGGCCCGGGCGGTGTTGGCGGTGATTCCGTCGACCGTGCGGTCGGCCAGCAGGCGGCTCGCGCTGCCGAGCAGCCGGATCGATTCGAGGAGGTTCCTGGCCATCACCGGGAGCATCACGTTGAGCTCGAAGTTGCCGGCGGCGCCCGCGACGGCGACCGCGGCGTCGTTCCCCATCACCTGGGCGGCGACCATCAGCACGGCCTCCGGGATGACCGGATTGACCTTCCCGGGCATGATCGAGGAGCCCGGCTGGAGATCCGGGAGATTGATTTCGGCCAATCCGGTGCGCGGTCCGGAAGCCATCCAGCGCAGGTCGTTGGAAATCTTGGTGAGCGAGACGGCGACCGTACGGAGCATGCCCGAGGTCTCCACCAGCGCGTCCCGGGCGCCCTGGGCCTCGAAGTGGTTGCGGGCCTCGGTCAGCGGCAGCCCGGTGGCGGCGGCCACCTCGGCGATGACGGCGGCCGAGAAGCCGGGCGGGGTGTTGATCCCGGTGCCCACCGCGGTACCGCCCAGCGGCAGTTCGGCCAGCCGGGGGAGGGTCGCCCGCAGCCGTTCGACGCCGTAGCGGATCTGGACCGCGTACCCGCCGAACTCCTGGCCCAGGGTGACCGGGGTGGCGTCCATCAGGTGCGTCCGGCCGGCCTTGACGACCTCGGCGAACTCCTCGGCCTTGCGCTCCATGGAGGCGGCGAGGTGCTCCAGGGCCGGGATCAGCGCGCCGGTGACGGCGGCGGTCGCGGCGATGTGGATGGAGGACGGGAAGACGTCGTTGGAGCTCTGCGAGGCGTTGACGTGGTCGTTGGGGTGCACCTCGCGGCCGAGCCGCTCGGTGGCCAGGGTCGCGATCACCTCGTTGGCGTTCATGTTGGACGAGGTGCCCGAGCCCGTCTGGAAGACGTCCACCGGGAAGTGGTCGTCCCAGCGGCCGTCGACGACCTCCTCCGCGGCCGAACGGATGGCCTCGGCGACGTCCGGGTCCACGACGCCCAGCCGCGCGTTGACCACGGCGGCCGCGGCCTTGATGCGGGCGAGCGCCGCGATGTGGGCGTGTTCCAACCGCTGCCCCGAGACGGGGAAGTTCTCCACCGCGCGCTGGGTCTGGGCGCGCCATTTTGCGTGCGCGGGCACCTGTACGTCGCCCATGGAGTCGTGCTCGGTCCGGAACGCTTCGGCCTGCTGGTCTTCGGTCATGTTCGTGGCCTCCTCAAAAAGTTGAGCAATTGTCTTGTTCGAAGTGTTCCCAACTCCCCTACCAGCCAGTAAATACCGTGGGTAACACTGACATCCGGGGAGGCGTTCATGGCACGTGCCGCAACGAAGTCCAGGCTCAGATCTACCGTCGTCGCGGTCGCGGCGTTCGCGGCCGCCCTCGGGGGCGTCACCGCCGTCACCCCCATGGCCCAGGCGGCCGTCCCCGCCGCACCCGCCGCCGCGGCCACCCCCCTCCCGCCCGAACTGGAGGCGATCCGCGCCGCGGAGGCGGTCCGGATCTACGGTGACGCGGCCGTGCGGCCGCTGAACCAGCGCAAGACCGGCCTGATCTCACTGGGCGACAGCGAGATCTCGGGCGAGGGCGTCGGGAACTACGACCCCGCCACGAACACGCCGAACAACCAGTGCCACCGCTCGCCCGACTCGGCGATCCACCGCACCGGCATCCCGGCCGACCTCACCTTCAACGTCGCCTGCTCCGGCGGGTACACCGGGAACATCAGGATCGGAGGCTCCAAGCAGTACGCCGACGAGCTGGTGCAGAGCGACAGCCTGGCCATCAAAGCACGCAACACGAAGATCAAGATGGTCCTGCTCGTCGCCGGAGCCAACGACGACCTGCAGTTCGGCCCGGTCATGACCGACTGCGTGACCCGCTGGGTGCTCATCCAGGGCACCTGCGAGCCCAAGTACGCCCCCGGCTGGCAGGCGCGCGTCGACGGCCTCAAGCCCAAGGTGGAGTCCACCGTCTCCGACCTCAAGAAGGTCATGCGCGACGCGGGCTACGCCGACACCGACTACAAACTGGTCGTCATGGGCTACCCCAGCCCCATCGGACCCGACTTCCACGACAACCCCAACTTCCCCGGCAAGCTCCCCGGAGGCTGCGCCGGATACGACTCCGACGCCACCTGGGGCCGCAACTACGCGGTGCCCGTCTTCGAGAAGGGCATGCGCGCCGCAGCCCTCGCCTCCGGCGCGACCTACCTGGACAACTCCCGCCTCTTCCACGGCCACGAGGTGTGCATGGAGGACCCCTGGGCCCGCGGCCTCTACCTCGACCTCGCGGACCACTTCCCGTGGGACGAGAACACCGCCCGCCAGTCCTTCCACCCCAACTACCGCGGCCACGGGGCGTTCGCGTCCTGCCTGACCCAGCTCTACGCCTCCGGCCTGCGCGAGGCCTCCTGCGCCGACCCGGCGAGCACCGGCACCCCGGTCCTCCAGGCGGGAGCCTGGGACGACCTCTACAAGCCCCTGAGGAACGAGGCGACGGCCAGCTGCCTCGACGCCTCCGGCGGCTCCAGCGCCAACGGCACCAAGGTCGTGGGCTGGGACTGCCACGGCGGCCGCAACCAGACCTGGTGGTACGACGCGGCACGCGGGTCCGTCCACCTCGGACTGACCCAGGACCGCTGCCTGGACACCCCCGGAGCCGCCTACGGCGCCGGCACCGGCCTCATCCTCTGGAACTGCCACGGCGGCGCCAACCAGCGCTACGTCCGCGACGGCGCCACCATCCGCCCCGCCGCCGCGCAGGGCATGTGCCTGACCGTGGCCGCCGGGCACGACCCGCTGCGCCTGCAGACCTGCAACGGGTCCGCGAACCAGCGCTTCGCGTAACCGCCCCGCACCATCCGCCCCGCACCATCCGCCCCGCACCACCCGTCCCGCACCATCCGCCCCCACGCCCGGCCGGCGCACCCCGGCCGGGTGTCACAGGTCCCGCAGCAGCTTGCGCACCTCGCGCGGCCGGTTGGTGATCAGGGTGTCCACGCCGAGCCGCACGCACAGCTCCACGTCCTCCGGCTCGTCCACGGTCCACACCCGCACGCCCAGCCCCCGGGCCTTCAGCCGGCCCACCAGAGCCGGGTCGCGGCGCACGAGGTCGATGCCCGGGCCCGCGTGGGTCGCGTACGCCGGGCGCACCGGGCGCAGCCGCCGCTCCATCAGGTACACGGCGGGCAGGCCGGGCGCGAGCCGGTGCAGCCGGTTCAGGGCGGAGCGCGAGAAGCTCATCACCTCGACCCGTCCCGAGGCGCCGTCGGCCAGCCCGTGATCCCGCAGCGCCCGCACCAGTTCGGCCTCCAGCAGGCCGCCCGTACGCACCGGGTGCTTGGTCTCGACGGCGAGGCCGACCGGCCGGGGCGCGGCCAGGGCCACCCGGAGCAGGTCCTCGAACAGCAGCACCCGGGCCCCGGCGTGCCCGTCGCCCTTCCAGGCCCCGAAATCCAGCGCGGCGAGCTCCCCGTACGTCATCGCGGAGACCGCGCCCCGCCCGTCGGAGGTCCGCTCCACGCGCCGGTCGTGCACGCAGACGAGCCGGCGGTCGGCGGTCAGCCGCACATCGCACTCCAGGGCGTCCGCGCCGTCCTCGACCGCCTGCCGGTAGGCGGTGAGGGTGTGCTCGGGATGCTCGTGGGAGGCCCCGCGGTGGGCGATCACCCGGACGGTGCCGGCGGTGCGGGCGGGACGGATCGCGGTCATACGGAAATCCTTGCAAACCGGGGTGAACAGGCAGCGGCGACGCCGTGTCCCCGACGTTAACCCGGTGCGGTCCGCCCACCGGCGCGCGCACAGTGGTGTCATGCCGAGATTCGTCCCCCTGCACTGCGCACCCTGCCCGAGCTGCGTCTTCCACGCCCGGCAGCTCGTCGAGGCGGGCCGGCTGGCCTGGCAGGCCGACTGGGAGTGCGGAACCTGCGAGTTCGGCGCCCCGGACGTCTGCAACCGCGACCACGGCACCGGGGTGCCGCCCGCGTACGTCCGCGAGGCGGTCGTGGCCCGCGAGGGCACGGTGCTGCTCCGCGTGGACGGCGCCCGCGCGGCGGCCCTGAAGGTCCTCCGGGACGCCCTCGGCCTGACGCTCCCGGAGCTCGCGGCCGTCGTCCGCGACGGGTACCGGGCGACCCCCGTGGAAGCCCGCCACCTGACGGACGCGCTGCACGGCGCCGGGTTCCGTAGTGTCCCCACGTGGCGGGATCACCTGCGGGCGAGTAAGGGGGAGGAGCCGAGGGGTGTTGCCTGGACGGCGAACGCACTCGCGCCATCGTCCTGAACCCGACCGTGCCCGGCATCTACACGTACAAGGGCGAGCACGTAGAAGACCACAACGGTGCGCATGTCCGCATCGCCGACGACGCCCTTATGGCCGCCGCAGCCCTACAAACGGAGGGCATCCTGCGCCGCACGATGCGCGGAGCAGGATGCCAGTGTCTACCGATCGGCTCGGTCAACCCACGTACAGCATGGGGTCCGTGAGGCGGAACTCTGGGTGGACCACCACCCGGAGCTCGCATTTGAAGCCGGGAACATCGCATTCCACGATGATTCCGCGCTCACCGTTTCCTGTGTAGAGAAGGATCCGCTCCACCTGTTCCCGGTAGATGTCGACTTCGGATCTGGTTTCCGATCCCTTGGCCAGCCGAACAGAGCGGGCCCCTATATCGAAGCTCAGAGTCACGATCTGCGCATTCTCGATGGGAATGTCGACCCGCCAGATGTCTTGGTCGTTTTCCATCGACTCAGGGGCGACTCCCAGAATTTCGATAAAATCGACATCATCCGGAATGTCCATGGCCCTACTTCCCATACCCTCGACCCCCAACAGGAATCATTGTGGTGAGCCTTATTCCACCTTCGGTGACTTCGTAATTCGCGCGGACCAAGAGTGCGCCTCGCGGCCCATAAAGAACTGATTCCGTTCGAATGTTTGTCAAGTTGTTCTTCGGGTTCACGTAAGTCTCGACGACACTGCTCCGCTTCGCCTCATCGAAGAACTCAGTGAGGATCTGACGCCCCGCTTCGTTGTCGCGGAGACCAATTGCCTCCAACTGGTACGCATTCTGCGTCGACCGCGCGGCATTGTGCGGGTTGGAGTCGACTCGTCCGAAGAAGTAGTCCCACTTGCCATCGTCGATGATCACATCACAAGGTGTGTTGTGAACGAGAACGGCACTCGTGCCTGCCATCACATAGTACGTGTGGAGGTCGTTCACCGTGAGGTTGTAGGCCGGCTGAAGACCCGTCCAATGGCGCACCGCACTGACCTGCGCCGCACTTCCGTCAGGAGTACGCAGGGTGTCCTGCGTAGTGAGGTCGGCCGCGTTCTTCCACGTCTTGGCGCTCTCGGACCAGAACGGGTGGTGGTCGGTCGTGGTGAGCTGACCGCCACCGTTGTTCCGGTCGAGGGTGACGTCGGTGAATTCGCGGTCGGCCGGGGTGTAAATGGTCGCGTCGACCCGGCGCGGGCCGGTGATCCCGGTCTCCGGGTCGGTGGCCAGGACCTGGTCACCGATCCTGAGCTGATCAATCGATCGGGTGGTCCGGTCACCCATCAGCACACGGGTGCCAGCCGGGAAACTGTGCTTCACGCACGGCGGGAGCTTGGCGTACTTCGTGCCCTTGGCCACGCTCTGAATGCCGTCGTAGATCTTTCCGGCGATCTTGATCTTGCCGATCGGCAGGACTCCTGCCGCGGCCATGACGCAGCCGCCGAGTGACGGCTCCTTGATGCACTTCTCGATGTCGGCGGCGCCGGACAGCTCCCATGCCACCTTGCCCAGGAGCCTGACGAGTTCTGCGTCGGGCTTGCCGACCACGATCTCGTAATCATCCCGGTTCAGCGCGCACGGCGGGAGGCTGTCCCGGTTGAACGGGATGATGCAGGGCTTCTTCTTGTTCTTCTCTGCCTCGGCCTGCTGCTTGCGCAGCTCCTCGGCCCCGCGCTGCGCTTCGACGAGTTCCGCCTCGCGCTTCACCTTGACGTCGGTCCAGGCCTGGGAGGCCGCAGCCTCAGCTTCATCCTTGCTCTTACCAGCCGCGACTGCGGAGTCCCGGGCCCGCCTGGCAGACTCATCGGCCTGCTTGGCGGACTGCCGGGCGTAGTTCGCGGAGAAGGCGGCCTGGGCGGCGGAGGCCTCGGCGGCGTCGGCGGCGCGGTTGGCGCTGTTCGCCGCGTTGCGGGCGGTGACGGC
>NZ_JBHXQN010000040.1:0-56613 GCF_042717785.1 Streptomyces sp. NPDC058619
CGAGCTCCACGACGCGTTCGTCTCCCTCGCCTGCAGCCTCATCTGCTGGCGACGCCTCAACAAGTCCGACTCATGATCGTGTTACGAGCTCTTAGCACGCCCTTTACGCGATCTTTAGTGACCGGCATCACACGGCTGCGGCTGCACCCGGGAACCTAAGGGCCGGTTATGCGATCGTTATCCGGATTTGAGGTTCCGCTGAGCGAACGCGGCTGTCCGGTACGCCTCGGTTTCGACCGCCAGGCCGCTCAGACCACGGTTTGCGTCACGCGGCGAAGGGGCCGTCGCCTTCATCGATGAGGCGGCGACCGATGCCGGGGGGGTGCGTCAAAGCGCCGTAAAGATTGCCGGAGACTGGCAATGTATGCAGGCCCTTCCCGCTGAAACGATGCCGTTGTCCAGCGAGGACAACGGTGCGACAGCGGAGGCGCTCATGGGCTTGTTTCTGAGTCTCGGCATCGGGGGGATCGTGCTGTTGGCTGCCTCGCTGGTGTTCGACGGGTTCGTCGAGGGCGCTTTCGACGGCGCTCTCGACGGCCTGTTCGACGGCTGGCTGTCGCTTCCGGTGATCGCTGGCTTCGTTTCGATGCTCGGTTTCACGGGGGCGATCGTGCTCGGGTCCACAGGACTAGGGCCGGGAGCGGCAGCCGCCGCAGGAGCTGTGACCGGGGCCGGAGCGGGCTGGCTGACCTGGCGGCTGAGCCGGACCCTGCTGGAAGATCGCAGCGCAGTCGCCCCGCACCAGGACGACCTCCTCGGATCCGCCGGAACGGTCGTCACCGCCATCCCCGCCGGCGGGTACGGCGAGGTCCTGCTCCGGCTGGCCGGCCAGCCCGTGAAGTACGCCGCGCGGTCCGACGCCCCGCTGACCCGGGGGGCAGAAGTTTGGGTGACGGCAGCACCGTCCTCCACCTCGGTCACGGTCCGCGCCGTAGAGCGCTGATCAGATCCGCGCCTTCAGCACGACCAGGTGCAACCAGGCTCAACCATCATCGATCTGCCGCTTCGGGGGCAGGAGGGGATCCCTCATGAGTCCAGTCGTCATAGCGGTTGTCGGAGTGGTCGTACTCCTCCTTCTGCTAGCCCTCGTGGTGGTCACCCGATACAAGGTCGCGGGCCCCAGCGAGGCGTTCATCATCACCGGACGCCGCGGCAAGAGGTCCACCGATCCCGAGACGGGGCGGATATCGACCGACAACACCGGCCAGAAGGTCGTGGTCGGCGGCGGGGTGTTCGTCGTCCCGTTCGTCCAGCAGCGCTACACCCTCGATCTGTCCAGCCGGCACATCCCCATCGCCGTACGGGGCGCGGTCACCCTGCGCGGTATCAAGGCCAACCTGGAGGGCGTTGCGATCGTCAAGGTCGGCGGGACCGAGGACGCCATCCGTGCCGCCGCCCAGCGCTTCCTGCAGCAGCAGGACGGGATCGTGGGCTTCACCCAGGAAGTCCTCTCCGGCGCCCTGCGCGCGATCGTCGGCCGGATGTCGGTGGAGGACATCATCCGTGACCGCGCCGCGTTCGCCGGGCAGGTCGCGGAGGAGGCCGAGGCCAGCCTGTCAGGGCAGGGCCTGGTCCTGGACGCCTTCCAGATCCAGGACATCACCACCGAGGGCTCCTACCTCGAGGACCTCGGACGCCCCGAGGCGGCCCGGGCCAAGCAGGAAGCCGACATCGCCGAGGCGAACTCCCGCCAGGCCGCCGAGCAGGCCCGCCTGAAGGCCGAGGAAGAAATCGCCGTCGCCCAGCGCACCCTGTACCTGCGCCAGGCCGAGATCAAGGCGGAGACCGACGCGGCGACCGCCCAGGCCAACGCCGCCGGACCACTGGCCGACGCAGACCGGCAGCAGCAGATCCTCGCCGAGCAGGAGAAGGTCGCCGAACGCCAGGCGGCCCTGACCGACCGCCAGCTCGACACCCAGGTCCGCAAGCCCGCCGACGCCCGCCGCTACCAGGCGGAACAGGAAGCCGAAGCGCTCCGGGTCGCCCGCGTCAAGCAGGCCGAAGCCGAACGCCTCGCGGCCATCGCCGCCGCCCAGGGCGAAGCCGAACGGGCCCGCCTGACCGGCGAGGGCGAGAAGCAGCGCCGCTCCGCACTCGCCGAGGCCGAGGCCGTCGAGGGCGCCAAGCGAGGCGAGGCCGAACGGGCCCGGCGTGCCGCCATTGCCGAGGCGGTACGTCTGGAGGGCGACGCGGAGGCTGCGGCCATTGCGGCCAAGGGCGCTGCCGAGGCGGAGGCCATGCAGAAGAAGGCGGACGCGTTCGCGAACTACGGCGACGCCGCGATGATCCAGATGATGATCGAGGTACTCCCCCAAGTGGTGGCCAAGGCCGCAGAACCGTTGTCAGCCATCGACAAGATGACCGTCATCTCCACCGACGGCGCGAGCAAGCTCTCCCGCACCGTCACCGACAACGTCGCCCAGGGCATGGAACTCCTCTCCTCCACCACCGGCGTCGACCTTGCCCAGCTCCTGGGAGGCCTCACCGCCGTCAAGACGTCCGCCATCCCTGAGACGACCACGCCGAACGGCAAGATCGAAATCGGCAGCTAGGGCGCTGTCCACGAACGTTCGCCGGGGTTGATCAGGCGGCTTGAGGCAGCTTGAGGCCGTGGTCGGCCCCAGCGTTGGTGTCGTTCGCTGCGGACCTCGGCACGTTCGCGGCGTTGGGCGGCCAGGAGTCGGGGTGTCGGGCATTCGCGTTGCGCCACCGCAGGTAGTCCTGCAGCTTCCGGGCCAGTGCCGGGTGGTTGGAACCGCCCATGACGAAGTTCCGTAGGGTCCCGAACTGGGCCTCGATGGGGTTGGCCCACGACGCGCTGGTCGGTGTCAGGCACAACTCGTCAGGCAGCGCCGTGGCCTCGCGGAAGGCGCTGCGCGATGCGTGCAGAAACGCAGCAGGCCCGGTCCCCGCTCCGGGTAGAGCGGGGACCGGGCTGTCAAACAGGGGCTGGAGGGCGGCCGGACGGGCACGACTGCGTACCCGTCGGATCCGTCTTCCACGGACCGGATCGGCCGGCGTCACGGGCTCGATCCGGTCCCGCATCACGTCAGTGATCACCGACCGGGCCGGCACCTCCGGTCAACTGTCCGCCCCGCCGGAAAGAGACGGGGTCCAGCCGCTCCTTCAGCAGGCGTGCGGCCGGGGGACGATGTTCCAGACCTGCTTGCCGAGGTCCGTGGTCAATCGTTGCTGATGGCCGACCACGCCCGAGCTGAACCGGGTCAGGAAGGTCGTGGAGGCCAGGTTCATCAGCCTTCCCTCGAAGCAGTCGTACCTCCACACCTGGCCGCCGTCGTTCTGGTCGCAGGCCGACATGTAGACCTTTCCGCCCAGGACGTTTCGCTCGGAATCCAGACACTCGCCGGTGGACCAGTTCTTGAGCAGGAAGTTCGCGTCGAGGTGGTCGACCATCCGCCAGTTCCCGCGGAGGTTGTCCGTGTCGCACCTCTCCGTGTCCAGTTGGTTGGTGGAACGCGGAACAGCGGTGAGACAGTCCCCTCGGGCGGACTGAATGCGGACCCGGCTCTCGTCCCAGGTCCCCGTCGCGTGGGCGGTCGAGGCGAGAGCGACCTGGGAGAACGCCGCCAGGGTGGCACCGAGTCCAACGAGCGTGGCGCGGGTGGCTGTGTTCCTTCGGGGCATGATCATGAAACCTCCAGGTGTCTTTCGTGGGGTGAAGCGCGCATGAAGTGCTACTCGACGGGGCGCGGCGGCGTGTTAGCCCCACCCTCCCGAAGCGGTAGGGGCGTGCTGGGCGCGAGCGCACGGCCCGGGACGGCACGCGCAATGCAGATACGGGCGCTGAGTCGCGCTCCCGCTTCGTAGAACATGTATTCCGTGCCGTTCTCGGAGCCGAAGGACGGGGCCGCGACGCGCCCCCGGTCGGAAGCGATGGGCGAGTGGAAGACGCCCAAGTGGCGCTCCTGCCGGAAGTCGTTGCCGACTTCGGTGAGTCGCATCCGGCCGTCGTTGCCGTGATAGGCGATGTACGTGGTCCCGTTGCGCTTGACCACGGTCGGACCGGAGATGTCGGTGAGACCGTCCCCTTCGGGGTTCACCAAAGGGGTCGCGCTGAACTGCCAGTTGTCCCATCCGTTGGGCGACCAGCCGTAAAAGATCCGCCGCCCGCCCTTTACTCCCATGAAGACCATGACGTACTTGTTGTTGCGTCCGGGCAAGGCGTGCTCGAAGACCCGGGCGTAGGAGGTTTCCGATGTGCCCGGCACCAGGCGCGTGCTCAGGACCGGCGTCTCGTCGACGAAGTTGACGCCGTCGCGCGAGCGGGCAACCCGGGTGACGGTGTTCTCGCCGTGGAAGTAGCAGAAGAACTGCTTGGTGGCTGCATCCCAAACGACGTGCGGGGACGACACGTGACTGACCGTCGTGCCGTTCAGGTGTCTGTCGATCACGGGGTTCTCGCGATAGTCGCTGAATGGCCCCTCCAGTGAGTCGCTGAAGGCTACGCAAATCCCGCCGGGATTCTCGTGGGGGGCGTAGTAGAGGTAGTACTTGGAGCGTGGATCACTGATCTTGTCGAACACTCCCCGGATGGTCGGGAAGATGAACTCGCCGGTACGGTTGTAGTTCAGGGGCATGGCCAGTGCGTCGCGCAGATATCGGTACGTCGGCATACCCGCCGGGCCGGCAGCCCGCGCGGGGGGCGCGAGTGCGGTAGCGGCGCCGCCCGCGACCGCCACTGCGCTCAGCGCTATCCCTCCGCGCAGCACATCACGTCGGCCGTATGCCGGACGGTTGCCCTCAGGTCCTTTCATTCCCTCTCCTCCTCAGAGCCATGCAGTCGCCCTCTCGCGGCCCCTGCGCTCGGGAGAGGGCGGCGGTGCGGGGTCTGACAGCCGACCGGCTGCCAGACCCCCTTCAGGTGCCGACTACCCGTTCGTGAACGACGCGACCACCCAACGCTGCGACGTCGCCTCGTCCTTGCAGTCCTTGGCCGCGACCTCAGCGGTCCCTCGGCCTGTGGCACTGCCGATGGTCAGGCATTTCTTGCTCTGGAAGTTCTGAATCCGGACCTGGTCGCGGAAGGCACCGGGGGCCTTCTGGGCGAGCTTGTGCGCCCACTTCTGCGATTCCTTTCCGGTGACACACTTCGCGATGAAGACATTCCCGCCGCTGTCGCTCTCGAGGCAGCGCAGGTTGTCTCCGGAACTCGCCCCCCGGGAGATGATCTTGTCGCGGAGGAAGTTCCACGACTGGACGTCCTCGTTCACGCCTCCGATTCTCGCGAAGACCTCGCCCTTGCCGCTGGGACCCACTCCTCCCGCGGTGAGCGAAAGGTTGGACTTCGGGTTCGCGTAACTCCTCGTGACCCCCACCTTCTGGGCCGTGGTCCGCAGCAGCGTCTCCTCCTTCTCGCTACCGGGCTTGGAGTCAGCGAGAGCGGGAACGGCGACCGCCACCCCCGCGATCACTGCCGCCGCCGTGCCGAGAATTGCCCACCGCTTCGCGCGTCGGGGCGGCTGAGGCCCCGTCCGGTCCGCCTGCACATCAGTCATGAACTCTCCTGTGCTCGTACTTGATCTACCTGGACGGCAAGAACTCGCTTGCCTGCCTCCGTTCATGGACAACGGGCACCGCGCAGATCGGTTCAAGGCCCGGAAGCCGAATTCACCGACAACCTCCCGATCGCCCGCCGGCTGTCGGCGTACGACCTGCGCCATAGCCGACGGGGCCTCCGGGAGACGAGATGACCTGCGTCGGGCCCGCCGCGCCAACTGAGCAGCAAAGCGGGCTGGTAGGTGAGCAGTTCTCCGGCGGATGGTGGGGCATCTTCCCCAACGCAAGGAGTTCCAGTGGCCAACGTCGTCATCATCGGCTCAGGCCCCGTCGGCCTCACCGCCTCGATGCTTCTCGCCGCAGACGGACACGTCGTCACCGTGCTCGACCGCGACCCCACGGCCGCGCGAACGGTCGAGGCAACGGTGGGCGGCGACTGGCAGCGGCCCGGCGTCAAGCAGTACGGGCACACGCACATCCTCATGCCGGCCGGCCTCCTCCTCCTGGAAAAGGAACTGCCGGCCACCGTCGACCGCATCCGCGAGGCGGGCGGCAACACGTACAACATGATCTCCGGTGCCTGGAGCGTGGCGGGTGCCGGCCCGCAGCAGGCGGGCGACGAGCGCTTCGAGACCGTCACCGCCCGGCGCCCGGTCCTTGAGGCCGCGCTCCTCGCCACCGCCACCGATACACCTGGAGTGCGCATCCTCGGCGGGACCAGGGTGGTGTCCCTGCTCGTCGGAGAGTCCCGGACTTCGGGCCGCGCGCACATCGTCGGCGTCATGACCGAATCCGGCGTGCGCATCGAGGCAGACCTCGTGGTCGATGCCTCCGGACGGCGGACGGAGGTGCCCGACCTGCTCGCGCAGGTGGGTGTCGAGGCCGAAGTCGTCCGCGAGGAAGCGGGCTTCCGCTACTACACGCGCTACTTCCGCGCCGACGAGCGGGGGGTACCTGCCCCCCGGCCCTGGCCCCTCTCCCACCACAACAGCATTTCCGTCGTCACCGCGCCGGGAGACGGCGACACCTGGTCGACGACGCTGGTCACTTCGGACCGGGACCAAGAGCTTCGTCCGTTGAGTCGCGTGGAGGTGTGGAATTGTGTGCTTGCGCTCTACCCCCAGGCCGCCCATTGGAACCACGGCATCCCGCTGACCGACGTCCACGTCATGGGCGGGACCCACAACACCCGGCGTGGCCTGGTCGTCGACGGGCAGCCGATCGCCACGGGCATCGTGGCGATCGGGGACGCGCGGATGACGACCAACCCGCAGTTCGGTATGGGCATGACGACCGGGCTGCGCCACGCGGCGCTGCTGCGTGACGTGCTGCGCCTGCTCGGCACGTCCGATGCCGTCGAGCTCGCCCTGCGCGTCGGCCGTGAGATCGACGACGAGTGCGGGGCCATGTGGGAGGAGGACGCCCATTGGAGTCGGCACCGCATCGCGGAGATCGATGCCGAGATGCGCGGCGAGCTCTACGAGACGGACGATCCGGGCTGGGCGCTGCGCACAGCCGTGGACTCCGTCCTCTTGAAGGACCCTGAGATCCTGCGCGCCATGGGTGACGTCGGTTCGATGCTGGCATCCGCGGACGAGGCCTTCATGAAGAGTGGCCTCGTGGAGCGGGTCATCACTCTCTCGGCAACGGCCCCCCGCTACAGCGCGCCGGGTCCGGACCGGGAGGAGATCCTCGCCACGGTGCACGACGACCAGCGAGGCGGCTCCGTCTCTTCGGTCTTGCGCGGCTGAGCGGTCGGTCCGGTGCCGCCCCCTTCCCGGCAGGCGGCGTCCCGGGCGCGAGGGCGGACTACTCGGACGGGACCGCGCCCCGGACGTGTTTCGGCGCGGTGCGTCGGCCGCGGGCAGTGCTGTCCGGTTGTTGGCGCATGTGGTCGCGGACCCGGGTCATGATGCCGCCGAGCGCGTCGACATCGTCGTTGCTGAGCGAGGCGAAGAGCAGGCGCCGGGTGACGTCGATGTGGCCGGGCAGGACTCGGCCGACCCGGGCGAGGCCCTCCTCCGTGAGGGTGACCATCGTGGCGCGCTGATCACGGGGAGAGGGGTTGCGGGTGATCAGGCCGGCCTTCTCCAGGAGTCCGGCCTGGTGGGTGAGCCCGGAGCGGCTGTAGACGACACCGTCCGCGAGATCGGTCATGGTCAGCGGCCTGCCGGCGTCGGCGAGGCGCGCGAGCAGCTGGAACTGGACGTAGCTGAGGTCGCCTTCCGTTTGCAGCTGCTGCTCGACGGCACGCTGGAGCAGGCTCACGGCCTCCATCAGCGCGAAGTACGTCCCGAGCTGCTCGGGTCGGAGCGCGTCGGCGGCCGGGTTGTCGTCGGGAGTCACCCGCCCATCCTAAGTACTTCGACATCGAAGCGTATCCCTGAATCGCGTGGCGCAGGTCACACCACTCAAAGATATTGCTTCGATGTCGAAGCATGCTTACAGTGGCAGCAGTCGCTTCGATATCGAAGCAATTTTGGGAGGCAGTCGTGGAGGCAGTCATGAAGGCAGTGCGCTATGAGCGCTACGGCAGCAGCGAGGTACTGCGGGTCCAAGGAGTCGCCCGTCCGGCGCCGGGAGCGGGGCAGGTGTTGGTGAAGGTGGTCGGAACCACGTTCAATCCGGTGGACGCGGCGATCCGGGCGGGATACCTGCAGGAGGTCTTCCCGCTGGACCTTCCCCACGTGCCGGGGATCGACGTCGCCGGGACGGTCGCGGGGCTCGGCGACGGCGTCGAGGGGTTTTGCGTGGGCGACGCGGTGGTCGGCTTCCTGCCGATGAACGCGCCCGGCGCGGCCGCCGAGTATGTGGTCGCCCCCGCGAATGTGCTGGCCGCGGCGCCGAAAGCGGTCCCCCTGGCCGACGCGGCCGCGCTGCCGTCCGTCGGTCTGACCGCGTGGGAGGCGTTGTTCGAGTACGCCGGACTCGCCGCGGGCCAGTCCTTGCTGGTGAACGGGGCGAGCGGAGCCGTCGGCGGGTACGCGGTCCAGCTCGCCGCGTGGGCCGGGGCCGTGGTGACCGCGACCGCGAGCCCGTCCCACGCCGAACGGATGCGCGGCTACGTCGCCGGCCGGATCGTCGACCACACCGCCACCACCCTCGCCGAGGCCGGGGTGGGGACCTTCGACGTAGTGCTCGATCTGGTGACGAGTTCACCGGCCGAGACCGCAGAGCTGGTCGGCCTGGTGGCCGACGGTGGCGTGCTGGTGTCCACGACCGCCGACCCCGACCCCGACCCCGCACGTGCGGTGCGCACGGCGCGGGTGTTCGCCCGCAGCGACGCGGGCCTGCTCGCCGGGCTGGTCGCCCTCGTCGACTCCGGCGACCTGCACATCCACATCGCCGACCGGCGCCCGCTGGCCGACCTGCCCGCGGTCCACGCCGCGGCCGCCGAGGGCCGGATGCCCGGTAGGACCGTCATCACCGTCTGATCGCGGGCGCCCGGCCATGGGCCGGGACGGCTCGCCGACCCACCTTCCACGCCGTGTACTTCCGATCCTTCCCAGGAGATGTCGCCTTGTCTTTCACCTTCGACCCCCAGGTCGCCGAAGCTCTCGCCCCGATGGCCGACGCGATGGCCGACGCCACGCCCCCGCCGGTCGGCGACGTCGCCGCGCGCCGCGCCGTGCTGGAAGGGCTCATCGGCCACACCGACACCGCCCAGCCCACCCCCGACGACGTCGCCTCCACCGGCTACCGCCTGACCACCTCCGATGGCGCCCAGATCGATCTGCGCTGGTACACCCGCAAGGACAAGGCCGCCGCCGGCGAGCCGGGCCCGGCCGCGGTCTACTTCCACGGCGGCGGCATGATCCTGGGCCACATCGGCCTGTTCGACGGATCGATCTCCCGCTACGTCTCCGCCAGCGGCACCCCGATCCTCGCCGTCGACTACCGGCTCGCCCCCGAACACCCGCACCCCGTCCCCGTCGAGGACGCCTACGCCGCCGTGATCTGGCTGCACGACCACGCCACCGAACTGGGCGTCGACCCCGCCCGCATCGCGGTGTTCGGCGACAGCGCCGGCGGCGGCATCGCCGCCGCGGTTTCCATCCTCGCCCGCGACCGGCAGGGCCCGGCGATCGCCAAGCAGATCCTGGTCATGCCGATGCTCGACGACCGCAACCTGACCCCCGACCCGCAGCTCGCGCCGTTCGTACTGTGGTCCTGGGATGACAACCGCACCGGCTGGGAGGCACTCCTGGGCAGCCGGGCGGGCGGGGCGGACGTCCCCGCGCATGCCGCCCCCGCCCGGATCACCGACCCCGCCGGTCTCCCTCCCGCCTACATCGAGGTCGGCCAGCTCGACATCTTCCGTGACGAAGACCTCACCTACGCCCTGCGCCTGAGCCAGGCCGGCGTCCCCGTCGAGTTCCACCTCCACCCCGGCGTGCCACACGAGTTCGAAAGCATCGCCTTCAACTCCGACGCCGCCAGGCGCGTCGTGGCCGACCGCGTCCGCGCGCTCGGCTCCCTGTGAGCTGGAGACCCGGGCGCCGGCCCCGACCCGCATGGCCAGGGCACGGGACACACCGCTGCTCCTGACGTCCTCGCTGGACGCCCAGGCCCAAGCCCCCGCTGCCACATCGCCGACATCGCCCCGCCCGAGTACGCGGCCCACATCCGCCGACAGGGCGGGGTGGAAGCCCCCGCCAGGCAGGGCCGTCCTGCCCCTCTCGACCTCTTTCCGGCCTGATCATGCCCGGCCGGGTCCAAGCCCGCCGGCATCAACGCCGCAGGCCGCCCCACCGGTGCGGCGGCCTGCGACCCGACCCCCAGGAGACCGCCATGACGATCCCCTACCTCGCCCAACGGGACGAGCAGCAGACACTCGAATGGATCGGCGGCGGACTGTTCACGATCCTCCTCGACAGCCAGGCCACCGAAGGACAGCTGACCGTCGGCCGATTCGACGTCCTCAAGGACGAAGCCCCGCCGTTCCATCTCCATACCCGCGAGGACGAAGTCTTCCTCCTCCTCGAAGGCGAAGCGCTGGTCTGGGTCGGCGACGAACGCCACGAATTGTCCGAAGGCGGCGTCATCTACCTGCCCCGCAACATCCCCCACGGCTACCGCATCACCTCCGAGCGCGCCGACCTGCTGGTCATCGCCACCCCGGGCGGCATGGAAGAGATGTTCCGGCACGCCGGTCGCGACATCGCCACCCCCCGCCCGGATGGCTTCGAGATCACCAAGGACAAGCTCGCCGAAGCCGCCGCACTGCGCGGCAACACCATCGTTGGCCCGCCCCGCTGAACCCCCGCTCGGCAACCGCCCGCTTCCGGCTCGCGCCCTCTCCCGCCAAAACCCTGAACGTCCCCAGCAGCAGGCCGGAGCTGTCCATCGCGTTCTGGAGCGCCGGGCCGGCCGCTTCCAACTGCCCGGCCCGGGTTGGGTCTCCGC
Source organism: Streptomyces sp. NPDC058619 (assembly GCF_042717785.1). Classification (NCBI taxonomy): domain Bacteria; kingdom Bacillati; phylum Actinomycetota; class Actinomycetes; order Kitasatosporales; family Streptomycetaceae; genus Streptomyces; species Streptomyces sp. NPDC058619. The sequence continues at coordinate 10,924 of NZ_JBHXQN010000040.1, forward strand.
CTCGCCAGCGGCGAGAACGCCCTGGCCGGCGGCGATCACACCGAGCAGGTGCCCCTGTAGCCTCGTACGCGGCGGTCAGCGGAGTCGGCCCGGCCTCCGGTCCTGCGCCAACAGCCACCGCGGGCGCTGGCCCGCAGCACCCGCCAGCGGATGAACCGCGCTCCTCATCGCAGCGCAGCCGACACGTTCTTGGCGTACGCCACTGCCTCCAGCAGCGACGAAGGAAACCGTTCACCTCAAGATCATTCGTCAGCGTTCCGTCCCACAGCACTCCCGCGGGACCCGAACCGGAGACTGACCTCGTCGAGTACGGCCTTGGCCGTATCGCCGAGGTAGGGGCCGGCCAGCCAAACCGACGGGTCGGGTCCGACTGAGGTGTTCGACACGAGAGCGGTCTGCCCGTCCGTGCCGACCGCGAACCAGCCGCCGCCGGAGGAACCGCCCGTCATGGTGCAGCCCACCCGGTACAGCGTCGGTTCGCGGTCCTTGAGCGACAGGCGGCCCGGTTTGCCCGCACAGAAGTGCATCGTGGCACCGTCGAAAGGCGGTGCCGCCGGGTACCCCCAGGCGCCGATGAGGTTCACGTCCTGCACCGCGGGGCCGTTGAAAGCCACCGGGAGCGCCGCGCCCACGGCCTCCTCCAGTGACCGGGCGCCAGACCCGGGAGCGGGTACGACGTGCAGTACGGCGAAGTCGAACGCCGCTCCGTTACCGCCCTCGGACGTGCCCTCGGCGATCCACTGGTCGGAGGTGGCGGCCCAGTCGGCCCACCAGGTCCCGAACGGTGCCATCTGTCCCGCGGAAGCACGCTCGAGCGCATCCGCCGGAAGCGCCTTGTCGTTGAACGAGGGCACGAAAACGATGTTGCGGAACCAGCCGCCCTCACGCCCGGCGTGGACGCAGTGGCCCGCGGTCCACACGAGGTTGGAGCGGCCCGGACGGGCGGGGTCCTGCACGACGGTGCCGGAGCAGGTCTGTGGTCCGTCCGGGCCGTCGAAGAAGACCTTGCCCACCGGCGCCGCATTGCGGCGGTACGGCGCCGCCACGGGCCTGGCCTCCACAGGGGCCGGCTCGGGATCGCTCACACCCCGCGTGTCCGTGAGATCCCCGGCCACGTTCTTGCGGGGATCGCCTGCTCTGCGCATGCGCTCGGGCTTCCACAACCCCTCGATGACAGGGTTGCTGAACTGCGATGCCTCGCGGGCCCACTTGCCGACGCTCCAGCTTCCTCGGCCGTCCTGGGACTCCCCTGCCGTGTCTGCCGTGTGTATCCCACAGGCCGGGAGAAGCACCGCGAGGGCGAGAAGACCTCCTGCTCTGCCCGGGCCGCGGCGGGAACGCCTCTTGCCCGCCCCGGTGGAGGAGCGAGGGGTAAGGAACGGGTTCACTGTGCAACTCCCCTGGTGGTGCCGGGCGTCCCGGGGCAGGACACCGCGGACGTCCGCGCGGAGCCGCCCCGGCATGTCTCTTGATATCTACGTCCGCGCGGCTTCCCTGGTTCAGCGATCGCTGCGAGGCCGAGCCGACCGCCGAACCGGGCCGGGCTGCCCTCAGCCACCTGCTCTCCACACCTCGGTCGCGGGAGGGACGCCCCGCTCCACAGCGGCGTCCGGGGCCGGGAACAGCGGTCTACTGACCGGTAATCTATGAACCTTGGGCGGCCTGCAGAGTCCTGCCATACGGTTGCGCTGCGAGTTGATCGAAGGGAAATGTGTGCATCAGCATGGTGCGCTCGAGGCTGCGCGCGACCGGGCGTTCGTCGGCCGGAGCATGGAGCTGGCGTTGTTCCGGTCCGCATTGGCGGGCGAACCCGGCGCCTGCCCCGTTCACTTCCTGCACGGGCCGGGGGGAATCGGCAAGTCGACCCTCGTACGCCGGCTGGCTCGTGAGGGACTCCGGGCAGGGCGCGCCGTGATCGAGGTGGACGGCCGGACGGTCGCTCCCACTCCCCAGGGATTCACTGCGGCTGTCGGGGACATCCCCGCGGAGCCCGGAATGGTGCTCCTGGTGGATACCTTCGAACGCTGCCAGGGTCTGGAGGGCTGGCTGCGCAACGAATTCCTCCTTGGCCTTCCCATGGGCACCGTGGTGGTGCTCGCCGGGCGGCGGGCGCCGGACGCCCGCTGGACCTCGGATCCCGGGTGGTCGCAACTGTTGCGCGTGACGTCCCTGCGAAACCTCCCCCTCGACGACGCCGCCCGGTTGCTGCATGCACGCGGCCTGCCGACGGCGGCTCATCAGGCAGTCCTGTCCTTCACCGGCGGCAACCCCCTGGCCCTCTCGCTGGCGGCGGCCGTGGCCGTCAGGGAAGAGGGAGGCGTCAAGTCCGGCTGGAAGCCCAGTCAGGACGTCATCGCCACCTTGCTGGCCAAGCTACTCGGTGACATTCCCACCCCGGCGCACCGCAGGGCCCTGGAGATCTGTGCGCACTCCTACGTCACCTCGGAATCACTGCTCCGGACCCTCGAAGGCGAACAGGCTCCCGAGTTGTTCGCCTGGCTGCGCCAGCAGCCCTTCATCGAAGCGACGGACACGGGCATCTTCCCGCACGACGTGGTCCGTGAGGCACTCGAAGCCGATCTGCGCTGGCGGGACCCCGACGGCTTCGCCGACATGCACAGAGCCGTTCACCAGTACCTCGTCGAGCGGGTACGCACGGTTTCCGATGCGCAGTTGCTCCAGGCCACCAGCCCCCTTATCTACCTCTACCGCAAGGAAGCCTCGGCCAACTTCCACAAGTGGCGTGACGGGGACCACGTCAAGGACGAGCCGTACGCGGAGGAGGACCGCGGACGTGTGCTGGAGCTGGCCGAAACCGCGGAAGGCGGGGAGTCCGCGGAGATCTGCCGGTTCTGGCTCGACCATCAGCCCGAAGCGTTCCGCGTCTACCGCTCCACTCAGACGGGTGAGATCGTCGCGTTCTTCGCGTGGCTGCGCCTGCGAGAGCCGCTGGGCACCGACATCGACCCGATCGTCGACGCGGCCTGGGCACATGCCCGGTCGGCCGCACCGCTCCGGCCCGGCGAGCACATCGCTCTGGCCCGATTCCACGTCCACCCACCGGTGTACCAGCGCACCTCGCCACCCATGGATCTGATGCACTGGCGCGGGCTGGGCGAGATCTTCCGGGCCGACCGGCAGGCCTGGACGTTCGTCGTCAAGCGCGACGACGGGCACTGGGACGCGTACATGCACCATTTCGCGATGCCGTCCATCGGCCACCGGCCCCGCGTCGGTCCGCACCCGTACGCCCTGTTCGGCCACGACTGGCGGGCGCAGCCTGTCGGACCATGGCTGGAGGAGAGGTCGAACACGATCCTGGCCCACAAGCTCAGGCGCGGCGCATCGTCCCCGTCCGGGGAACACGCGGAACTCGTGGTGCTTTCCAGGCCGGAGTTCGACACTGCGGTGCGCGACGCCCTCCGTGCGATCCGGCGCCCGGACGTGCTCGCCCGCAACCCCCTCAATCACAGCCGAGTGGTGACCCAGAGCGCCACGACTCTGCCCGCGCTGCTCACCAACGGCATCGATGCCCTTCGGGAAGGGCGCTCGGGCGACAAGCACCACCGTGCCCTCACCACGACGTACATCGCGGGCACCCCGACCCAAGAGGCCGCAGCAGAGCGCCTCGGACGCCGTTCAGCACCTACCGCAGGCACCTCACCAGCGGAATCGAGCATCTCATCGATTTGCTGTGGCGCAGCGAACTCAACGGAACCGCGGTCGTCGGAGGAGACCCGACGTGACTCCCACGGCAGGAGCCCGGTGACACCGCCGGACAGAACGGCGTCAGGGGTGGGTGATGCCCTTTGCGCGAAGGGCCTCGCGCAGGGCCCGCAGGGCGTAGTAGCTGCGTGATTTGACGGTTCCCGGGGGTACGCCGAGGGCTTGGGCGGCTTGGGCGACACTGTAGCCGCGGTAGTAGACGAGAGCGATGACGTCGCGATGGGGAGCTGTGAGCCGGCCGAGCGCGTCGAGGACGACCTGCGTGGTGAGGATCGCATCGATGGCGTCGTCGACAGGGAGGTCGAGGTCGTCGGCGGGTGGGGATTCGGGCGGCCTGACGGCACGGGCGCGGTGGTGGTCGATGGCGAGGTTGCGGACGACGGTGAACAGCCACGGACGGATGGAGACGGGGTCGGTGGTGGTGGTGAAGTTCCTCCAGGCGCGGGCAGCGGCTTCTTGGAGAAAGTCTTCGGCCTTGTGCCAGTCGCCGTTGAGGAGACGGGCCGCGTAGCGCAGAAGGGGGGTGGCGTGGTGGTGGTAAACGGCGTGTACGAAGTCCTCACAGGGGTCGGACTGCGGGAAGGTGGCAATGGCACCGGGTATCGGTGTTCCGGCTTCCGGAGTCCGCCTCATGTACTGACACCCTTTGCTTGATCAATGGACCGGTTGCGTGACATGGCGCATTCCTGTGTGGGGCCGGGGTACACCGGGCTTCGCACCGGCGCACCAGTGCTGCGCTTCGCCGGTGCCATCCGCACCTACGTGACGCTGCGGCGGGCGAGGGCCTCGACCAGCTGCGCACGGGACGGGCCCGTCCGGATGGAGGACTCCGCGTCGGCCGAGATCAATGAGAACCGGACCCGCAGGTCCCGGGCCAGCGTCACCGGGGTGACAGGAGTGACAGGAGTGACCGGGGAGGCGTCCTGCCGGGCGATCGTCTCGTCCGGGGCCGCGGTGGAGGGAGAGGGATTCCCCGAAGCGCCTCCGTCTCGCGCCCGGAGTCGTTCCTCCCAGTCGGTGATCCGACGGTGGAGCGGTGACAGCAGGTCCTCCGTGAGACGGTCGAAGCGCACCACGGTGTCCTCGACACCGACCTGGCGCAACGCGTCCCTCAGCAGGACGGTGTGCAGCAGTCCCATGGACGGCCCCAGACCGAGCAGGGGATTGACCGCCGCCCATGCATTGCCGACGCTCACCGTTCCGGTTGCCACCGGTCGCCCGCCGAGAACGAACCGCCGGTAGCTGCTCTCCACCCGCGGGGTGACCCATACACCGGGCGAAGGCTTCCCGGTGAGGGGAGGGAGCAGCGGCTCGTAGAGCCTTGCAGCCCGGCTCCACGCGGACGGTCCGGCGAGCGGGTAGAGCTGGAGGTCTTCGTCGCTGATGCCCAAGGTCATCGAGCAGGTCCCCCCGCCCGCCGACACCGACGCCACAGTGACGCCGTCGAAGTGGCGCAGGGACCGTCGTGCGGGGCCTGGGCACGTCTCGGGCGAGTCGAAGCGCCGTGTGTAGAGGCGCATACCGCTGTCCTGGCGCTCTTCCAGAGGCCGGGGAGCGCCGATCTCGCTCAGTTGTCTGACCATATTCGAGCCTCGGCCTGTCGCGTCGACGATCAGATCAGCGAGCACGGCCTCACCTCCGTCCGTCAGGACGCCCTGGATGTGCGGCCTGCCGGGCAGACGCTCCTTGCCCGTCAGGAGGGAGGCGACACCGACTCCGCGGTCGACCCTGATGCCGTCGGTCCGGGACATCTCGTCCTCCAGAACGCGGGCGATGAGCATGCGGTGCACGACAGGAGTCGACTCGTTGTGGTCAACGGCGTTCAGTGAGGCCAGGGTTCGCGCCACGGCGGGGAGCTCGCCCGACATCATGCGCATGGCCTCGGCGAGCACTACAAGAGGCCCCTCCCCCACCGCCCACAGCCGGTACGACACGCCCTCGCCAGGCCCGCGGACATCCGGCCCCGGCGTAGGGGAAAGGACGGGACGCGGATCGAGAACCGTCACTCGATGTCCCTCTGCCGCGAGCAGCAGGGCGACCACTGCGCCCACAGGACCTGCACCGCACACCACAACATGCATCCCACAGCCCCTCTCCGTACTCAAGGGGATGAGCATGTCGGCATCCGCTGCTCACTTCACAGACCGGTTTCCTGCTCACCTTGCCTCTCGGCACGTCCGACAGGACCGGCGAGCGGGATCACCAGCGTCCCGCCACCGCGGTGCAGCGGGCATCGCAGTCATCTCCGTGGTGGCAGGGTCAGGCAGGCGGGCCCGCTTCGCCGGTGCTCGACAGGTCGGTGCCCTGGAGCTCGTGATGCCACAGCAGATCGCTCATTCTGTCGACGCCCGATGTGAGGTGTCGGCGATAGGTGCTGAACGGCAGTCCGAGACGCTCCGCGGCTGCCTCCTGCGTGGGGGCTCCTCTGAAATACGTTGCGGCCACCGCCCGATGACGCTTCTCGCCACTGCGCTCGTCCAACAGGGCCTCGGCCGAGGCGGCGAGAACCTCGGACAGACTGAGTCGGCCATCGACGACCAGTCTGCTGCGGTTGAGTGGATTGCCGGCGAGCACCGCCGGTTTGCGCAACGTGCGCAGCGCTTCCCGGACCGCCGCGTCGAACTCGGGCCGTGACAGCACCACCAGGCCGCCGCGCGCGGATGACGGCGAAGGGGGCATGGGCGCGCCCGAGAGCATCGCTGTGCTCTTCTCCTGCAACCAGGCATCGGCCGGTTGCGCGCGCCAGTCGTGGCCGAACAGTGCATAGCGGTGGTCGCCGACCGCGGGCCGTTCGTCGGCGGGCAGCAGGTTGAGGTCCCGTAGGTAGTCGTTCCAGGACCCGTTGTCCCGCATCACCGCGTACGACCAGGTGAGCCCGTCGGCGCGGATGTACTCCGATGTGGCGCGCCATTGCATGAAAGTCATCGGTGCGGAAGGGAGTTGGTACTCGTCGGGGTACACCGAGAAGCGGGCCAGAGCCAGGTGCTCGCCCGGCCTGAGCGGCCCGTTCGTCCGCGCGTGCCGCCAGGCCGCAGCGACCACCGGATCGACGTCCAGGCCTTCCGGCTCCCCGATGCGCAGCCAGGCGGAGAACGCGAGGACCTCACCTGTTTGGGTCGACCGGTACACGCGGAACGCCTCGGGCCGACGGTCCAGCCAGAAGGCGGCAACTGCCGCGGATTCCTCGCCCTCGGCCCTGCCCACCAGCTCCAGGACGCGGTCGCGATGGCCCGGGCGGTACGACTGGTCCTGGAACAGGCCGGCGTCACGCCAGTCGTTGAACTCCGACATGTGGCCGTCACCGCGGTAGAGGTAGGTCAGCGCTCCGGTGGCCTGGAGCACCCGGGACTCGGGTACGGAGCGGACCTGTGAGAGGAAGTAACGGCGCATCTGTCCGTGCATCGCGGCGAATCCGTCCGGGTCGCGCCACCGCAGGTCCGCCTCCAGTGACTCCCGGACGGCGTCGTGCGGGAAGAGCCCGGCGGCCGAGGTCTCGATGTACGGCTGGACGCGCAGCCAGGAGAACAACTCCGGCGCGCGGTCGCCCATGAGAGCGCGGAGCAGGGACTCGGACGTGACGTAGGCGTGGGCACAGATCTCGAGCGCCTGGCGGTGCAGAGGGCTCGGCGTGTCGCCGATCAGCAGGGGCAGGAGCAGGGCGACGGCGTCCTGGTCGGGGCGCCAACCGGCGGTGGACGTCTCGTCCTTGACCGCGAGGGCGGCCGCCAGCGCGAGCGCGAGCGGGTTGCCCCCGGTGAACGACAGGAGTGTCGTGTGGACGCGGGACGACACGCCGCGCGTGGTGAGGAACGCGGTGGCGTCCGAGGGCGCGAGGTTACGCAGGGAAGAGACGTGCAGCAGGCCGATCCACCCCGGATCGGCCGTCCAGCGAGGGTCGAGGGCATTGCGCCCCGCCACCACGACGAGTGCGCCGGCGGGCAGTCGCGGCAGGAAGCGTTCCCACAGCCAGCCCTCGAGTCCCTGGCACTTCTCGAAGGTGTCCACGAGCAGTACCACTCCCGGGGTTCTCACCTCCGGCCCGGCTGCCGCGGCGAAGCCCTCCGGCGTCGGGTCGACGGTCCGGCCGTCCACCTCGACGACCGTCCGGCCCGCCCGGTGTGCCTCCCTGGCGAAACGGCGCAGCAACATCGACTTGCCGATACCGCCCGGCCCGTGCAGGTAGTGGATCGGGCAGGCGCGTGCGTCGCCCGCCAACGCCGCCTTGAAAAGGGCGAGTTCTACCTGGCGCCCGACGAAAGCGCGATCGCGGCCGATGGTCAGGCTGTCGTCTATGACGCCTTCGTTCCCGCTCATCGATTCAATGGCCCTCTCTCCCGAGTGTGAATTGCGACCAGGGCGCGAAGTGCCCTCATGGCGCCGGACCTGGCTCCGGGGCGACTCGGCCAACGGTACGGGGCGGCGGCCCTCCCTCGGCGCCGCCCCCGCGCGGGAGGGCGGCGCCGAGGCGTTCGCCGATCTGGTGGCGCTACTTCCCGACGAAGGCGAGGAGGGCGGTGTTGACGTCGTCGGCGTGGGTCCAGAGGAGGCCGTGGGGGGCTCCTTCGATGACGACGTAGTCGGCATCGGGGAGCGCGGCATGGAAGGGCTCGGCGGTGGCTTCTATGGGGAGGATGCGGTCTTCGGTGCCGTGCAGGATGAGGGCGGGGACGTCGATCTTGGGGATGTCGGCACGGAAGTCGGTGGTCCAGGTGGGGACGGCGGCACGTGAGGCATAGGAGGAGGCGGCGGCAGCGGTGGCCCAGTTGGCGCGCACGACGTCCTCGCTGATGCGGGTGCCGAGGTTCTGGTCGAGATTGTAGAAGGCTTGGTAGAAGTCGGTGAAGTAGGCGTAGCGGTCGTGGGTGACGGCGCTGAGGATGCCTTCGAAAACCGTTGCGTCGACGCCGGTGGGGTTGTCGTCGGTCTTGAGGAGGTAGGGCTCGAGTCCGGCGAGGAAGGCCGCCTTGGCGACGCGGGCCGAGCCGTAGGTACCGAGGTAGCGTCCGACTTCACCGGTGCCCATGGAGAATCCGACCAGGACGGTGTCGGTGAGGTCCAGGGTTTCCATCAGGGTGTGGAGGTCTGCGGCGAAGGTGTCGTAGTCGTAGCCGGTGGTGGGCTGACTGGACTGCCCGAAGCCGCGGCGGTCGTAGGTGATGACGCGGTGGCCGGCGTCGAGGAGGGCGGGGAGCTGCTTCTCCCAGGAGTGGCCGTCCAGCGGGTATCCGTGGATGAGGACGACGGGCTGTCCGGTGCCGTGGTCCTCGTAGTAGAGGTCGATGGTGGTGCTGTTTTCCTGGCCGACGGTGATGAAGGGCATGCGGTTCTCCTGACTCGGTGCGTGGATTGGCCGGATTGCCGAGGAGCAGGCAGGGGGAACGTGTCCCCTCCTGCCACCTACGGGTGCGCGGGTTCAGCGGGAGGTCGAGGCAGCCGCCTGCTGGATGATGCGGGTGACTGCGTCGGGGCGCGATACGGGGACGGCGTGGGAGGCCTTGACTTCGACGGTGTGCGCGTTCGCGCGTTCGGACATGAACCGCTGTGCGGCGGGCGGGATGTTGAGGTCCTCGGTGGCGATCAGCGACCAAGAGGGAATGGTCTTCCAGGCTGCCTTCGTGGCCTTCTCAGCGAGCGCCGCATCGGCGATGGGGCGCTGCGTCGTGGCCATCAGGGCAGCCTGGCCACGCGGGACGTCGGCGGCGAACTGTCGGCGGAACATTTCCGGCTTGATGGAGATGTCGTTGCCGGTCACACCGCCCGGGAGGCTGTAGGGCACGGCTTCGACGACATCACCGAGAGTGCTGCCGGGAAACTTGTTCGACAGGCCGAGAGAGCTTTCGTCGGTGTCGGGGAGGAAGGCGGCTATGTAGACCAGCGCCTTGACCTTGTCCTCGTGGCCGACGGCGGCGCTGCTGATCACCGTGCCGCCGTAGGAGTGCCCGACCAGGACGAGCGGGCCGTCGATGCTGTTCATGACGCTGCGCAGGTAGGCGGCGTCGTGCTCGGGTCCGCGCAGGGGATTGGCTGCGGCGACCACGGGGTAGCCGGACTTCTTCAGCCGTTCGGCAACGCTGTTCCAGCTGGAGGAATCGGCGAACGCGCCGTGCTCGAGCACGATCGTCGGCTTCGGCCTCGGCGTGGAGACGGCGGAGTTCGTACCCGACGCACCGGCCGTACCGGCTATCGAGAAGGCGAGGGAGGCTCCGACGACGCCGACTGCGGTCAGGTAGCCGAAGCGCTTGAGAGGGGATCCGGAGATGGACTGGTGGGGCACGTCTGCGTTCCTTTGCCGGAGGGATGTGGACCGGGGTGCGCGTGGCACCGGTGGCATCGCTTGCTACGCGGAAAGCCGGGTCTCGGTTCAAACCCCCGGAATGAAAGACCGACCGGCGTGTTTCCCGGAGGTCAGGCCCTGCGCAGTTCGCCGGCGCGTGTGCTCATCCGCAGGAAGAGCAGGGACACGAGGGTGATGCCCATGGTCGCCGTGATCGCTGTCCCGGCGAGCATCAGCACGGCACAGGCAGACGATGGTTCACCTCGACCGCGGTGCGGGTCGGAGGTGACACGCCGAATCCGTGCAGGTTGCCGTACGAGCCGGTGGGCGTCGGCGTCGGTGAGGTCGCCGGGGCGCAGGAGGATGCGATACGTCGCGGGCGCCACGCCCCGGTCGCTGACCGTCTCGACGTCCGGGCTTCTTCGCCGCGCTCCGCCGCCCGGGCGGGCACGATGCCGATCTGCTCCGCGGCGTAGGCCCGCCACTGCGCCGCGTTGTCGCCGTTGGGGTCTCCGAGAAGGGCGTCACGGACGTGGGCACGGGCCCGTGGAAGATCCCCTCCAGGAGCTGCTCGGCCCAGCTCCCCAGGTCCGCCGACGCGTGGCCCTGGTCCTTTGGCGGAGGGTCCGGACGGAGCTGCTCGACGGCGACGTCCGACAGCGGTTCCTGCAGGTCGCTCCAGCGGCGGTAGAGGGTGAACGGAGTGACGCCGGCCCGGAGCGGATCGGCTGCCGCGCCCTGCCGGGCCGGTCCCGTGTGGGGTCAGTCCCGGTCAGCCACCATTTCGCGAGCGGCCCGCACGGCCCGCTCGGGGTCGGGAGCCGGCACTCCCTCCAGTTCGTACGGCCGCACCGCGTCGAGCAACGGCAGAAGGGCCAACAGCTCGTCCCGCTCGGCACGGCACGACGGGCACCGGTCCAGGTGCTCGGCCACACACTCGTGCTGCGGCCCGTCGAGACCGCCGAGCATCTGAGGGGCAAAGACGGTACGGGCGCGTTCGCATTCCAAAGGACTCTCCGAGATTTTCGATCCAGCCGTCGTCCTGGCCGGTACGTCGGTTGTCCGCGGTGACGCGACGCCGGAGTCCGTCCCACCCTACGGGCTGCCGTGCGGCAACGGAATCGTTGCGGTACGCCGCCTCGACTCGATCGGTGGTGACCTTCGTGGGCGGGAGGGCGGGAGTCGTTCCCAGAGCCCCGGCGCGGGCGGGGCGACGGGGCTACCCCGGCGGCGTTCCCGCGCGCAGGCGGCCGGTCAGCGCGTGCAGGGCAGGAATGAGGGCGTCGTACTGCTCCGGTGGGTAACGCCGGGCCTGCTGAGCCGATTCCACGACGCGGCTTGCCCGATCGCGCACGGCGCGGCCCGACTCCGTACTGGACACCTGCACCTGGCGTCCGTCGCTGGCACTGCGGTGTCGGTCGACCAGTTCTGCGCCCTCCAGGCGCTTCAGAAGGGGGGACAGCGTGCCGGAGTCCAGGCCGAGTTCCCCGCCCAGGTCCTTGACGGTGACCTGCCCGCGCGACCAGAGCACCTGCATCACCAGGAACTGGGGATAGGTGAGTCCGAGCTCGGCCAGGAACGGGCGGTAGTGCCCGGCCCATGCCCGTGCCGCCACGTACAGGGCGAAGGAGAGATCGTCCCGGAGCGATACGCCGCACTCGTCGGTCAATGCCGGCGACCTGGGCTGTGTCATGGGTGCTCCCTCTCATTGCCGACGGCCTGCACGGTCGCAGGCCTCAGCGTTCCTACGGCACGGAACAGCCGTCGGTTCAGTACCCCGTTCCCCGGCCAAGCCCACACCAGGTACACGGCCCAGGGCCCTGGCCCGTACCTCCGCCCGCTGAGCCGATCCGGTTCAGCGCTACCGCGGCATGGGGGTATCCGTGCCGGTACGCGTGACGGCGGCAGGTCGCCCCTGCGAGCCCGTGAACCGGCCTGTTTCGGAGTCTCGGTCAGCGTGTGAGGTCTGGTGAACCTGTTCCGCGATACCGCCGTTGTCACGGGTGAACCACTCCTACACGGGCCTCGGTTGCCTCCCGACAAGAAGGAATGTTCATGACGGCAGTCTTCGTGCACGGCGTACCCGAGACCGGTGATCTGTGGGACCGGCTGCGGGCCCGCCTGAGCACCGCCTCGGTCGCCCTGCGGCTTCCCGGATTCGGTGCGCCCCTCCCGGACGGATTCGGCTCGTCCATGGACGAGTACGTGGAGTGGGTGGAGGCGGAACTGCACGACCTCAATGGCCCGATCGACCTCGTGGGACACGACTGGGGAAGCCTCCTGGTGGCACGGATTGCCGTCAGGTCCCGGGTCCCTCCGCGCAGTTGGTCCGTGGATGTCGCCGGCATCCTTCACCCTGCCTACGTATGGCATGACATCGCGCGGCTCTGGCAGACACCGGAATCGGGGGAGGCGTGGGCGACCACCACCCTGGAGCACACCGATCCCGCGAGCCCTCTCAGCGCCTGCGGCCAACTGCGGGACGCAGGCGCTCCCGAGGACGACGCCCGGGTAATGGGCGAGAGCTTCGACGTGACCATGGCCTCGTCCGTCCTGGCTCTGTACCGCTCCGCTACCCCCAACCCGTTCGCACACTGGGGGACGGGGCTGATGTCACCGACCAGCGCCCCGGGCCTGGTTCTCCACCCGACGCTCGACCCGTTCGACGGTCCTGCCTCACCGGTGGTGGCCGCCACTCTTGGCGCGCGCTTCGAGCCCCTCGAAGGCCTGGGCCACTGGTGGATGCTCCAGGACCCCGCCGGCGCGGCCGGCGTCCTGGAGAAGTTCTGGGCAGATCTGGGCGCATGACCGGACAAGCACTGCCCGACCTTGCAGGAGCGAGCATCTCACCAGTCCTGGTAAGGACCCTGGACGCCTGGGAGGGCGGGTTATGACGATCGGCGGGGACCGGCTCCCGTACCGGGCCGGCGACCGCACGCTGATACTCAACGGGAACCCGCTCGCCGAACCGTACCTGCCACCCGAGACCCCGCCCTCGGCAGCGGCCTTCGACATCCTGGTCCCCGAGGGCCAGGTCGTGGCCCTGAGCGACAACCGGGTCGAGCCGCACGAGCGCGACTTCCCGGAAGGCGGGCCCGGCGCGTTCGACGCCGCGGACATCCGGGGCAGGGCCGGCCCCAAGCCCAACTGGCTCCTGGTGGTGGCCGGGGCGATCGCGCTGGGCGCGCCACTCACCCTCATAAGCGGCCGCCTGGGCCTGTCGGCACTGTTCGCCAGACGCCGCGCACGCCCCGCACCGGCCCAGCCCGCATTCATAGCCTTCAAACTGGACTAGGTTCTGTCTCTTTGGTCAGCGTCGTGCCCAGACGAGGATGGCGGCGAGGTGGAGTGCTGCCTGGTAGGCGATGGCGAGTTGGTCGCATCGTGTGGCCAGGCCGCGCCACTGCTTGAGGCGGTTGATGCAGCGTTCGACGCTGTTCCGCTGCTTGTAGATCTCGGCGTCGAAGCCGGGCGGGCAGCCGCCTCGGCGTCCTCGCCGCAGGCGGTGGCCGATCTGGTCGGACGGCTGCGGGATGACCGCGCGGATCCCGCGTCGTCGCAGGTGGGACCGGATGGCACGGGAGGAGTGGGCCCGGTCCGCGAGCACGGCCAGCGGCCGGGTTCGGGGCCTGCCGGGCCCGCTTCGTGGCACGCGGATGCGGGCCATGACCGCTTCGAAGGCGGGTGCGTCGCCGGCGTGGCCCGCGGTGACGGTCAGGCCAGGGGCCGTGCACGGTCGTCGGCGGCCAGCTGGACCTTGGTGCTCAGGCCGCCGCGTGAGCGTCCGAGGACGTGGTCGGCGGGCTCGCTGCGGCCTTCGGCCCCTTTTTGCGTGCTCCGGCGGAATGCTGGTGGGCCCGGACGACGGTGGAGTCGACCGAGACGGTCCAGCCGATGTCGTCACCGCGTCCGCGGCCGCCGGCACGGCGGTCAGGATGTTCTGCCAGGTTCCGTCGACGGCCCATCTGATCAGCAGTTTTCGGGCGGTCTGGAACGGGCCGAGCTCGTCGGACAGGCCCCTACCAGGGCGAGTTGGTGCGGTACTTCCACGCGATGGCCTCGAGCGTTCGGCCGTGATCAGCCCACCGCCGTCCACGGACCGGATTGGCTGGCATCAGCGGCTCGATCCCGCCCCACATCGAATCAGTGATCACTAATCGGGCAGACACATCCGATCAACTGACCAACCCAGCAAAGAGACACGCGCTAGCCAGGAGACCCCAGCCGGCTGCTCCCTCGGGGCAGTCGGACCCTGGTCAGATCGTGACCGGGCCGTGGGCGGTGGCGAACTCGACCGAGACCAGGCCCGGTTCCTCATCCTCAACCCAGGTGACGTCGATCTGGTCGAGGGGGTGGTCGGCCGGTTCGCCGAGGAATTCGGCGATGGAGGCGGCGTCGCCGGCGATGGAGACCCCGCTGATGGCGGTGGAGGTGCGCGGGTCGGCGCTCGGGCGCTCCTCAATGGGGACCAACCACTGCAGGAAGTAGGGCAGTTGCGGGCCCTCCAGCAGTTCCAGCAGGCCGATCTGCTTCCACCTCAGGTCAAACCCGTCGGGGCGGACACGGTGGCCCTCGGCCGAGGTGCGGCCGAGGCGGGCCTCGACCGGGGCGATGTCATCGACGGAGACCACCCAACCGAGCCAGCCGCCGCCCTCGGCGGCGCGGCGCGCGACCGCCTGGCCGAAGGGTGCGCGGTCGGCGGCGGGGTGGTCGAGTGTGGTGACGACCTCGACGTAGGTGCCGCCGCTCAGCGGGAGAATGAAATTGCGGGTGCCGAATCGCGGGTGCACGCCCCCGTCGACGAACCCGGCGCCGAGGGCCGATCCGATCCACTGGACGGTCGAGACGAAGCTGTCGCGGGCCACCGCATAGGACACGTGATCAATTCGCACTGCGCCATCATCACCCGACAACCCACACAAATCCCGACGCCACGCCCGGCGCCCCGGCCGCGTCCGCCGTGGATTCAGCCGGGGAGCGGATCGATCGCCAACTGCGAAGCTAGCTTCGCAGTCTGACGGGGTGTACGCTTCCGTGTATCGAAGCTCAAGAACGACGGGGCTTCGTGAGTGGTCACGGGCTGGGAGAAGGGCGCTGTTTCCCGTCCACGGCCATCGGCAAGGCCATCCGACTCATCAGATACCGCACCACCCCGCGTGGTTTGGACGCCCGGCAGGGCGGTGCGGCTCGACCATCCCCGCGCCATGCGCGGGAACGGAAAGGACAACCCATGCGGATTGTCGATACCCATAATGCCTGGTCCTTACCGCCTCGGACCAAGAGCAGTGTCCTGCCGCTCGTTGTGATCATCGTGGTCTGCGTCTTCGGCTCCGCGATTACCGGACACGCGGCCGCTGCGCTGGCCGTAGTGGTTACGGTTTTGCTGACCGTTGCGACGGAGGAGCTGGTACGGGCCGCGATGCGGCACCGGCTGCGCGTCGCCTGACCATGTGACGTGTGTGGGGCGCCGTGCTCGGTACCGCGCCCCACCACGCACCACCCGTAACACGGAACCACAGGAGCGAGGGAAAGGAGGTGAGGTGTCGTGCCGCAAGGCAACACACCCAAGGCCCATGGTGTCCGGATTCTGCTGGGCGACCTCTGCGAGGTGACGGCCGGCCCGTCCGGGTCGCTGCTGGACCGCCTGCACGACGGCCCCGACGGCGTGCCCGTGATCTCACCACCGGACCTCGCCGGAGGCCACAGGGTGGACAGCCGCAAAGTGCGACGGGTGCCGCAGAGCGACGCAGATAGGCTGGAGCGGTTCGCCGTGCGGGAGGGCGACGTGCTCGTCGTACGGCAAGGGGCACTCGGGAGGCTGGCGCTCATCGAGCAGGCTCAGTCCGGATGGCTCTACGGATCGTCCTGCCTGCGCCTGAGGCCCTTGCCCGGTAGCATCCTGCCCGCCTTCCTGTCGGCCTACCTGTCGCATCCGCCGGTGCAGAGGGCCATGCTGGGCCAGGCCCTCCCCGGTACCGTGCCCGCGCTCAACTCGGCGTTGCTCAGAGAGCTGCCGGTCACCGTGCCGCCCATGGACCGGCAGTACGCCGTCGTCGAGGCCCTCGCAGACGTCGCCGAGCAAATCAGGATCCAGCGGCAGATGGCCGAGCGGCTGGAGGCCCTGCGGCCGGCCATCTTCACGGAACTGCTCCAAGGGACGAGGGACACATGGTGCTGATGACCGTCGGGCGACTGACGGAGGAACTCTTCAGGGCAGCCGACATCCTGCGCGGTCGCATGGACGCGTCGGAGTACCGCGACGTCCTTTTCGGAATGCTGCTGCTCAAACGTGCTTCTGACCAGCCCGGCATCCTGACCGTGCCCGACGAGTCGCGCTGGCGGCACATCGTCGATTCCGAGGCCAAGGCGCCAGAGGTGCTCAACAAAGCGCTGTCGGCGCTGAGGCAGAACAACCCGGACAGACTCGACGGAGTCTTGGGAGTCCTCGACTTCAACAGGGGGCTGGGGCACGCGCGGCTCAAGGCGCTGATCGATCACTTCGACCGTATTCCTCTGGGTGACGACGATCTGGAGTTCAGCGATGTGGTCGGCCGGGCCTACGACCGCACGCTGGGCTGGCTCGCCGACGCAGCAGGCAAGAAGGGGGGCGAGTTCTATACGCCCCGCTCCGTGGTGCAGCTGATGGTGGAACTGGTGCGTCCGGAACCGGGGCAGTCGGTCTACGACCCCTTCGCTGGCTCCGGCGGCATGCTCCTCCAGGCCAAGGAGTACGTCGCCGAGTACGGCCGGAACGCCGTCGGTCTCGGCCTCTTCGGGCAGGAACTGAACGTCGAAACGTGCTCCACCGCCCGGCTGAACCTATTGCTGCACAACGTGACGGACGGCTCGGTGCTCTGTGGTGACACCCTGGCCGATCCGCTCCACCTGCACGGTGACGGCCGGCTCAGACGCTTCGACCGGGTGCTGACCAACGCTCCGTTCTCGATGAACTACACGGAGAAGGAGATCAAGCACCCGGAACGGATGCGATACGGCTGGACTCCCGCACAGGGGAAGAAGGCTGATCTGATGAACGTCCAGCACGTCCTCGCCGTGCTGCGTCCGGACGGGACCGGAGCCGTCGTAACCCCACACGGTGTGCTGTTTCGGGGAGGCTCGGAAACGGAGATCCGCCGGGGCATCGTCGAAGACGACCGGCTCGAAGCAGTGATCGGTATCGGGCCGAACGTTTTCCACGGCACATCCCTCCCTGCCTGCATCCTCGTGCTGCGTGGTAGTGACGGAACGCCGGTGGGAGAACGCGGCACCGTGCTGTTCATCAATGCCGAGCGCGAAGTGGTCACTGGCAGGTCGCTGAACCGCTTGGAGCCGGAGAACGTCGAGAAGATCGTGAGTGCCTTCCGGGAGAGGGCCGATATCGACGGCTTCTCCCGCGTGGTCACGCTGCAGGAGATCGCGGAGAACGATTTCAACCTCAACATCCCTCGCTACGTAGACGCCGGTCCGCCGGAAGAGCCGTTGCTGGACGTCCGCGCGGCGTTGTTCGGCGGCGTCCCCAGACACGAGGTGCAGGCAGAGGAGCCGAGGTTCCACGCCTTCGGCATCGACCCCGCGGACCTCTTCCAGCCAAGGGATCTCGACTATTTCAGCTTCCCGGCCGAAGGCTGCGAAGCGACGGCCGCTCGCATCCCGGATCTCGCGACCACCCAGGAGCGCGGACTCATCGACCAGTGCTGCTTGTGGTGGGAGGGCGCGGAAGCGCAGATCGCCGAACTCGCGAGCACGAAACAGCTGTTCATGTCACGCTCCCGCCTCATGGCTTCCTTCCGTGAGGCGCTCCTGCCATTGGGGATCCTGGACCGATACCAGTTGACCGGTGTCTTCGCGGCATGGTGGTCCGACCGGCAGGACGACTTCAGAAGCCTGGAACACCGCGGCTTCCCCGGAGTGATCGACCGATGGGCGGCGGCAGACGGCGAGCTCTCCTGGCACAGCGGCCCGGCGCGTGAACGAGTACTCGAGGTCCTCGGTGACGATCTCTGCTCACGCGTCACGGGACGCGCAGCTGCGCAGCGGCAGGGGTTGGTCGCGCTCTATCGTTCGTGGGGCAACCGGTACGAGACCTCGTTCGCGGACCTGGAGCAGCAGAGTCAGGCAGCGGCAGAACGGCTCAGATCCCGCCTCCGGGGGCTCGGCTACCGCTGACAGCCCATGCAGGCGCCGGGCCCATCGAGGTCGCCGGAGCGGACCGTGCCCGCACCGGCCAGCGGGCCGGTGGGCCGGTGCCCCGGCCCACCCGCCGTCCCCCGTTGTCGTGTCTCGGGTGTCAGCCCGACAGGCGGGCGATGTGTGAGCCCAGTTTTTCCGGCGTGGGGTGCGCGAAGAGACTCATGTCCTGCCGTAGCCCCCAGTCCTGTCGGCGCTGGTAGCCCTCGCGTCAGGCAAGCACTCACCGACCCTGACTGCTCACGACAGTCGAGGTCCACAGGAGTTCCACCACGCCCCTGGCGCCTTCCCGCCCCGGGCCCGCGTCGGCCGAACCGCTTTGTGTCCCTGAGCGTTCCGGCGCCGCAGGCCCCGCTGATCGGGACTCGGCCCGCTGACGGTCCGGTAGATTCGGCGACAGGGCTGATCTTCAGGGGAGCGGCAGAATGCCGCGCGTGCGACACGGGGGCAGTGGGTGCGGAACAGACACGCGCAGGACCGTCGACGGCAGGCCCTGCTGGAGTGCTGGCGCGCGATCGAGCTGTTCAGCCCGCCGACCATCCCGGCGCTACCCCGCCGACGCCCCGCCGCCCGCTCCGGGCCAAGGGACGAGCACGTAATCGACCTGACGCCGGAGCCGGGCCGGGTACCACCGCTCCTGCCGTGGGCTCCGGACCATCCGGAGACCGGAGCACGGCGAGCGCCATACGGTCGGATGTGGCGGCACGAGGTCTACTGCGGGGTCTTCGACCTGGAGCTGCTCCGCCAGGCGATGATCGCGGTACTGCCCGCGGGGACCGATCCCGATCCCGGTGTGCCGCAGTCCGAGCTGGTGTTGTCGGGCCAGAGCGCCATGTTCGCCCTGGTCCTGGACGACGAGGGCAGACCCGTCGAGGACACGTCCGTGATTTCCGCGTGCGGCTGGGCGGCCGGCCGCCTCTTCGATCCGGGCCCGTCCGCACCGGGGTGGCTGGACGGATTCGAGGAGCTCGACGACGCGTTCGGCGGGGCGATCGACGAGCTCACGGCCACCGCGATCCCATACGGCCCCACCGCCCCGGCCTCCGGAACGGCGTACGAGCGGTGGCCCGGCTCCAGGGGCGAGCTGGGAACGCCGGACGGGGCCGGCGGCGGAAGCTGGCAGCGGCTGCTCGCCGAGATCCTGGGCGGCGCTGCCGTCGGCGCGGTCGGGGCCCTGTTCGGCGAGGTTGCCGGCGCCGCGCTGCAAGGCGCGGCGGACCCCCTGGTTCGCCGTGCCGCGGACTGGGTCGCGGCCCGCCGCCCCGCCGAGGAGCAGGTGCAGTCCGGATGGCCGGACGGCACCGGGGGCGCTCCGGAAGGGGCGTCGGCCGACGCTCCGGGTACGTCGGCGGAGGCGGAGTACGGGGCCGGCGCTGGTCCCCGTGCTCTCGGGTTCGCCGATCTGGTCGCCCTGACCGCGCAGATCGCCGACCTGTGCGGGGTTCAGGACCACCTGCGGCCGCAGGTGGTCCGGGTGCGTAGCAGGCTGGTCCACCGGCCGCGGGTCCCGCAGGCGAAGGTCGCCGCCACAGCGCCGTTCCTGAACAGTCTGCTCCCGCCCGATCTGGCCCGGGTCTCGACGGCCGTCGGCAAGGGGATCGGCCCGGCGCTGGAGGCGTACCTGACCGAGCTCGACGCCGTCGACGTGGGGGCGCGGACGGACGTGCGCCGGGAGCGCGGGGTCGTCCTGGAAGGGGTGGCTCCGGACCTGTTTCCGGCCGGCCGCTGGCCCGCACCGGCTCGGTTCCCGCTCGCGCTGAGCCAGCAGTTCGCGGTCGACCGCATGCTCGCCGACCGAGCGGGAACCGAGGGCGGGATGTTCTCCGTGAACGGCCCGCCGGGCACGGGCAAGACCACGATGCTGCGCGACCTGGTCGCCGCCCTGGTCGTCGAGCGGGCGGCGGTGCTCGCCACGTTCGACCGGCCCGCGCAGGCGTTCACCGGTCCGGCGTGGCGGGGCAAAGACCGCCAGGGCAGGCACGCCCGCTTCGTGTCGCGGCTCGACCCGCGGCTGACCGGGTTCGAGATCGTGGTCACCTCATCCAACAACGGCGCCGTGGAGAACATCACCGCCGAGCTGCCCGGCATCGGTGCGCTCGGCGAGCACTGGCAAGCAGGCACCGACCACTTCTCCGACCTCGCCTCCGCGCTCCTCGGCGGGCCGGCCTGGGGTCTGGTCGCGGCGGTGCTCGGCAACAAGGCCAACCGCAAGGAGTTCGGGGACCGGTTCTGGTGGGGCCGGCTGCCGGAGAAGGAGACCGACGCCCGCAAGGCCGCGGAACTGCCGCCGCTACGCGGCATGCGGGAGGTCCTGAGCGACTGGATCCCGCCCAAGCCACAGCCCGGTGGCCGCAGTCCCGTCACCCCGGCGGACCAGGCTGCGGCGGCCGGGCCCGCCCTGCCCGTGCCGTCGTGGACCGACGCCGTCGCCGCGTTCCGTACCGCCCAGGCCGAGGTCGAGCGGATGCGCTCCGTGCGCGCCCGGCTGGCCGGGGCGCTGGCGGCCGTGGAGTCCCCGTCGGCCGGGCAGCGGATCGCGGACCTGGAAGCCGCCGTGTCCCGGGCCGACCAGCAGGTAGCCGCCGCCACGGCGGTCCTGGACCGGGCCGCCGCCACCACTGCCGACGCCCGGACCGCCACCGCGGCGGCCGAGGCCGGACACCGGGCGGCCTCCGAGCACGTACCGCGGGCCCGCCAGGAGCTGGCCACCGCCCGCGCGGACCTGTCGGCCGCCCGTGAACTGGCCCTGTACCACCGCGAGTACGTGACGGCCCTCACCGCCCGCCACGACACGCCCCCGGCCGTCGAGCGGGGCCTGCGCGGCGGGCTGCGCCGCCTGCTGCAGAGCACGGCCGACCGGCAGGCCGCCGAACGGCAGCAGGAGCACACTCAGGCCGAGATCGCGTACCTGCTCATCCAACAGCGCGCCGCGCTCGAGGACTCCCTGGAGCAGGTCGCCGCAGCCGTGCGCACCGAATCCCTGGCCGCCAGCCGGCACGCCCGGTCCGGCAGCGCCGTCGACGAGGCAGCCACCGGCCTCGCCGCCGCCCTTGCCTACGAACGGGCCGTGTGCGCGCGGGAGTCCGCGGCAGCCACCTCCCTCCGGCAGGCCCGACAGACCGCCGATTCGTCCCGCCGCGACCTGCGGGGCACCATGGCCGAACTCGACGGCCGCCACCGCGAACTGCGGGAGGCGGCCCGGACGCTGCCGTCCCTGCCGCTCGGCTGGGCTCACCTCGACGAAGCCGACCAGGAACTCGGCTCGCCCTGGTCCGACGAGGCGTGGTCCACCGCGCGCAGCGACCTGTTCCTGCGCGCCCTCGACCTGCACCGCGCCTTCGTCGCCGGGGCCGCGAAGAAGGTCCGCGGCAACCTCCAGGTCCTCATGGAGCTGATGGCCGGGACCAACGGGCCCCTCCCCGACGAGGAGGTCGCGCACGCCTGGCAGACCCTTTTCCTCCTGGTGCCCGTCGTCTCGACCACCTTCTCCTCCGTCGGGAGCATGTTCGCCCGCCTCGGCCGTGAGTCCATAGGCTGGGTCCTCGTCGACGAGGCCGGGCAGGCCACCCCGCAAGCCGCCGCCGGCGCGCTGTGGCGCGCCCGACGTGCCGTTCTGGTCGGCGATCCGCTCCAGCTCGAACCCGTCGTCACCATGCCCACGACCCTGCAGCGCCGACTGCTGCGCGCCTACGGCGTCGGCGAGCAGTGGCTGCCGTCGGCCACCTCGGCCCAGGCCGTCGCCGACCGGACCAACCGCTACGGCACCTACCTGCCGGCCCCGGACGCCGGCGACGAGCACGTCTGGGTGGGCTCGCCGCTGCGCGTGCACCGCCGTTGCGAAGAGCCGATGTTTACGGTCAGTAACGAGGTCGCGTACAGCGGCCTCATGGTTCACGGCACCGAACACAAGGCGTTCCCCGATGCGGAACGGGACGGCCTGTTACCCAGCCGCTGGCTCAACACCGACGACCCGACCCGCCCGTCCGATGCGCCGTGGGGCGAACGCGACCGCCGCGCCTTCGAGTTCGTCCTCGACCACTTGCACCGGCACGGCGTCGCCGTCGAGCACGTGCGCGTCATCGCCCCCTTCCGGGCCCTCGTCGCCGAATGCCAGAAGGTCTGCCGCGGCCGTGACGGCTGGACGTCCGAACTGATCGAGGAGCGCTGCGCCACCGTCCACCGTGCCCAGGGCAAGGAAGCCGACGTCGTCGTCCTCGTGCTCGGCGGCGGTAGGCCCGGCGCCCGCGAGTGGGCGGCCCGCACTCCGCACCTGCTCAACGTCGCCGCGAGCCGCGCCAAACGCCGCCTCTACGTCATCGGCGAGCGCAGCCTGTGGGCCCAGCTCCCGCACTTCCACGTCCTCGCCTCCGAGGTGACTGAGTTCCACCACCTCCGCGACCGCGCCACCTGGCCGCCGGACACCGAGTAACCGCCGACGAAACGGCAGAGCGGAGGGCTATGCGCCCGTCACCCAGTATCAGCATGGCCGGGTGTCCCTCACCCCCGCCCCCGCGGCGCCACGCAGGTACGGTCGGTGAAGAACCAGGCACCCTTGGCGCATGTGGCGCATGTGGCGCATGTGGCGCCCAGAACCCCGCCCTTCTCCCGGAGCCACGGATAGCGGCCTTGCAACTCCGCAAAGTTGTCGTTCGTCACGACCATCGCACCAGAGTCGATGGTGTCCCGCTGAGTGGTGTAACTGATCTTGGCTGGTAAGTGCGCCGTCGTGGTGCTCCCGCGTGCATCGGCTGCTGGTGAATGCTCCCTGAGAACGGGGCAGGCCACCGTGCAAATGTCCTTGGTTAACGGGCAGTTCAACCCAAGGAGCCACGGTGGCCTTATCCCAGCATGACCTACTTCGCCTGCTCGAGTCACTACGTTCAGCAGACGGTCTTGAACTCGTTCGTGAAGTCGCCGAGCGTCTGCTGCAAGGAACGCATCGAGACCGTGGCCGCAGCGAGGATCGGCGCCGAGTGGGGCGAACACACCGAGGCCCGCACCGCCTATCGCAACGGGCACCGGGAGAAGACCCTCACCACACAAGCTGGCGACCTGGAACTCGCGATCCCCAAACTGCGGGCCGGCAGCTCCTTCCCCAGCCTGCTCGAGCGCCGGCGCCGGATCGACCAGGCCCTTTATGCCGTGATCATGGAAGCCTTCGTCCACGGCGTGTCCACCCGCTCCGTCGACGACCTGGTCAAAGCCCTCGGCTCGGACACCGGCATATCCAAAAGCGAGGTCTCCAGGATCTGCGCCAGCCTCGACGAACAACTCGACGCGTTCCGCACGCGGCCTCTCGATCACATTGGGTTCCCCTACCTGTTCCTCGACGCGACCTACGTCAAGGCCCGCGTCGAGCACCGGATCGTCTCCCAGGCCGTGGTCATCGCGACCGGAGTCACCGAAGACGGAGGCCGCGAGGTTCTCGGTGTCATGATCGGCGCTGCCTGACAACCTGCCGCGTCCACTTCGTCCGCAACGTGTTCTCCGTGATCCCCAAGGGCTCCGCGGAGATGGTCGCCGCGACCATCCGCACCCTCTTCGCCCAGCCCACCGCCGAAGCCGTCCGGACCCACCTCGACACCGTCGCGGACATGCTTGGCGGGCAGTTCCCCAAGGTCAAGGCCATGCTCCTCGAGGCGAAGGAGGACCTGACCGCTTTCGCGGACTTCCCCCACCAGCACTGGAAGAAGATCCAGTCGACCAACCCGCTCGAGCGTTTGAACCGGGAGATCAAACGACGCTCCGACGTCGTCCAGGTCTTCCCGAACACCGCCGCCGTCAGCCGCCTGGCCACCGCCGTCCTCACCGAACTCCACGACGAGTGGATCGCTTTCCCCCGCCGCTACCTCTCCATCGAAAGCATGGACAGCCTCTATCCAGATACCGGAACCCGCCTGCCCGACACCACCGAAAGATCAGTTACACCACCACAGGGGACATGACCCAGATCGAAGCCTCGACGGTCGCCGAACCCTACGCCGCACTCGTCGCGGCCGCGCGCTCGGAGGCCGGCGTCCACATGAGTGAGGCGTGGCAGCAGCTCCCGATCGACACCGACAGCGGCATGAACCTCGGCGCGGCCTACCCGCGTGACCGGTCGAATGCCGCACGCAACCTCTGTATCCAAGCCATGCGGCGAAACCTCTGACGGTTACGTTCCGTACAACCCGTCACGCCGAGCCCGAGGGCCCCTTCCCCCGCTCCTTCGCGACCGCCGGAAGCCGTGACACGAGCTGACGAACCATCACCAAAGTCAGCATTGGTCTTGGCAAAGCTGACCCCAGCTGGTCACACATGGGAAACGGCGGGACGCCGACGAGGGCCTCCGGGAGACCTCGCCGCCCTCTCCGGCGGAACGATCTCCGCCGGACCTTCGGCCTCTCGTTGGCTGATCTCGACCGATCGGCCTGATCCGGAAACACGCAGGTCAGCGCATCCGTCCACGCGCCTTCAGCGGCACCGGCGGGAGCTCGGGAGCGGGGATCGAGGGGCCGTCGTAGCCCTTCACTTCGCCGTAGCGGGTGCCTTCCATCCAGTCCTTGCGGGCTTGTGCGATCTCCTCGTTGCTCCGTCCGATCCAGTTCCAGAACAACGCGATGCTCAGGGGCATCTGACCAGGTCAGACGGGTCTCGGATAGCTGCCGGTCAGCAAACCGTCAGCATTGTGATCCGAGGAGTCGCGCGGACGTGGCAGCCACGACAACCGCCCACGGCATGGGCACCATTTTCAAGGACTGCGGGCACGCGTCCTCCTACTGGCCGAAGTGCCCCCACGGGGGGGCGGTCCACAGGGGATGAGCTCGGATCAGCCGCCCCAGTGCGCTGGCCTTGCCGCGGGGCGTCATGAGTGAGAAGACCGCGTCCTTGTACAGGCCCTCGGCTCCGGGACTGAGACCTTCGAGGCTCCGGCGCTGTTCGGCTGACAGTGCGCGCCACAGTTCATCCGGCCTGACCAGAGCCTGCTCCAGCTGCGCATGGCGCTCGCGGGCTGCCCCCAGCCGGGCCCGCAGCCCCCGCTTGGCGACCACCTCGGCCGTCAGCCGGGATTGGCGCCGTTGTTCTGCGCCGGGGTCGTTCTCGGCGGACGCGGCGAGCTGGGTGAAGAGTTCGGACACCACGCTCGCCCAGAGATCGGTCTCGGCGTAGTGCCAGGCATTGAACCGGACCTGTCGCACCGCGTGGCGCCCCCGCAGGTTCGCGGCCTGCACTGTGTTCTCCACCTGCTTGTTCAGCAAGTCCAGGAAGTGGCCCTCACCCTCGCCCCAGTCGCCGAACAAACCGACCGCCAACGGCGGTCTTGCGCTCGGCGCGGTGATCAGCTCGGCCACGGCGAGCGCGTCCCCCGTACGGGCGAGGGCGTCAGCCGAATTGGTAACGTCCGAACCGTACGCCGGCACTCGGGGTGCAGGCCGGTCCTCGATGACCTCCCACAGGTGTACGGTGCCCGCCCCGCCCCCCGTGGCCAGCACCGGGTGGCCTTCCACCTCGGCCCAGGCGCCCCAGCGCGCGCCGCCGCGCCCGGCCAGCGGCTCCCCGAGCATCTCACCCCGTTCCGGATCCCAAAGCCGTACGCTCCCGTCACCGGCGCCCACGGCCAGTACGGCCGTGCCACCGATCCTGGCCCAAGCGCCCCACAAGGCCCCACCTTCATGACCGGTCAGCGGCTCGGAGAAGGGTTCGCCCCGTTCCATGTCCCACAGCCGCACCGCGTCGCTGCGGTCCCCGGTGGCCAGGAGGGGCCGGTCGCCCACCTGCCCCCAGGAGCCCCAGCGCACCCCACCCTCATGGCCGGATGGGTATCTTTCGTCAGCACTCCCGAAGGGGCCCCAAGTCCGTACCGAGCCATCGGTCCCGCCAGTGGCGAGGACAGGCCGGCCGTCGGCCTCCCCCCAGACACCCCACCGCACTTCGGAACCGGACTCAGGTGACTCCTGACCTTGGAACAGCTGCTGTGACACATGACTGCCGTCGCTGTTCGCGGTGAGAGACCAGAGGAGTGCACCGCCGCCGTTGGCTCCGGTGATCAGTATCTGTTGCAGGGGGTTCGGTCCCCATGCACCCCAGGCGCGGGCACCGGTGCCGCGGAGCATCAGACGGGGTTTCGGCGCGGCGCTCGTGGCGCCTGAGGACATTGCCGGGTCCGTGGCGGCTTCCAGGTCCCACAGGTGAAGGTTCGTGCCAGCGTCGATGACGGCGAGGGAGGACAGGTGGCTGGCCAGCTGGACCCAGCCTCCCCACACGGAAGCACGGCCGTCCTGCAGCACCGGCTCCCTCGGCTCGGGCCCGCCCGCCGTCCACAGCCACACCGCGCCGTCTCGGCCGCCGGTGGCGAGAGCCGGAGTGCTGCCGAAGCGCCCCCAGGCACCCCAGGTCACAGAGTCTGCATGTCGTGCGGGTGCGCCGCCCCCAAGGGGCCGGTACGGCTCGCCCGCCGCCCCATCCCACAGCAGCACCCGCCCGTCCGCACCGCCGGTCGCGAGCACCGCCCGGCCGTCGACCCGCTCCCACGCCCCCAGTTCACCGGCCCCTGATGTCCCTCCAGCGGCCTCTTGTACGGGATTCCCCAGAGCAACCGCCTAGGCGATTCGCCAGTCATGCCCCGGAATGTCCCGTGTACTGGCTCCTGGTCCTTGCACCTGACACCGCGTGGGGCGAGCAGTTGGGCGCTTCTCGGGGTGTCTAGCCAGCATCGCGTCCGGGTGTGGGGTCGAGCTCACGAGCGCGTCGACTACCTTTGGTGACCGCGCTGCCGACTCGCAGGCGCCCATGGCGGCGCCACTCCAGCGGCCGCCTCCCCTTCGGATCCGCAGCTTCCGTTTCCGGTGCTGGTTCGGTGCTGACCCTCACCCTCCGATGACGAGGAAACCGCAGGTCCTAGCCCTGATCGGATGAGTTGTCGTACCACTCGATGGTGGTGGCGATCAGGCTCGCGCTGATGATTCGCGCGATGCCCGACTGGGCCGGCGCAGCCGATGCGGGGGAAACCATGTGCACCACTTCCAGGTGGTCGCGGGGGACGTTCTGTGTTGGCAGAACGTAGAAGTCCGCTGGTCAGCGGCATATGTGGCCGACCATCACAATCAGGCAACCCCTCATGTGCTGGGCGACCACACCGCCGGAGGCGAAGCCTCCCAGCGCCCTTGGCGGAGCGGCGACAGGGCCCTGCCGGAATTGCAGAATTACGCCCGATTTGGATGTGCGGTGCCGGTTCTCGTGCCGCTTTGGTGCTGACTACGGAGCATTGAGTGCGGCCCGCTTGTGGGCGAGGGGCGTCCTGCCTGCCGGCCCTAAGACACCCCAGACCACGCCTCCACGCGTGCCGCGCAGGCGTGGAGCCCAGGCCGACGCTGCTGTCGAGCGCCCTCCCGGAGCAATGCCGAGCCCGGATGGGGGCCTCCGGCCGGGCTCGGAGTGCAGGGGGACGGTCGCCCGCCTAGCGTGATCACCGAACGGAAGAACCACGCAGCCCGGCGTGCCACCGGTCCAGAAGGGCTTCGGCCATGTGGGCGTCGGCGCGGGCAGTGCCGGGCGCGCCACGGCTGACCGGTGCGCGCCCTTCAGCATCCCCCACACCCTCCGGGAGTTCGGCATGGCCCGTATCACCATCAACGGCGTGACGGTGGACCCACTGCTCCAGTCCGAGGAGCTGGTCGCCGCATCGCTGGTGTCCGAGGACGCTTCCTCGTCCAACTATCTGCTCGTGCAGACCACACACCCACCCACTGCCGAGGAGAAGGAACAACTCTCGGAACTCGGCGTGGTGATCCAGGAATACGTTCCGGACGACACCTATCTGTGCGGCTACCGGCCGAGCGATCTGGACGCCGTGCGCGCACTGCCCTTCGTGGCTTGGGCAGACGTGTACCTCAACGGCTTCAAGATCGGCCAGTCGCTCCGGTCGGCCCGGCTGCGCACGGGCGTCGCCGAACTGGCCGAGCCTCTCAACGGTGCGGGTCCGCGACCCCGCCTCGTCGACATCGTCCTGCACGAGGACGTCGACATGAGCGAGGACGGACTGCGGGACCGGATCGCGGCGGCGGCCGGAGTCAGCCACGGCGATGTACAGCCCGACGGCGACAAGGTCCGCATCACGGTCCGTGATGAGGACCTGCCCGCCCTTGCCTCGCTCGACGAGGTGAAGGAGATCGAGGAGGTCCCCGAGCGGGTCCTGTACAACACCGTCTCGGGCACCCTGCTGAACGCCCACGTGTCGCTCAACGGCACGAAGTTCCGGGGCGAGGGCCAGATCGTGTGCGTCGCCGACACCGGCTTCGACAAGGGCTCGACCACCAATGTGCACCCCGCATTCACCGGCCGGGTCAAGCGGCTGGTCGCCCTGGGTCGTACGAGCCCCGAGCGGATGGACGACCCCGACGGGCACGGCACCCATGTGGCGGGCTCGGTCCTCGGCGACGGTACGTCGGCGTCGATGGGCGAACCCGTCACCGGAACGGCTCCGGAGGCGAGACTGGTCCTGCAGTCCGTGATGGACGAGGACGGCTTTCTCTCCGGCATCCCGCGCAACCTCCGTAAGCTGTTCGAACCGCCCTTCCTGGAGGACGGGGCGCGGATCCACACCAATTCGTGGGGCCCGGTCACCCCGGGGCTGCCCTACAACCGGGCCGCGAATGAGGCCGATCAGATGGTCTGGGACAACAAGGACTTCGTCATCCTCTTCGCCGCGGGCAACGACGGCACGGACCGGGACGGGGACGGACGCATCAACATGAGGTCCGTCAGCGGTGAGACCGCGGCCAAGAACGTCATCACCGTGGGAGCCAGCGAGGGCGACCGGCCCGGGATCTCCAAGACGTACGGTCAGCTGAGGGGCGGAACGGTCCGGTGGCCGGTCCCGCCGATCCGCGATGACAAGATGGCGGACAACCCCGCCGGGATGGCGGCCTTCAGCAGCCGGGGCCCGTCCCAGGAGGGACGCTTCAAGCCCGATGTCGTCGCCCCCGGTACGGCGATCCTGTCCGCCCGCTCGCGGCTGGCGCCGGAGGTCACGGACTTCGGTGTCTCCACGGACCCCGCGTTCATGTTCGTCAGCGGTACCAGCATGGCCACCCCACTGGTGGCCGGATGTGTGGCGGTGCTGCGCGAGACGCTCGTGAAGAACGGCACCCCGAAGCCCAGCGCCGCGCTCATCAAGGCCATGCTGATCAACGGCGCCGACGAACTGGCCGGTCAGTACGTCCCCAGCGAGGCGGGCGCCTCGCCGAACAACAGCTCCGGCTTCGGCCTCGTCAACCTCCAGCGTGCCGTCGTCCTGCCGACCGACGCCGGCCGGGCGGGCTTCACCGACGCCGGGGAACTGGACCAGGGGGAGGAGCGTGCCTTCCTCATCAGCGTTCCGGAGGGAGCGGACCGCACTCTGAAGGTGACCCTCGTCTGGACGGACCCCCCCGGGTCGGCCCTGCAGAACGACCTCGACCTGGTCGTCCGCGCGGGCGGTCAGGAACGCCACGGCAACATGGGCACGGGTTCCGGCTTCGACCGCGTCAACAACGTCGAGCAGGTCCACTGGCTGGACATCCCCGCCGGGGAGGCCGAGGTCGTCGTCAGGGCTCACCGGATCACGCGGTTCGCCCAGCCCTACGCCGTCGCGTGGCGCATTCTCTGAGCATATACGGGCAATGTCCCGGCCCGTTCGGTCGGGCCGGGACGGCGGTCACGGGTCGGGCGGCATCCGACCTCCAGGACGGGGCGTCGGCTCCCGACGCGCACGACGAGAGTGATCCGCTGCCGGACGTCCGCCAGGCGGGCACCAACTGCAGCGGGCTCCGCCCGTCACGCTGCCGCCCCGTCACACGGTGTCGAGTTCGCCTGTCGGTGCTGAACCCATGCCCGGCCTGCCTCAGCGGCTCGGGTCCTGTAGGCGCGGAGCTCCGGTGTTCCCTGCTGGGTGCGGCTGGTCCAGTAGTCGGTGAGGGCTTCGGCGATGGCGTCGATCCCGGCAGGGGGTGCGCTCCAGTAGGCGGGGGCCTGAGCGGCCCATCGCTCGGCGTCGGCGGCGGTGTGACCGGTGAGGATGAGCTGCGGGACGAGGAGTGCGATGTCTGCCCACGCGGGGCCGCGGTAGGGCCATGCCCAGTCGAGGAGGGTGATGGTGTCGTCAGGGGTGACGAGGAGGTTGTCGGCGCGGAGGTCGCAGTGCAGCAGGGTGTCGCCATGCCCGTATTCCACGGGGAGGGGGCGGCCGCTGAAGATCGGGCTGTCCGCGAGCGGCGGGGCAGAGGGAAGGGGACATGGGGTGAGTGCTGCGTGTGCGTGACTCAGGGTCTCTGTCAGGGTGTGCAGGTCCGGTGATCCGGGGGCGAGGTCGGGGTGTCGGCCTGTGACGTAGTCGAAAGCGAGCGCGATCCAGCCGTTCGACTCGGGCGCTGTGAGCAGCGCCGGGCCGATATCGGCGGGCAGGGTCCGGGCGGCTGCCATCTCGGTGCGGTACATCCCGGCGGCGGGGTCATTGGCGGGGATCGCCTTGACGAACACCGGGCCGCGGGCGGTGTCGATCCGGACGCGGACCCCGGAGGTGTAGCCGCCAGCCACGGGGACCGGCACGCCGGTAATCGCGAGGTCGTGCGTAAGGCGGTCCCTCAGGGAGGCGGGCAGGTCATTCCAGTGACGCGCGGTCATCCGTCGATTCTCCTTGCCGGCACTGGCTGTGTCGGCTGTGAATGTCCGACGAGGCGCGCGAGTTGGGGGTGAACTTGTCGGGCGAGGAGGGTGGCGCCGAGCTCGGTGAGATGGACGCCGTCCGTCCACAGCGAGAGGCCGGGCAGGAGGTTCTCGGCCGCGTTCTGGAACGCCTGTTGCACGTCCACGTAGCGGGCCCCGGCGGTTGCGGCCGCGGCCGCGGCGATCGTGTTGTACGCGGCCAGCGTGTTGTTCATCTCGGCCACTGCGCCCTGATCGACGGCTCCGGCCCCCACCGCCGTCTCACCGATGCAGAGCACCTCCTTGCTGGCGGAGACGAGCACATCGAGCGTCCGCGCATACAGGTCGGCAAACTCCTCCGGCCCGACGCCCTCCGCTTCCCTGCCGGCCTGATGGGCGCGCCACACGTCGTTGATGCCGCAGCCGATGACCGCGACGTCGTACGGGGCCCCGCCGGCCTTCACGGTGTCGTGCACGATTCGGCGCACGTCGCGGATGGTTGCTCCGCCCTGAGCCCGGTTGTCGTGCTCGAAGAGCGTGCCTGGATGGTCGGCCTGGAGCGCCAGCGCGACGAGGTACGGGTAGCCGCGCCGTTGCCACCCTTCCACGGCCACCGTCGCGCCGACCGGCGGGAGCCGGGTCTGGTCCGACATCGCAGCCACGTGGGCCTGCAGGTGTTCCATGATGCTGGTCCCGAACCAGCCGACCCGCACGGTGCGCCCGCGGGTGACATGCTCACCCATGGGTCGTGCCTGTGGAGGCAGTCGCGGACGCACCGGCCTGGGCGCCGGGGGGCCAGGCGTACTCGCTGTACGTGACACCGTCGGCGATGTGCTGCAGGGCGATGCCGAGGTATGGGGGCATAGGCTCCGGGAGGTTGATGGCCTTGTGCCACTCCCAGCCCTGGCACTTGTCCGGCTCCGGGTTACCGATCTGGCCGTACCAGCGGTCGACCTCGAAGAAGAACGCGATCCGTCGCGACCCGGCGTGAGTGGAGACGTGGTGCATCAGGTGCACGAACCGTACGTCGCCGGGATTGACGGTGGCGGTCTGTCCCTCCCCTCGTAGCGTGGAGTCCGTGATTGCAGGGGAGGTTGGGATCCATGGGGTCCAAGCAACGGACGTACACGCCTGAGTTTCGTGAGGGTGCTGTACGGATCGTGATCGAGACGGGCAGGCCGATCCCGGAGGTCGCCGGGGAGCTCGGTGTGCATTCCGGCACGCTGCACAGCTGGGTGTCGCGGTGGCGGCGCAACGGGTCGGCGTCGTCCGACCGGCTGGCCGAGCCCGCGCAGGGCGGCCGTCTGCGCGAGGCCGAGCGTGCCGAGCTGGAGCGGTTGCGGCGGGAGATGTCGGAGAAGAACAAGCGGATACGCGAGCTGGAGATGGAGCGTGATGTCCTCAAGCGATGCATGGTCCTTTGGGTGAAGTGACCGGGACGGACCCGGCTGTCCTGGCCGTGTTCATCGGTAACCAGAGGACCGAGCACCGTGTCCCGCACCGTCTGGCCTGCCGTATTTTGGGGGTGTCGGAGTCCTGGTTCTACAAGTGGCGTGACAAGCCCGCCACCGCGCGTGAGGTCCGGCGGGGACGGTTGGCCGACGCGATCACGGGGATCTTCGAGGCCTCCGGCGGCACCTACGGTTCCCCGAAGGTCTGGGTCCTGCTCGTCCGCGCGGGCTGGCGGGTTTCGGTGAACACCGTGGCCCGCCTGATGGCCGAGCTCGGGTTGGCCGGACGGAAGGTCCGCCACCGGCGGGGGCTGACCCGGCCCGGGAAGCGGCCGGCGGCCCCTGACTTCGTGCGGCGGGATTTCACCGCGGACGCTCCGGACCAGGTGTGGTGCGGCGACATGACCGAGATCACCACCGGCGAGGGCAAGCTCTACCTGGCCACCGTCATCGACCTGTTCTCACGCCGGCTGCTCGGCTACTCGATGGGCGCCCGTCACGACGCGGAGCTGGTCGTGGCGTCCTCGCACATGGCCGCGGCCACCCGCGGCG
This sequence comes from Streptomyces sp. NPDC058619, assembly GCF_042717785.1. Classification (NCBI taxonomy): domain Bacteria; kingdom Bacillati; phylum Actinomycetota; class Actinomycetes; order Kitasatosporales; family Streptomycetaceae; genus Streptomyces; species Streptomyces sp. NPDC058619. The sequence continues at coordinate 43,774 of NZ_JBHXQN010000040.1, forward strand.
GTGATGTGAAAGGCGTGATCTTCCACAGCGACCGAGGCAGCGAATACGGGTCCCGGCGCTTTCGCCGGGCCTGTCGCCGCCTGGGCGTGACCCAGTCCATGGGCCGCGTCGGGTCGTGTTTCGACAACGCCGTCAGCGAGGCGTTCAACAGCGTGCTCAAGGTCGAGTACGTCCACCGGCACACCTTCACCACCCGCACCGAGGCCCGGCTGAAGATCGCCACCTGGATCACCGGCTTCTACAACACCCGTCGCCTACACAGCGTGTGCGGATACCGGAGCCCGACCGACTACGAACGAGACCATCAGGCCGACCCCATCGTGGAGCTGGCCGCTTGAGACATCTCCACGGCCCAAGGGGATTGACAGCCGGGGGCGGAACCACCAGCTGGTGGTGGTGATCCCGTACATGACCACAGCGTCGTTCTCGGACCAGGTGACCAAGTAACCGAGCCGTGACAGGGGCCAGGTCCGTACAGTGATCTCGACCTCCTGATCCTTCTTCTCGGCGCTCTTGGCCTCCTCCGAGTCGGGGTCGACGACTCGCGTGCAGGCCATCGTCGACTGCCACGTCGGTTCGCCGAGCAGAGCCTCTACGTAGTCCTGCCGGACGCCCGGGGCGATCTTGCGGAGCTGAATTATGAGATACCGGCGGCGTCCGAGGGTGAGACGCCACCCCACCAGGACCGACTTGGCCAAGGTCATCAAGGCGACAATTACCCCGGCCAGTTGCCAGAGGTTCAGCGTGGTATTCATCGCCGCAGAATGCCGTACTCCGCCCCTCTCTGGCCGGAGAGTTCGGGGATCGACGTGGATCCGCACCCCTGTACTGCCCGTCGTCGCCCTCCGGCCGCCCACTTCGGCACTGCCGTGACGGCGGTGCCGAAGGCAGAGTCGGTCAACGGTGGTGCCACAGCCATTCGGCGAACAGCCCCACCACGATCTGATAGTCACCCCTGGCCGTCTGGACGATGACCTCTTGTTCCAACAACGCATCGATGACGCGGCTGCCCATCGGCGATTGCCCGGCCAGCTGGCCGCCCAGGCGCAGGTTCCCCGGGCCGCCGGTCAGTCCGGCGGTCAGCACCTCCCGGACGACCTCGGCCGGCAGACCGCCGACGGTGGCGTCGCCCGTGTGGAGAAGGTTGTCGAAGGCTTCCGAGCGAAGCGAGTTGGGTCCTTCGACGAGCAGCGCCGCGACTTCATCCACGTCTGCTGGACCGATCAGCGACTGTCGCCGGGAATTCACGTGATCGACAAGAAGACGGCAAAACATTTGAATGTAGTATGGGCTCCCCCCCGTGAGGTGAAGGATCCGCGCTACGGAATCCCCCCGGTAGCGGCTGGTTCCGTCGCCGAACGCTATAGGGTCGACGATCAACCTTTCCGCGGACATTTCGTCCAAGTATGCGAGGCGTTGCTGGCGGGTCGAGTGGAACGCCTCGGGGAACTCCGCGAGAAATCTCGCCATCCTTTCGTCGCCCACCATCACACTCCCAAACAACGCGCTCTCCGTAATGGCACGCCAGGACTCCATGTAGCTTCCGGGCAGAGTTCCGTCCTCGATGGCTGCATACAATGCGGTGAACTCGTCCAGCAGTAGAACCAGCCGAAATTCCCGGTATACCTCATTCGCCCTCATGCACCGGATGATCTCGCCCAGGTATCCCTCGAAGAGGGCTTGTGGGGAACCACTGTCGCGGAAATCGGCGAATACCGGCCGAGGGATTCCCAGGTCCGGAAACCCCTCGCTCTCCAGGCCGTCAAGCTCATTGAAGAATGCGACGGCGATACGGTACGGAATCACGGCATGAGTCAAATCGGAAGCGAGTTCGGCCAGGCTGAACCTCGCGGTGAGCATACCGGGCGGAAGTCTGCGCTGCAGCTGGAATAGGATCGATGACTTACCGACCCTTCGTTGGCCATGGAGCACTACGTGACCGCCCTGCTGGAGCGTGCGCGTCAGCTGCCGGATCAGTACGTCCCGGCCCAGGAACATGCTCTGGTCGACCACAGGCCTGGATGGGGAATACGGGTTCGGAATCGGTGCCCAGTCCTCTGGGCTCTGCTCGGCCGCCTCCGTTCGGAGTGCGCTGACCTCCTCTTCGGCGTCGCCGAAGGACCGGCGCTCGGTGTCGGGTCGACTCCTGTCCGATCCGGCCGGCGTAAGGGTGCTCTTGCCTGAAGCGGCTGCGAGCGCCCATCCCAGGTCCTCGAGGGATCCCTCGTACAGCCAGTCGACTTCGGGGTCCGTTCCGACGACGGGCTCGATCGGCACGAACCGGTCCTTCAGGGCCGGTTTCAGCATCTCCGCCATCAAGACGTACAAGGTCTTGGAGGCGGCGAAGCTGACGGGGTACTCCGCCTCGCGCAGGTGCTCCCCGACGAACGCGTTGGCTACGACTCGGCCGGCCTGCGACACGGCTGCCCCGGAAAGCCCCCTTCGGGTGTCCGCCACCTCACCCATGGAGGCCCCGACGCAAATCGTCACATCATGCTGGACCGCGACCGCGACCGCGGTCGGCAGGTCGGCCAGCAGCCGGCCCATGTCCCGCACGGCCGTCGGACCGTCCATCATGACCAGCAGGTCCGTTCGCCGAGTACCCGCCAACGGCTCCTCGGCGACCACCCCGTCGATACCTGCACGGCGCAGGATCGCGGTCAGGGAATCCCTGATGGCATTGATCGCCGCTCTCTCCGGGCGAGAAGCGGCCGTGCCGCTCAGGCCTCTGATTCTGCGGGCCTCGACCGCAAGGCACACGGCTTGTGCCACCTCCGGGGAACCGTCGGACGGTTCGCTTCCCACGTCCTCCAGCTCATACGGGAGGGTCATGTGCGACGTCAGCATCCGGCGGAAGCCCTCGTCCTGAAGGAGGAGTTCGGCGGGAAGCGCCCGAAGCAGAGGGCGCTGCAGGTGCCGCCGGGTCACCATTCCCACGAAGAAGCCGTCCCAGGTCACCAGCGCACCCGACGAGAACTTCAGTGCGGCTGCCGAGGCGGGCTGTACGACGTCGATGGTAAGCACTTGTTCCACGGCGGCAGTCCGAGCTGTGCCCTGCAGCTCAGTTGCTTCGTCCGACGACCCGAATCCGGTGATGAGTACCGGTGAGGGGGCTCCTTCCGGCATGCGCCCCCACCTCAGACGGGAGGGCAGGAGCCGCTCCCATTCCCCGCTGTCGAGAACGTTCTGCTCCGTTTCTACCAGGGCGGCGTCCACGGACCCTGTGCCCTTCCACACGGTTCGGCAAGGGATCTCGGTGCCGTCGGTGCGCACGATGCGCAGCCCCGTGGCGTCCACCGTGTGGGCACACGTCAGTACGAGACGGGGAGTCAGCAAGATGCCGGCCGCGACGGTTACAGCCGCTCCGTGTCCTCCTCTCACCCTGACGGCCCGCGGCGACTGGTGGAACGCCCGTGTCGGGGCCAGGGTCGGCGGCGCCTGCTGCTCTGCGGAAGGGAGTTCCTCGCCCGTGCCGTCTGCCAGGCCGGTGGCCCGGCCCTGAATCTGTGCCCTGAGGCCGGCGGTGACCAGACGCTTGGCTGTCTCGTCGAAGGTGATCGTGCAACCGCTGCCGAGCGGCGGGGCATCGTGCTCGATGTGGTCGAGGAGCTGCCTGCCCGACAGGTTGGTCAGGACCCTGAACTGGTAGTCGAGACGGACTTCCCTGCGGTGATACCCGATGAAGTCGAGCACGTTGAGCACGAGTTTGCCCGGGAAGAGCCCAAGGCCGACACTCAGTTGCCGAAGGAAATGAAAGGCGCTGGACAGTGGCCGCAGCAGGAGAAGCGTGTCCACTTCGGGAAGGTGGACGTTTCCGCCAAGGGCGTCGACAGAGAAGACGGCCTGTAGGTCGCCGTTCCTGAGAGAGGAAAGCGTCTCCTGGCGCATCTCAGGGTGGTCCCTCGCAATGAGAGTGGCGGCTCGGAAGCCGGCGTCGCGGAAGCATCGGGTCATCATTTCGGCCTGTGCAGCGGACTCGCACATGCCTACGGCCCGCATGGTCCTCACATCGGGAACCGTGTCCTGCAAGGCGCGGATGACCAGTCGTGCCCGCGCCTCAGCTGCGGTCTGCAGCTCGTTCCGCGAAGACCGGCCGTGCTCTCCCTGCTGCCGACCCAGCCCTTGGTAGTCGGCGCCGTTCGCGAAGCCGAAATAGTGGAGGGGCGTCAGGAGGCCCATCGCCAAGGCGTCGGGAAGGCGCATCTCCGCAGCGATACGACCCTCGAAGAACTCCTCGTGGATTGCGGCGCCGTTCGTCCGTTCGGGGACCACCGAGAGGACGAGTAGCTCCCTCGGTGCGAAGTGCTCCATGATGTTGGTGAGCATCCGAATTCCCATGGTGTGGAATTCGTCGATGACGATGACATCGAAGTGATCAGGTGCCAGCGTTTCCAGAACACGGTCGAGGGATTGCCACGTGGCAAAGACGTGATGGCCGCGTTCGAGGGATCCCGTGCCAGGCAGGGACTCTCCGAACCACCGGGATCCGAGGACCGATTCGTAGGTCTCGCGCGCCTGGTGCACCGCTTCCACCGAGCCCGCGACGAAGAGCAGACGCAAGTCCTGGTCGTGCTGCCGGCAAAGGTGCTGATAGTCGAAGGCGGTGGTCACGGTTCTGCCGGTGCCGGGGGGAGCGATGAGGAGATTGCGGTGCCGGTCGTGCAGGTCGCGCTCGGTGTTCAGACGGTCAAGCATCTGGAGCTGATGGGCACGCAACATCACCGCACCGCCGCCCCTGGGGTCGTCGGCGGCGACTCCCACGTCCGGTGCAGGCTCGGGGAGATCGTCCGGCACTGCCAGGGCGCCATCCCCCTCGCCGGCGCCGGGCCGGTCCAGGGCGTCGAGGCCTGATGGGGACTCGGTGAGTTCGACGCCCAGAAGGCGTGCCGTTGCGGCAGCAGCTTGGGCCACCGGCCGCAGCCCGGTCGGTAGCATCTCCTGGCTCGTGGGTGAGTGAACGGCGGCGCCGATGCCGTGCGGGGCCTGTGGGTGAGCCCGGAGATGGTCGGTGAGGGCGAAGTGGGCGTCCCACGCCTGGTCGCGGCTCAGCAGCCCGCGCAGATGCGTCGCCGCATCCGGGAGGAACCGGTACACCATGTCGGCCCCCTCGTGCCGTGTTGCTGCGAGGAGTCCGGCGGTAAGGAATTCCGCGGTGTCGGCCAGGGACGCGTCAGGCACGATGCGCTCACGGAGGACGTCGAGGACGGCGAGGGTGAATGCGTCGAGTGACGAGGCGGCGATCGCCAGCCGGACGGCGGGTGATTGCCGGTTGTCCGTGAAGGCCCGGGCCGCGGCCGTGATGTGTGGGCCGGTTGCCGGCACATCAGGTGGTGCGGAGCTTGCTCGTGGACTGCGGGTCCTGGAGGGTACTCGCCCCGAGGCCGGCACGAGGACCGCTTCGCAGCCACTGGGGTCGGTGCGCATCAGGGCGTGCGCCCAGGCGAGGACCTGGTGGGCATCCATCTGCAGTACGGGCAGCGCCTGCCAAGGCTGCGTGCGAGGGGCGTCTTCGCGGAACAAGCGGGGACGGCGGTAGGCGAGGAGCCCTCCGGGGGATGCCGGCACCGAGGCGGTGGCGACGGTCCGGGGCAAGTCGAGGCCGGTGCGCTGCCACAGGCGTTTGGGAAGCGGGTTGATCAGGGCCACAGGTGCCGTCCGCCCCCACTTGTGGAGCGTCTGCCACAGCTCGCTTCGGCGCCAGGCGGGAGTCGCGCAGTCGGAGACAACGAGCAGGAGCCGGTCGGCGGGCTGGGTGTGGCGGGGATCTGACGGGTCCATGGGCAGAAGCCGGCCATGGTGGTCGCGCAGTACCGGTTCGCCCTGCGGTGGGTGTTCGAGGTGCCACACGTGGACTCTGCGGAAGGCGGACAGGGCCCACAGCATCCGGGTGAGGGCGAGTGAGGTCTCGTCCCAGACGGCCATGGAGGTGCCTCGGTCCACAGCCACGACGGCCTCCAGCCAGGGCTCTGCGGCGGGCGCGAGCTGGGGGACAAGCAGACCGGTACGTGTGTAGTGGTCGACGGTGGCGTCCAGATCGAGACGCTGATGGACCCTGGACGGCCGGAAGCGCCGCAGCGGGCGTAGGGCACGGCCGATGTCGAGCGCGTTCGGCAGCGCCGGGGCCCGGCCGATGCTCAGGGGACTGCCAGGGATCGAGTGGCTGCTGCTTTCGTCCTTCAGCCAGACCGAGGCAGCCCCCGAAGTGCCCGCGTCCGAAGTGGTTCCGATGGCCGGCGCGTCATCGGAACCATCGGTGTCCGCGTCGGGCGGCACGGCCGCGTCGGCGGCCGGTTCGTCAGGGGCCGAGGCCGGATCGGCGGGGATACCGTCCGCCCTGCCGGCGCCGGATCTGGCGGCTGCGAGAACAAGAGCGTCGAGAGCCTCCCGGATGTCCCCCTCCGCGTCGGTGCCGATGTCATCCAGGTTGACGCCGGCCAGGACGGCCAGCAATCGAGCGGCCTTGTTCTCAGCCACGCCCGAGCCCTTGGAAGAGCAGCTCCTGCAGCCGCTTCCGCTGCTCGTCGTCCTGGACGCGTGCGCCGCGCAGGAGGTGGACGGCGCTCAGCAGCTGATCGACGGCGAGGTTCTCACCGCGGTTCAGCCGGTCGACGAAGGCGTTCACGAGGTCCTCGGTGGTGTCTTCCTCCATCTTCTCCAGGTGGGCTTCGACGATGCCGGTGAGGGCCTTGGCCGTGAGCGCGGGCATCCTGAAGCGTACGCAGCGCCGTAGAAAGGGGGCGGGGAAGTCACGCTCGCCGTTGCTGGTGAGGATGATGACGGGAAATTCCGAGCACTCCACCAGGCCGTCCTTGATGTCCTGTCGGACACCCGGGTCGGTGGTGCGGACCGTGACGTGACTCCTCGAATGCCTGGCGAGTTCGGGGATCTCGTAGCGCCCCCGTTCCAGGACATCGAGGAGGTCGCTGGGCAGATCCAGATCGCTCTTGTCGATCTCGTCGATCAGCAGCGCGCGAGGGAGTGGTCCCGGCAGCAAGGCGGTGCCGAGCGGGCCGAGTTGGACGAACTCTCCGAGGTCCTCGCGCACGAGTCGGCTGGCGCGGCGCAGGGCCCGTCCGTGCTTGGACGTGGCGGGACGGCCGATCGCACGAAGGTTGTAGGCGTGGATGCGGCCCAGGGCGTCATATCGGTACAGCGCATCGGCGAGTGTGCTGCGGGAGGTGATGTGCCAGCGCAGCACACTCCCGAGCCCGAGTTCGGTGGCGATCTGCTCGATGACGGAGGACTTCCCGGAGCCGGCTGGTCCGGTCAGCAGCAGAGGCCGACGCAGGTGGAGCGCGGCGTTGACCGCGTCGACCAGTTCGGGATCCGCGCGGTAGGTGCTCGCCGGAGACAGCGCCTGCATGGGGTCGGCCGTGCCCGTCGGCGCGTGCCACGGAGGAGGGGGAGGGAGCCTTCGAAGCTGCTCCGTCGCGCTTCCCGTACCCGAGTAGTACGGAGTCCAGTTCATGCCTGCTCCTTCGGCGTCACGTCTTGCGGGGCGACGACCGCCCGGCCGGCACGCCGTTGACAGAACTCCTGCCAGTGCGCGTCGTGCCACGTCGTACGGATGTCGGCCAGATCATCGGGAATGCCGTTCAGCTGCTCCTGGAAGGCACTGATGAGTTTCGCAGGCAGCGTGTCCCAATGCTCCGCGACCGCGTCCTGCAGCGACGGCCTGCCGCGGACACTCTCACCCCGAGGCCAGATCAAGGCGGGCGTGTGGATGAGGAGTTCCTCCAGCATGATGTCGAAGTCCTTCTCCGGCAGGGCGTCCACGCCCCATACACAACTGCCCTCACGACGGCGGCCGAGCAGTTCCTGCAGCGCCTCGACACTGTCGAGGTCATCCGAGCCGAGCCACGAGGGGCCGCATTTGGCGCTGCTCTCCAAGAAGGACACCAAGCGCCTGCCCGTGTGGAGCATCTCGTCGAGGGGCACACCAGACGGCGGTGTCAGCAGCCCCGACCAGCGGGTCGTGACGTCGTAGTCGACACCCAGCATGCGTCTGCCGCGCACCACCTTCCACTCCTCCGGAGGGGAATCCAGAAGCAGAGAGGTCGGGACCGACACATCGACCGCCACCAGTGGCTCGCCCGCGGCCGCCAGCCAGGACAAGGCCCACAGGCGGGCCTTGTCCAGCGCGGCCACCGGGGCACCCGGCACCGGCCCCGGCTCGCACGGGAACTCCTCGGAGTGCACCACGGCCGAGCCGAACAGCAGCGAGGCCTCCACTCGGACGACGTCCTCACCGCCGTCGTCGGCGGCTACCAGGACCAGGCGGGGTGTGGCCCCGCGTAGTTCGTTCAATCGGCTGTTCAGCGCGGTGCCCGCACCCGATCCGGCTGCCCAGACGACGAGCGGCTGCGGGAGGGCATCCGAGGGACCGATCAGATGGGCGAGGGCGGCGATGAAATGCACCAGGGACCGGCTCTGTCCCGCAGGGGCCACCGTCGACTGGCACAGGACTGCGTACTCCACCGTGTCGCGCAGGGAGGGGCAGGGCAGCCGGACCGCCACCTCCAGCGGGAACCCGGCGCGTACCGCCGCCTTGCGGAGCAAGTTGTCGGTAAGAGCGTCCCCGAAGGTCTCCTGGAGGACGGCAACGGCCGCAGTGCACACACTCAGATCACGCTCGAACTCGACCACCCGTCGGACCGCAGGGTGGGCAAGGCGCTCCGGCCCCAGCCCGGCGATCCAGTCCTTCAGCTGTTCCCGGCTGCTGATGTCGCCCGTGCCCTCCAGTGGGCCCAGCAGCTTGTGCAGTCGCTCGTACGCTGGCAGACCGAGAGCGCCGGCGGCGCGCCGGCTCGCTGATCTGACGTTGCGGGCCAGCCACAGCGATTCACCGGGCGCGGGGGCGCCGTCGAAGACGAAGCCGCCGGGTTCCTGGGTGTGGATACGGCCGCGAAGTTCCTTGAGCAGCGGCTCGTCGACGGCCAGGAACTCTCCGGCACCGGGGACCCCGCTCTCCAGCAGCTCGGCGAGCTGGACACTCAGGTTCATGTGCCAGGCCGGCAGATGGGCGGAGGCGGCGAACAGCATCGCCAGACGCAGGCCGCCCTGCTGCAGCCCGGCCGTCGCGGACTGCGGGTCCAGAAGCGCGGCGGCCGCGTGGCAGGTGTCGATGACGGCGATCAGACCATTGGGTCCGGTTTCGTTCGTCATCGTGCCGATCAGGGAGGGAACGTGCAGCTGGTGGAGCGCTCCGTCCTGGGCGCTGCCCGATGTCACGAAGTACAACGGGCCGCCGCAGCCCCCCGTTCCGTGGCCAAGCAGCGCCAGGATCAGCGCGCCGCGGTCCTCTCTGGCCCGCTCAACTGCGGCGGAGAGAGCCTTCTCGACAGCTGATTTGCCGAGCGAGGTGCCCACGAGCAGGGACCCCGTTTCACCCTCACCGCGGTCGAGGCAGGCACCGAGATCCTGGTCCACCAGAGCCCGGTGCAGGCGGCGCGCCGCGTCTTCCAGACCCGGCAGTCTCTCCGCACCCCGGCACTGGGCTCCCACCACCAGCACATGGCGAGCCACCGGAGAAGTGACAGCGCCCGTCACGGCACGAGAGCCTCGACGATCGGCCTGGACACGTCCGCGTGCTCCAGGTACTTGGTCGCCGTATGGGTCCATAGTCCAGCGGACTTCACGGGCGCGGTCTGCGCCTTTACCCCTGTGCTGCTCGGCGCGATCCAGTCCGCCAGCCGGGGACGCCCGACCACGATGTCGTTCCGGTCCCAGAAATTGAGCCATGCCCCCACGCCTTCCGGGCAGGACGGCGGCCGGGGTACCAGACGCTGCAGGACGACACCGCCGAGTGCAAGGGGGGAACCGAGCGTCACCCACAGTGCGACCGGGCCCTCGTATTCGTGCAGGGCCTCGTAGGCTACGACCGTACCCAGGGAATGCGAGACCAGGACGAGTGGACGGGCGGGATCCAGCCCCTCCAATACCCGGGAGCGAACGGCCGCGCCAAGAGCGGCTTTGTCGCCCCGCCGATTCAAGTACCGCGCGACCTGGGAGAGATGCAGGGCGAACGCCTGACCGTTCGCCCATTGCCCACTCTGGCGAAGACCGGGCAGCTGTACCAACGTCGTGGTCGCCCAGACCAGCCGCCGTGCGAATGCCCCCGGTCCCTGACTGCCGGATGACAGTCCGTCGAGGTGGTGCCGCGCCTGCTCGATGAGCCGGGCATCGGGCGTCCCGGTGTCCGGTGGAAACTGCTCGGCGAGCTCATCCACCATCGCCTCCAAGAGGGCGGCAACGATCTGTTCCTCGAGCGGATCCAACTCCGCTTCCGCCAAACCTCCCTGGGCGCCTCTGGCAGTGAACAGAATGCTGTAGTCGGCGAAACGGACATCCGCCAGCCAGCCTTGGGTGAGTGCCGAGACAAGTTCCGGCTTTCCGGCCGCGCGCACACCGGTGGCCAACGCCGCTAGCCATTCACGTCGTTCCGCCTCCGGGTCGCGGAGGCCACCAATTCCGTGAACGAACAAGAGTTGCGGATGCGCCGTCACCACTATGAGCCTCCCCCGGGCCTCTACCGTGCGTAGGTCATCCTGCCCTGCCCAGAGCACGGACGGTACTCGATGCGCTGAACACGGTCTCCGGCCATCGCGAACATGGCACCTCCAACTGCGCCCAGACGGCCACGATGACTATCGGCGCGCCAGGGATTCAGCTGCGACCACAAGATGCCCCTGCGATTACAGCCGCAGCAAGGGCCGTTGCCAAGCGGGCGAGTGCAGCTGGGTACATCGCGCTGTCTCGACGAGCTAGGTAGCCGGCAGCCGCTGCGGCCCGTCCAGCAAACACGATCAGGGTCAGTGCAGTGAACAGGATCAGGGTCAGTTTCGACGTGCGGCCACACTGCCCAGAGTCGTGAGCGCACTACGCAGGGGCCATCGCCTTCGCGAACGCGGCGGCGCTTAGAGGTCGTGCTGTTCGAGCAGCAACTGGCGACCTTACGCCCCTCGCGACCAGTCGGCCCGGCCACCGGCACTCGGAAACCAGTACCGTTCCCCGGAGGCTGATCCGGCGAGCACTCATCCGCGAGAACCGCTTGCGCATGAGACGGGGCCCCGGTGTTCCCTGACAGTCTTCGAGGATCGTCAACTGGCTGCGTCGAGGAGGTCAAGGACGACGAGGGCGATCGGGCGCGGTGTCATTAGGGGGTTGTCGCCCAGGGCGCTCTGCATACCGGTGAGCGGAGTGAGAGCCTTGGCGCCTGCAGGCGGGAGGCCAGTCGCTGCTGCGAGGACCGAGGCGAGTAGAACCTGCTGATGGGCGATATCGGTGCCACGGGGAACATCGGAGGACCGCCACAGCGGCGTGCTCATGTCGATACTGTCCGGTTGAAGGACCGCGGCAAGGACCGCTTCTTCCGCTTCCGGGTCACGACGCAGCCTGTGAACGGCAGCATCAACCAGGTGAGCTGCCGCGTAGTCCTCGCCGAGCCGGTGCAGTCGCTCGCTGAGCCGGAGGAGGAGGATGGGCACATGCGTAGGTGGCGCGAGGCCGATGGTGACCTCGCATGCCTGTTCCCAGGTCCAGTCCGAACGGCCTTTCGATCCCAGCATGGCGCCGAGATTGCGGTAGAGGCTCTGAGCATGTGGATCTTCGGGGAGCAGGCGCGCAAGAGCAACGCGCCGCCAGCCGGTGACGTACATGTCGATCACCTCGTCGGTGATCAAGGCAGGCGCCTGCACACGACCAGGCCGCTGGATCAGGCGATTGAGGAGTGCCTGCCTGGATACAGGGCTTACCGGGGCAGATCCCACCAGGTCAAGGACAGAGCGTGGATCACCGCCGGGGTACCCGGCCTCGGCAGCCTGGACGGCAAGGTCCATGAGCTGAGGATCCGATGGATTGGACTCGCAGTACCAGGTCAGGACCTGCCGATCGCGTAGCAGTTCGGGGTCACGGAGGATGGCATCCTGCAGCGCACGACCAACCTCCGGCTTGCGGTGGGCGGCAGGGGCGAGAGCGGACCACACCTGGGCCTGTTTAGAGTCTCGCTGGCCCAATCTGCCGGCAAGGCGCTCAACGAGCTGGTTGGCGCACTGCTGTTGGAGCGGGGCCCAATTTGCCACGATGAGCTCGACTAGCTGGGCGTCAGAGGAATCGCTCAGGTACTCGAGATCGACGCTGACAGGACTACCGTTGTGCCTCTCGAGAACGCCGTCCAGGAGAGTGACATCGCCCAGAAGCAGCATGATCACCCAGGCTGTACGGCGTTCGGCATCCAGGTCCACTGCATAGGAACGCAAGTCCGCCCGGCACTCCTGCCGTAGTCGCTCCAGTGCATCCCGGCGACGGCTTGGCTGGACCACCCTCTGAGTCGTGCCGCTCCTGGCCGATGCGAGTGTTCGAGCCAGTGTCGTGACGGCGGCTCGGCGTACCGCGGGATCGACATCGGACCTCCAGTCCTCCAAGAGGTCGATGACCACGTCGGCGTCGGTACCGCGACGTGCAAGTTGCTGGGCTGCCACTACCCTCAGCGCTGGTTCAAGGGGGGACAACAGGGCCGCAGCATCAGCGACGATCTGGGCGGCCGTCGGTCCACGCTGTGGGCCGTAGCCGTATAGCACTCCGACGACCTCAGGCTCGCGCCCGTTCAGCGCCTGGCGGGCGTATGTCAGGACCTCCGGAACTTCCGGCCACACACCGATGATCCAGCCTCGTGCGGTCGCGTGATCCTGAGAAGGGACTACATCGAGGCAAAGCAGAGCCAGGTCACGGCCGGAGTGGTTCTCTAAGAGCTCGTAACAGGATCTTGATGAGATGTTGTGGTCAGCCGTGACCGGTGTGACGATTCGGCCGTTCGTGGTGGTGTGAGTACTCGGCCGTGGA